>NZ_JAOVUB010000003.1:0-346172 GCF_027737825.1 Campylobacter sp. VBCF_06 NA8
TAAAGTGGAGTAAAGTGGAGTAAAGTGGAGTAAAGTGGAGTAAAGTGGAGTAAAGTGGAGTAAAGTGGAGTAAAGTGGAGTAAAGTGGAGTAAAGTGGAGTAAAGTGGAGTAAAGTGGAGTAAAGTGGAGTAAAGTGCCAGCGCGCGTATTTAGGTAAGTTTAGACGAGCCGTAGGCTAAGCAAAACCTGCTTAGGCTTCGCGGACCGCTATGCTGGTTTTGTGGGATTGCACCCCTTTATCTACATTTAATTTGCACGCAAAAGCGCTGTTCGCGCATTTTGCACCGTGCGAATTTCCTCTGTAAAATCTTAGAAGTGCTTAAATTTATTTCTAAATTCTCGCAAATTTTAGACGGATTGAATTTAGCACCACGGTTACTGAGCTAAAACACATTGCTGCTGCGCCAAACATCGGTTTTAGCAAGACACCCCACAAAGGATATAAAATTCCTGCCGCCACAGGTATGCAGATGAGATTGTAAAAAAACGCCCAAAAAAGGTTTTGTTTTATCGTCGTCATGGTTTTTTGCGACAAATTTATCAAATAAGCCAAATTTCGCAAGTCGTTTTTGATAAAGATTATATCCCCCGCACCTTTGGCGATGTCGCTGCCTGAGTTCATCGCAACGCCTATGTCTGCGGTTTTGAGTGACGGAGCGTCGTTTATGCCATCTCCTACAAAAAGGACTTTTTCGCCGTTTTTTAAATTTGAGATAAATTCGTATTTTTGACTTGGCAAAACTTCGCTGATGATCTCATCTATGCCTAAACTTTTGCCGATGAAATTCGCCGTTTTGGCGTTGTCGCCTGTTAGCATTATGGTTTTTATGCCTTGATTTTTAAGTGCCCTTATACACTCACTCGCTTCATCACGCAAAATGTCGCTAAGTGCCACAAAGCCCACGAATTCGTGCTCAATAGCCACAAAAATCACGCCAAAGCCGTTATATAAAAATTCATCTGCATTTTTTGGCGTTTCAAATTCCACGCCGTTTTCATTTAAAAGCTCTTTATTTCCCGCTAGTAGCGTAAATTCGCCGTTTTGCGCCTTTATACCACGACCCAGCAAACTCTCAAATTCTCCGTCAAATTTAGCAAATTTAAGCCCTTTTTCTTTTGCAAATTTCACAATCGCTTTTGAAATCGGGTGTTCGCTAAGCATTTGCGCGCTTGCGATTAGCCCTAGATTTTCATCGCTTAAATTTGTAAAATTTACAGAAATTTCGCCCCTGCTGAGTGTGCCTGTTTTGTCAAAAACGGCGATTTTCGTATCTTTTAGGATTTCTAAAACTTCCGGGTTTTTCACCAAAACGCCGTTTTTAGCGGCATTTGAAATAGCGCAAACTATCGCAATGGGCGTAGCCAAACCCAAAGCGCAAGGGCATGAAATAATCAAAACGCAAATCGCGCAAAGTAAGCCGATATGGGCTTTCCCTGCGACTAGCCAAATCAAAAACACGCAAACGGCGATAAAAATCACGCTTGGCACAAAGATATTTGCGATTTTATCAGCAAAGCGAGAAATCGGCATTTTTTTGCTTCCTGCTTCGCTTAGAAGATTTTTGATTTCAGCCAAAACGCTTTGGTGCGAAAATTTGGTGATTTCGACCTGCAAAATTCCCTCTATACTCACGCACCCAGCATTTACCGTGTCGCCCGTCTTTTTAAAAACGGCTAAACTCTCGCCTGTTATAAGGCTTGTATCGATTTCAGCCGCGCCTTCTATGACCACGCCGTCGCCCGGGATTTGCGCGCCGTTTTTGACTAAAACTTTATCGCCCGGTTTTAGTTCATTAGCTAAAATTTCGCTTGTCGTGCCGTCCGGGTTAATCAAAACCGCCTTTTTTGGGCTTAAATCGATAAGTTTTTTAATGTAATCATTGGCTTTTAGTTTGCTTCGCTCTTCAAGGTATTTTCCTAGCAATATGAAAGCAATTATCATCGCTGATGAGCTAAAATACAAATTCGCCCACTGACTTTCGCCCTTAAAATGGACGAAAATCGCACTTCCTAGCGAATACAAATACGCCGCAGACGAGCCAAGCGAGACCAGCACATTCATATCGTAGTTTTTGTTTTTAAGTGAGCCTAGCGCGTGGTAAAAGAAGTTTTTGCCACAAAAGCCAAGCACGACGGCGCCCAGCACAGCGCAAATCGTGGCTTTTACGGCGAAGCTGAAATTTGATTTCATTTCGATTAGCATTATAAGACACGCTAAAATCACGGCTAAAACGAATTTAAAAAGCATATTTTTTAAATTTCGCGCCTTTTTGGCTTCCAGCTCTTCGTAGTTTGTGGCGATTTCATAGCCTAGTTTTGTGATTTTTGCTTTTACGGCGTCTAGGACAGCTTCATTTGCGACTTCAAATTCGCCGACCCCAGCTGTGAAGCTCACATTTGCGCTTTCTACGCCCTCAATCTTGCGCGTAACTCGCTCGATTGCGTTCGAGCAATTCACGCAGGTCATTCCGACTATGTTTAGATTAAATTTTTGTGACATTTGCGATTAAATTTTGGTTGCGCTAAATCCCAAATCGTCCATTTCGCTAAGGAATTTTTCCACCTCATCCGCGCTTAAATTTACGCTTACGACCTTGTTTTCTACATCTACGCTAATCTCGCCAAACTCCTCGCTAAGCGCCTTTTTTATGGTGTTTGCGCAACCATTGCACATAACATTTGGTGCGCTAAATTTCATAGTTTGTTTAAAAGACATATTCACTCCTTGAAAAATATTTTGCGATTGTATATCATAAAGTTAAATGTTTGGAATTTCGCTAGCGCAACCCCATAATACTGCGCCGAAAATTTGTCATTGCAAGCGAAGCGAAACAAAATTACCCGCTATTGTCATTGCGAGCTTTCCGCTACCGCAAGTTTGAAATACTGCCCCGAAATGCGCGTTGATTTGTCATTGCGAGGAGCTGTGAAACAGCGACGAAGCAATCTACGAGTTTAAAATTTTAAAGCGTGTGTTTTTGCTGTCATTGCGAGCCCAGCGTTGCAATCCAGGGAAATTCAGATAAATTTTGATTAATTCAAATTCTCTCTAAATTTTACTGGATTGCCACGACCACTTCGTGGTCTCGCAATGACACTTTTTTTGTCATTGCGAGGAGCGTAGCGACGAAGCAATCTACGAGTTTAAAATTTCTTTGCGGTAAATTTGAAAAAACGCTGACCTTAAATTTTAAAGTCGTAGATTGCCACGAAACGGCTTGCGCCGTTTCTCGCAATGACAGATTGGGCAAAATTTGCCTTGATTTGTCATTGCGAGCTTTCGCAGAAAGCGAAGTAATCTACGAATTTAAAATTTAAAGCGTGTGTTTTTGCTGTCATTGCGAGCCCAGCGTTGCAATCCAGGGAAATTCAGATAAATTTTGATTAATTTTAAATTCTCTCTAAATTTTACTGGATTGCTTCGAGCCTTTCGGCTCTCGCAATGACACGGATTATAGCGTTTGGTAATTTTGGCTCGTAGATTGCCACGAAACGGCTTGCGCCGTTTCTCGCAATGACAGATTATGCAAAATTACTCGCTATTGTCATTGCGAGGAGCTGTGAAACAGCGACGAAGCAATCTACGAGTTTAAAATTCTTTGCGGTAAATTTGCAAAAACGCTGACCTTAAATTTTAAAGTCGTAGATTGCCACGGCGACTGCGTCGCCTCGCAATGACAGATTGGGCATTGCGAGAATTAAGAGTTTTCGATTAAAGCGATTTCATCGGCAGTTAAATCGTAGAGCTTATAAACAAGTGAATTTAGCTCATTTTCGCTTCTTAAAATTTGCGATTTTAAAGACAGCACCTGAGATTTGTATTCGCTAAAAAAGCCTTGATAGCAATTTTTAAATTTCACTTCGGCGAGTTTGTCAGCGAATTTTTCTTTTTTGGCTTTTGCGTATTCTTTGATAAATTCGTCGAATTCTAAATTTTCAAATTCATTTAGTTTTTGCGGTATTTTTTCTAAATTCAGCTCACGCAAAAATTCGGTTTTTGTGGTTTGTAAATTTTTGTTTAAATCTAAAAGTAAATCAACTTTTTGGATAAACGGCTTTTGTTCGTCTAAATTTGCAAGTTTTGGTAACCCAAAAGGATTTATATAATTTGTATTAAATCTAAAATATCCACCCCTTAACTCTGTTCCTATATTTTTTAGATAAAACCATAAAAGTTTTGAATTTAATATCGCAAGATAAAATTTTGTAAATTCACTAAATTTATCATTTATTACTATTCCGTAACCACCATTTTTTATACAATAACCAATATTATCAAAAGAAATTTGAATTCCAAAAGTTATATCGGGCACAACTAATTTTTTACTATCTATCAAATTTAAACTTTTTGGATAGATATATAAAAACCAGCCATCTTTATCCATTTTGCCTTTTTCTCTACCACGCAAAAAAGTTTCATTTTCTTTTAAATATTTATAACCATTTGGAAAATTTGACTTTATATAATCTTCGCTCATAGGCATTGCTTTGCCGTTTTCTAAAATATAAGGAAAAATCACAAAATAGCGATTTTGCAAATTTGCATAGCGTTTAATGTCTTCGCCTTTTAAAATCGGTTTTAAAAGTTCGTTTTCGACTTCGACGATTTTATCTAATGCTTTGGAATAAAGTCCGTTTTTGGTGATTTGCAATAGATAAACATCATCGCCACTAGTTGCAATACCTTGAAAAATTTTGGCAAAAACATCTTGGACTTTGAGCGGTTGAGAATTTATCTTTTTTAAAATATTTGCTGTTTTGTTGTCTGTTAAATTCCATTTGTCGCTACTTAAATTTTGATATGAAATTTCGTTTAAATTTAGCGAATTTGTTAGTTCGTTTGGATTTAAATGTGTAAATTTAAGCTTTTGGTTATCGTGCGATAAAATACAGATACAAGTATAAGTCGAAGCGTCGCTAAAAACGCTGTGGCTACCGAAATGATAGAGTTTTTCAAGGGCTTTGTTTTGGCTTAAAAATTTGCGAATTCCGTTTCCAAAATCTGAAATCAAAAATTTATGTGGCAAAATAAAGCCTAATTTGCCGTTTTTGTTAAGCCATTTAAAACCTTGTTCCATAAAAAGCACATAAATATCGTAATTTCCTGTGGCAGAAGTAAATTTTTGCTCGTAAATTTTACTTTCTTGTTCGTGGTGTGCTTTTAAGCCTTGCACTCTGATATAGGGCGGATTGCCTAAAACGCAGTCGAATTTGAAATCAAACGGAAAATCTAAAAGCGAATTCGCGCATTTTATATTGTTTGATAAATCTGTCAGTTTTCGCCCCTTTTGCGCGGTGCGAAGCCAAAGTGAGAGTTTGGCGATTTGCACAGCGTCGGCGTTAATATCTACGCCAAAAAGGTTGTTTTCTAAAATCTGGGGTTCTATGTCGTATAACGGCAAAGCTTCGTTTTCGTAAATTTTGCGAAATTTATCTAAATTTTTGTGTTCGTTAATGAGAAAATCCAAAGCCCCGTTTAAAAATGCTCCACTTCCACAGGCTGGGTCGATGATTTTTAAATTTAGCAAAAAATCTTTGTAAGCACGGATATTTTCGAGTGTTTGCGTTTCTGCTTTGCTAAGGCGTTTTGGGTTTTTGGGAAGTGAAATTTCGTGCAAATTTAGCCTTGACTTTTCGTTTTCGCAAATCTCGCCTAGCGTTTGGCTAATAATAAATTTCACAATGTATTCAGGTGTGTAGAAAATGCCGTCTTTCTTGCGTTTGGAGTTTGTTTTTTCAAATTTTTCGCCGATTATTTGCGAATTTAACTCTTCTAAATCGCTTAGGCTCTGCTCGAAAATATGACCTAAGATATTTACGCCGATGTCGCTTGCAAAGTCATAAGATGAGAGTTTGGCGATATAGCTTTGTAAAATTTCATCGCTAAGCCTTAGTGAATTTAGCGTCTCATCAGTGGCAAAAAGTCCGCCGTTGTAAGCCGGGATTTGCAAATTTTGGCTTCCTTTGTCAATCGCTTCGAAATATTTCTGCCAAATTTGATAAAGCGACATATCGGCAATGTCCTTTAACTGGGTAAATTTATCATTTATTTCGCTAACCAAATTTGATTTTAAAAGCCCCATATCTTCGGCAAAAAGGACGAAAATAATGCGGTCGCAGAGTTTTTGGGTTAGGCTTAAAATCGTAGTTTGCGAAATTTGCGAATTTAGCGAAACAGCGTTTTCAAAGAGTTTTAGACGAAATTCACTAAAATCAGCGTAGAGTTTTTTAGAAATTTCTTGCTCGAAATTCTCGCTTTCTTTTAGCAAATTTAGCGTTGCGTTTGAGATTATGTTCTCAAAGCATAAAATTTGGTGAAAAAACTCAAATTCCGCACGGCTCATCGTAAAAAGGCTGAATTTTTCGTAAGCTGTCTTTTTATCGATATATAGGCGAATTTCATCGAAATTTGAGATGATGATATAACGGCTTTTTGAGTTTGAATTGTGATAATTAAAGGCTTGATTTTCGATTTTGTCCAAATCGTGCGTTTTTTGGTCTTTTAGCTCGATAACGCCGATAACTTCGCCGTTTGCGCCTAGGATTGCGCCGTCAGCCTTTTTGGCGTCAGTTTCGTTTTTGCTCTCTCTTGCTAGGTTGAAATTTTGCGGATTTGTCGTTTTTAGCGTGTAGCCTAGGCAAGCCTCAAAAATATCGTGTAAAAAATCCGTCTGATACTCTTCTTCTTTTATGGTTTTTAGAAGTTCGATTTTAGCTTGAAATTTTAATAAATTTGCGTAGCGTTGTTCGAGCAGTTCGGAGTTTTGCGTCTGATTTTGTGCGATTTTTCGTTTGAAAAGTGGCATATTCATTTCCCAAAATTTTGAAATTTAAAAATTTTGTGATTTTAGCGAAATTTGATTTAAAATACTGCAAATATCCACCATAACACAAAATTTAAGCCAAATTTTGCTACAATCGCAGGTTTTTAAATTTTAAATTCACAAGGATAATTTATGGGACGAGCGTTTGAATATAGACGAGCGGCAAAAGAGGCTAGATGGGGGAAAATGAGCAAACTTTTCCCAAAACTTGGCAAGGCAATCACAATGGCAGCCAAAGAAGGTGGCGAAGATCCTGAAATGAACGCCAAACTTCGCGCTGCAATCGCGACTGCAAAGGCGCAAAACATGCCAAAGGACAATATCGACGCGGCGATTAAACGCGCCAGTGGCAAGGATAGCGCGGAGATCAAAACCGTATTTTACGACGGCAAAGCCCCACACGGCGCGCTTGTCATCGTCGAGTGCGCCACAGACAACCCTACCCGCACGGTTGCAAACATAAAATCAGCCTTCAACAAAGGCAAGGGCGAGTTTTTGCCAAGCGGAAGTTTGAAATTTATGTTTTCACGCAAGGCGGTTTTTGAGACGAAATTCCCAGATGGCGCAGATATCGAGGAGCTAGAACTCGAACTAATTGATTTTGGACTAAGCGAAATCGAAGTAAATGAGTTCGAAAACGACAAAGGCGAGAGCGAAAAAACGCTAATCATCTACGGCGAATACGAAAATTTCGGCACTCTAAACGAGGGTATCGAAAAGCTAGGTTTGGAGCTAATTAGCGGAAATTTGAAATTCATCGCCAACGACAAACACGAATTCAGCGACGAGCAAATCGCCGATATCGACGCGCTACTAGACCGCCTCGAAGACGACGACGATGTGCAAGCAATCTACACAAATATCGAATAAGGAGCAAAAATGGAAGAGTTAAAAGTCTATGAAATCGACGAAAGCGCGCTATCAAAGCTAAAATTCGCCATAATCCACACAGACAAAGGCGACATGACACTAGAATTATACGCAGACGAGGCACCACAAGCTGTAACAAATTTCGCCACACTTGCAAATTCAGGCTTTTATAAGGGGCTAAATTTTCACCGAGTTATCCCAAATTTCGTAATCCAAGGCGGCTGCCCTTACGGCACTGGCACAGGCGGTCCTGGCTGGCGCATAAACTGCGAGTGCGTAGGTCAAAAACACCGCCACGAACGAGGCTCGCTAAGCATGGCGCATGCTGGACGCAACACAGGCGGAAGCCAGTTTTTCGTCTGCCACAGCGCGCAACCGCACCTTGACGGCGTGCATACGGTATTTGGCAAGGTCGTGGATAATGCGGGATTAGCCGTGCTTGATGCGATTAGAGCCGGCGATAAAATCCTAGATATCGAGATCAAAGAAACTCTATAAATGCTAAAAATCGGCACGGATATTACCCAAATTTCCCGTATCGTAAGACTTCGCGAAAAATACGGCGCGAAGTTTTTGCGTAAAATTTTGCGCAAGAGTGAGCGGGAAATTTTCGTGCGCGATGAGAGTATCGCTGGGGCGTATGCCGCCAAAGAAGCTCTATCTAAGGCGCTTGGCGTGGGTATTGGAGCGAAATTTAGCTTCAAAGACGCCAAAATTTACAAAGATAAATTTGGTGCGCCAAATTTTAAATTCACAAAAAAACTAAAAAAGAAATTCCGCATAAAAGCCTCATCGCTTTCGATTACGCACGATAACGGCGTCGCGATTGCGATTGTAGCGATAAATTTGAAAACTCACTGAAAATCTGCGCTTTTGAGATAATCATACAGGCTTAGCACGCTTAAAAACAGCGTCAGTATCGCAGGGCCTAGTATCACGCCCCAAAACCCAAAGGTCGAAATTCCAGCTAGCATTGAGAAAAAGATTAAAATTTCGTTGATTTTGGCGGGATTTTTGACAAGGCGCGAGTTGATAAATTTAATCACAAGCGGCTTTACAAAGCTATCAGCGATCGTCGAAATCATCACCACGCAATAAATCAAAATAATAAGCGCGCCACTCGTCGAACCCCCGATAAAGACGATTAGCGCAGTAGGCACATACACGAGCGCGCCACCGATTGCTGGGATTAGCGAGCAAAATCCAAAAATTACGCCCATTAACACAGGGTCAAATCCGTAGCTTCCAGCAATCACCGAAAACAAAAGCCCTTGCAAAACGGCGTTAAAAATCGTCGAGTATAGCACCACGCTCATGGTGTTTGCGGTCTCTGCGAAGATATAATCAAGCTGCTCGGCTTTGACGGGGACGATTTTTTTGATAAATCCCGCAATATCGGCGCCATAAAGGTATGAAAAGAAGCAAAAAATGATGATTAACACCATATCAGCGATAAATTTTAGGCTCGATTTGCCCGCCACAGAAAAGTATGAAAACGCCTGTTTCGCAGTGGCTGCGATGTCTAGGTTGCCCAAAAATTCCTTGATTTGCGCCTCAAATCCATTTAGTGCCTTTGGAAGCTGAATATCCATATTTTTGGCGTTTTCGACCATTAAATTTAGGCTAGAAATGTCAAAATGCGCGATATTTTTCGTAATCTGCGTGCCAGCATAGATAAATGGCACAAACAGCACCACGCACAGCACAAGCGTCGTCAAAAGCGAGCCTAGCACCTTTTTGCCACGCACAAATGAGAGGATTTTGACATGCAAACCAGATGTCGAAATCGAAATCAAAACCCCAATCGCAATCGCCAGCAAAAACGGCGAAAACAGATAAATCACGCAACAAAACAGAAATAAAATTATACCGATGAAAAAAATCTTGCTCGTTTTTGCGTTTTTCGCACTAGCTTTGCCCAGCGGTTCGCCCTTGGAATCGACGATATTAGGGCGCGAGTGCGAAAGTGCGTCTAAATTTTCGTTATTTGCCAAATTTTATCCTTTAAATTTCAAAAGGGGTATTTTATAAATTTAATTTTTAAATTTCAAATTTTACGCCAAATTCTTTCAAATTCGCTACCACAGGCTATAAATACTGCGCCGAAATTTTACCTCTCTTAAAATTCTGTGAAAACAAAATCAAACTAAATTTTAAATTTAAAAAGATAAAATTTCGCATTTTATTCAAGGAATTTTTATGAAAAAAATATTGCTGTTTTTATCTCTTGTGGGGCAAATTTTTGCTTTTGATAAAACTGAATTTGCAAAAGAACTTAGCAATTTAGACGCAAACAACTCTACCCAAACACAAAAATTGCTAGATTTGAGCCGGGAGTGGCAAGATGAAAATATAGCAAATTTAACAAAGCTCAAAACCTTGAAAAATCAAGAATTTGTAGAATATTTCCTACTAGATCAAAGGCTAAATTTTTTACTTATTGCAACTCAAACACAAAATCAAAACAAATTCGATAAGACCTTAGAATTTTACAAAGAGTATTTGCAAGAAAAGGTCGATTTTCTGCTCTCAAACGGCACGGAAAATTTAGCCAAATTTAACGAGCTAGAAACCTGCGTAGGCGATCCATGCGGACACCCAACCGAAGTGCTAAATCTAGCTGGCATATTGCAAGCTCTGAAAGAAATGCAAAATGTAGATTTGCAAATCGTCAAAAAAATCAGCGCCCAAGCAGGCAAAGACTACAAGTCTTATCTATACGAACGCTCATTTACAGAGCAAAAATCCCAATTATTAGAACTTTTGCATGAAAAGAGCTTGGAAGCGCATTTTGAGGCTTTGGCTACATTTAGTAGCAAAAATGAAGAGATAGTAAGTGGCTTTCACAACTACTTTTTTTATCAATACTTAACGAGACTTTATACGGCTCAATTTTACGCTGGATTTTTGATTTATGATGATAAAAAACACGGTATTGGGTTAAATGAAGTTAAAAAGTATATAAATTTACACCCCGAAATTTGCACCATTTACCCAGAATTTTTGCGAAAAGAAATTGCAAAATTATGCAAATAAGATTATTGAAATTTAAAAGAAAATTTCGCGCCAGTATTTGGGATTTGCGAAGCAAAATTTTAAAATTTTGCCTATTTTACAATGATTTTAGCCGAATTTGCCACTGAAATTTCGCCCTGTCTAAACTCATTATAAACCACGGCGCAAAACTCATCATCTCGGTTTATCACAAGCCACATTTCATCTCCACTTTTGCGCTCAAACTCCGCACAAACCACGCTTCCCACACGCAAAGGAAGTGAGACGCCACTCATAGAAGCAGGCGCGCCAAACTCGCCCTGCGCGATATAATGCGTGGTGAAATCCTGCACAATCGCTCCTATGCTAAGCTTGGCACGATTTGCTTCTAAATCCATTTTCGCCGCCACTTGCGAAAGCGCCGTGCTCGCGTTTGCGCACTCTTTGGCTGTTTTTTTGGATTTGTTTTTTATGCCTTTACACTGCGCCACTCGCTCTTTGGCTGCGCTTAAATTTGCCCTGTAATAATCCACGCTTTTTTCGCTTTCGCAACCCAAAAACACGGCGCAAAACGCCACAATAGCGCAAAATTTTATGAATTTCATTTTTAGCCTTTTTGTGAAATTTGAAGAAAGATTATAGCGAATTTGGGGTTAAAATTTGCTCGCCAAAACGGCGAGCATAAAAGGAGAACTATTATTATTTATCCAACAAGCAATCTCATATCGGCCTCAACCGAGCTAATGCCCGCAATGCCGAAGTTTTCGACCAATACCTTTGCCACATTTGGCGATAAAAACGCTGGAAGTGTAGGGCCTAAGTGGATATTTTTCACGCCAAGATATAAAAGCGCTAAAAGCACGATAACCGCCTTTTGCTCATACCAAGCGATATTAAACGCCAAAGGAAGCTCATTTATATCATTTAGACCGAAAATTTCTTTTAATTTCAAAGCAATTAGCGCAAGTGAGTATGAATCGTTACACTGACCAGCGTCTAGGACACGCGGGATTCCGCCGATATCGCCAAGGCTAAGCTTATTGTATTTGTATTTCGCACAACCTGCGGTTAAAATCACGGTGTCTTTTGGCAAAGCTTTTGCAAACTCAGTGTAATACTCCCTAGATTTCGCCCGTCCGTCGCACCCAGCCATGACGACAAATTTACGGATTGCGCCTGATTTTACAGCTTCTACGACCTTATCAGCTAGGGCGAAAACCTGTGCGTGAGCAAAACCGCCTACGATTTTACCACTTTCGATTTGTGTCGGTGGGGCGCAGGTTTTGGCCTGCTCGATTATGGCGCCAAAATCCTTATTTTCGCCGTGTTCGCCCTTAATGTGCAAGCAACCCTCCACGCCCACAGCACCTGTCGTCCAAAGTCTGTGTTTGTAGCTCTCAGGCGGGATTATGACGCAGTTTGTCGTCATTAAAATAGGGCCATTAAATTTCTCAAATTCCTCTTTTTGCTTCCACCACGCATTACCGTAATTTCCGATGAAATTCGGATATTTTTTGAAAAACGGATAGTAGTGGGCTGGAAGCATTTCAGAGTGTGTATAGACATCTACGCCGCTGCCTTGTGTCTGCTCCAATAGCATTTCTAAATCGCGCAAATCATGCCCTGAGATTAAAATTCCGGGATTTTTCCCTACGCCGATATTTACTTCGCTAATCTCAGGATTGCCGTAAGCGCTTGTATTTGCGCTATCTAGCAAAGCCATGCCAGATACGCCAAATTTGCCAGTCTCCATGGCAAGAGCGATTAAATCATCAATGCTTAGGCTATCATCAAGGGTTTTTGCCAAAGCCTCTTGGATAAAAATATCAATGCTCTCATCTTCCTTATTTAGGGCGTTTGCGTGTTTCATATACGCAGCAAGCCCCTTTAATCCATAAGTGGTAAGCTCTTTTAGGCTTCGTTTGTCCTCATCAGCCGTGCTTAAAACTCCGACTTCTCTTGCTTTTTGTGCAAATTCGCTCTCATCTCCCTCCCAAAGGGCAAAACTTGGCAAATTTGAACAATCGCCTAAATTTGCGATAAGCGATTTTTTCATTTCTAGGGTTTTTTTGATAATTGCGATAATCGCAGGATTATCGAAATTTGCATTTGTGATAGTTACGAATAAATTCATCGTTACTCTGTGATTTACCTCTTTTGCTACGCTTTTACCCTGCGCCCTTAGCGCACAAGCTACGCTAGAAAGAGCTTTTGTAACCCACACTAGCAGATCTTGCATAGCTGCAACTTCTGGCTTTTTGCCACATACGCCGCTAATCGTGCAGCCTGTGTTTTTAGCCGTCTCTTGGCATTGGAAACAAAACATATTTTCCATAATTTCTCCTTTGAAATTTGAAATTCAAGGCGCATTATAATATAATGCAAAATTAATTTCTGTTGTTATAACAACAAAAAGGCAAAATTTATGAATTTATCCAAAACCATACTTTTTAACGGCATAAGCGAAGATGAGATTGCAGATTTGCTCCCTTGCTTGGAAGCACAAAGGGCGAAATTCGCCAAAGATGAGATAATCTTTCGCTGTGGGGACACCACTGCAAAAATCGGGCTCGTGCTAAGCGGGAGCGTGGATATTGTCGTAAATTTCTTGCGTGGAAATAGCAATATTTTTGGGCGTATTACCAGAGGCGATATATTTGCTGCAAACTACGCCATAAGCGCAAAACCCCTAGAATGCGATGTCGTAAGCGCAGAGCCAAGTGAAATTTTATTTTTAAATTTGCGCAAAATTCTAACTTCTTGTGCCAAAAATTGCCCCTATCATCACAAAATCATCTATAATCTGTTTAAAATTTCAAGCAACAAAAACCTAAATCTCTCAGCCCGTATGATGCACACTGCGCCCAAGACTATACGAGAGAGATTGCTTTCTTATTTTGGTGAGCAAGCACTCAAAAACGCAAGCACCAGCTTTTGTGTGCCGTTTTCTAGGCAGGGGCTGGCTGATTATTTGGGTGTGGATCGAAGCGCTATGTCAAACGAACTTAGCAAAATGGCGAAAGACGGACTAATAAGCTATGATAAAAACGAATTTCGCCTGAATTTTAATATTTGAAATTTTTTAAAATTTGCAAAATTTGCGTTAAATTTTGCAAATTTTCATTATGCCTTTTTTGTTTAGTAAATTTAAGCGCTTCCAATGTAAAATTAGCCCTTAAAAAATCAAGGAAAAATATGTCAGATAAAAAACCACTTGTTATTTTTGTTCTTATTTTTATCGCTATACTTGCTTTAAATTCCGATTTTATGGGTGGTAGAAAAATAAAAACTTTTTCAGTTACTGCCGATACAAATGTTTCGCAAGTAAAAGGTCTGTCGAAATATGTAACCCAAGAAGAAGTTGATGGGTTTGCGTTTAGACATTGGAATATCGATAAAGATAAAGTCATGAATAACGACAAAATGGAAAATTTAAGACTGCTTCTAAAATCAAAAAATACACAAGAAATACTAAATTATATGAAAGATAATAATATCAGCGTTGATGAGCCACTTCACTATGGAGTAACGCCTTTAATGTATGCTAGTTTTTACGATGACATAAATACAGCAAAGGAGCTTTTAAATTTAGGAGCAGACCCACACAAAAAAGATAAATACAAACTAAGTCCTATGGCGTATGCGATAGAAAACAACGCTACAAAAAGTGTAAAACTTTTATACGATAATGGAGTTAAATTTGATGAAGTTGTAGGAATTCAAAGCAGGTGGGAACTTCCCAATGCTATATTTTATGATGCCCATTTCGGCATAGAGAGTATAGTGGCTACTGACGGAGATGCCAAGGTAAATTACTATAAGGTTAGAGAAACACCCAGACCGCCATTTTATCCAATATATTTTTTTCAATTTGTAGTGAGCCATAATCTTATAGAAATAGCCCAAATGGTTTTAGAAAGTGGCTATAAACCTTATGTGTATAATACAGATGGCTTTGATATAGATATAAGGGGTCATACTTTTGAAGAATTTGCTAAAACAATTGATATAAAGAGCTATATGGCAAATGGCTGTTCTCCAAAACCAGATGATCCACATTATGAGTTTTTATTTAACGAAGAAGAATGTCTAGCAACTCTTGATTTTAGATTTTCTATCTATAAAGAACTTATACTCTACCCAAATTACGAACCTATGCTAGAATTACTACTTAAACACAATGTCGGCGGACAGCCTAAATTTTCTATACTTAGAGATAAATACTATGAGTGTTATAGGCGTAGAGCAAGTATTGACGAAGATGCAACTGAAATGAAAGTTAATTTATATCAAAATAACTGCTCCGAGCCTAGCGAAGCCTTTAAAGATACTAGGGCATTGATAGCATATCTAAATGAAGATTATAAAATAAGTGAAATATATCATTTTGAGCTTAACTATAAAGATAGGGTATATACTAAACAAGGAGATACTGATAGTTCGCAAGAAATATTTAAAAAATATAAAGAAGTTATAGGCGAAGAAAATATGAAAGTATTTGTTGAAGAATTAAGAAAAATATCAGATAAATTATTTAAGGAAGAACTAAAAAAAACACAAGAACTTTATGATAGAGAAAAATTAGCAAAAGAACAAGAAAAATTAAATAAACAAAAATAACAAAGGAGCAAAAATGGCAGAATTTAATCGTGCAGAATATATTGCGCAAAAAGTTGAAAAATTTTGAGCCAAAGAAATATAAACAATCTCAAATGCTCCTAAAATTTAGACTATAAATTTGCAAAATTTAGCGTTAAATTTTGCAAATTTTCATTGCGCCTTTGTTTGTTTAGTAAATTTAAGCACTTCCAATGTAAAATTAGCCCTTAAAAAATCAAGGAAAAATATGTCAGATAAAAAACCACTTGTTATTTTTGTTCTTATTTTTGTCGCTATACTTGCTTTAAATTCCGATTTTATAGGTGGTAGAAAAATAAAAACATTTTCAGTTACAGCCGACACAAATGTTTCGCAAGTAAAAGGTCTGTCAAAATATGTAACCCAAGAAGAAGTTGATGATTTTGCGTTTCGCTATTGGGATATAGATGCAGACGATGTTATGAATAATGATAAAATGGAAAATTTAAGACAGCTTCTAAAATCAAAAAACACACAAGAAATTTTAGCTTATATGAAAGATAATAATATCAGCGTTGATGAGCCACTTCACTATGGAGTAACGCCTTTAATGTATAGCGCATTTTATGATGACATAAATACAGCAAAGGAGCTTATAAATTTAGGAGCTAATCCGCATTTGTATGATAAATATAATCTTTGTGCTTTATCTTATGCTATACAAAACGAAAAAGCAGAAATGGTTAAATTTTTGCTTGATAATGGGGTTAAATTTGAAGAAGCAAAGGTAGTGCAGGGGTATTTAATTAGAAATTGGAAAGCAATGTATGATTTAGAAACAAATACTTCCAAACCAATTTATAGTGAGCCTCATGTTTTTAAGCATGGTTTTACGGCTTATTATCCATTTTTTAGGACCAATATAGAAATTAAGAAAATAGCATTAGAAAGTGGTTTTAGACCTTATGCTTATGCTACTTATAATGTTGATTATCCAAAAGTTGAAGTGGGGAATAGTTTAGAAGAAATTTTGACACAAGATGAGATAAATTTATATATGTATTATGAGAAAAAAAGTCTTCCAGACCCTAGCAGATTTGATTTAGAGTTAGAATTAGATAAGCTAATGTATGAAAATAGTGTTTATCACAACATGGACGATAGAACAGAATTAGAATTTTTGCTTGATAATAATATCTCGGGACAGCCTAGTCAAAAGCTTATGAGAGAAGTTTATGAAAAATGTTTTTACTATTTTAGAAGAGCAATTTCAGGGAAAGCTAGATATATAATTGATATGAAAACAGGAACTGATTTGAAAAAAGAGCAAGAAATTTTTGATAAATACAAAGATGAATATGCAAAAAAAATTAGAAAAACAGAAAGTGTAAGTCCATATTCGGAAGTTCCTATATGGATGATAACAAACGCACTAGAAAAAGACGGTTTAATCACAAGAACGCCTATGGAGCCAAATCCGATTTTATTAGAATTATTTGATAGAGAAATAAATAGATATGGTAAATATTGTAGTGATAAAAATTTAGATTTTGATAGTTTAGTTTATTTGGATGAAGAAATTATTCGTAAAAAAAATCAATATAAAAAAATAATTCAATATAGTATGAATAAAGAACCAGATAAAGATGAAAATTTCAAAGATGTTAAAAGTTTTTTGTTGTATCAATTTGATAAAGATATGTCTAGACATGTCGATATCGTCAAAGATACAAATCTTACCTATAAAGAATATATAGATGAATTGGTCAAAAAACATACAAAAACGCAAACAGAAAAAAATATATTTTATTACTACTACTAAATAAAAAATTTAATAAAGGAGCAAAAAATGGCTGAATTTAATCGTGCAGAATATATTGCGCAAAAAGTTGAAAAATTTTGAACCAAAGAAATATAAACAATCTCAAATGTTCTTAAAATTTAGACTATAAATTTGCAAAATTTTGCGTTAAATTTGCAAAATTTAACGCAATTTAATCAAAAAGTCCCCGCTCATTGGGGCTGGTTTCGTATCCTAGGGCTGATTTTGCGCGCACGCTCATAATGCGCCCTTTGGCTGTCTTTTCGATATAGCCGTTTGCGAGTAAATACGGCTCGATGACATCTTCGATCGTGCCTTCATCTTCGCTAAGTGCCGCTGCGATGGTGCTTAGCCCCATGGCTCTCTTGCCCGCTTCGCCCAAAATCGCAAGGTATCGCAAATCCATCTCATCAAATCCGAGCTCATTGACCCCAAGCGCGTCCAAACCCTCGTTCGCGCGCTCTTTGGTGATGATTTTCTCGTCTTTAACCTCGGCGAAATCTCTTATGCGTTTCAAAAGCCGAAGCGCGATGCGTGGCGTGCCACGGCTACGGCGCGCGATTTCCAAACTAGCGTCTTTTTCGCACTCTTTTTCGAGTTTGATCGAGGCGATTTTTACGATTTTGGCAAGCTCTTCGGTGGTATAAAACTGCAAGCGAAACTGCATACCAAAGCGATCGCGAAGTGGTGCAGAAATCATGCCTGCGCGCGTGGTCGCACCGATGAGTGTAAAGTGTGGAATATCGATTTTAATGGTTTGCGCCGCTGGACCTGAGCCGATGATGATATCAAGGCGGAAATCCTCCATCGCAGAATACAGCACCTCTTCGATTGCCGGGGAGAGGCGGTGAATTTCATCGATAAAAAGCACATCGCCCTCTTCGAGATTTGTCAAAATCGCGGCCAAATCGCCACTTTTTTCTATCATCGGAGCGGCGGTTACTTTGATATTAGCTCCCATTTGCGTGGCGATAATGTGCGCAAGTGTGGTCTTGCCAAGCCCTGGTGGCCCATAAAACAGCACATGATCTAGGCACTCGGCGCGCTTTTTGGCGGCCGTGATTGCTATGTTTAGGTTCGATTTGATTTTTTCTTGCCCGATATAATCCTCGAAATTAGCCGGTCTTAGCGAAATTTCCGACGCTTCATCTAGTTTTAATTTTTCTATTTCTACGATTCTGTCCATTAAATCTACCTATTTCAAATACTCAAATTCTTCGCTTGGGAATTTGCCAGTTTTAACATCGTTAGCGTAGTTTTTCACAGCTTCTCGCACGAGTTCGGCGCCGTTTAGGTAGCGTTTTACAAATTTTGGCTTAAACTCGTCAAAAAATCCTAGCATATCGCTCCACACTAGCACCTGTCCGTCGCAGGATCCTGCGCCGATACCGATAACAGGGACATTTGCAACGCTCATTACTTCATTAGCCACGCTTGAAACTGTGCCTTCAAGCAGAAGCAAAACCGCCCCAGCGTCTTGCACGGCTTTTGCGTCATCAAGAAGCAAATTTAGCGCATTTTTTTCGCGACCGCTTACTTTGTAACCGCCTTGAAAGCGAGAGAGTTGCGGTCGTAAGCCTATGTGGCTCATAACGGCAATGCCGTTTTTGCTAAGAAGCTCGACGGTAGCGGCAAAGTCCTTTCCGCCTTCGATTTTAACGGCGTCGCAACCTGTTTTTTCATAAACTTTGGCGCAGTTTTTAAGGGCAAGCTGGGGCGTGGCGCACGAACAAAACGGCATATCCACGACCAAATACGGGTGAGTTAGACCGCGCCTAACAGCCCTTGCGTGATAAATCATCTCATCGACGCTTATGCCGATAGTCTCAGCGTGTCCGCCAAAGCTCATATTTAGGCTATCGCCTACTAGCACCATATCGACTTGGTCGTTAAAAATTTTGGCAAAAAGTGCGTCATAGGCTGTAATCATAACGATTTTTTCGCTGTTTTCTTTCATTTTATAAAGGTCATTTATAGTGATTTTTGCCATATTTAATCCTTAAAAATTTTTTGCGATTATAGCCTAAATTTGGCAAATTTAACCCAAATTTGACAATATAAAATTTTTGAAGTAAAATGTGCGACTTCCTTTTGGGGGTGACTTGGCTTCGACAGAAATGGATTGGTCAAGGTGGCATGCCGCTTCGGATATAGCGTATAAAATCCAAATTAAAATTAAACGCAAATAACAAAAATTTTGCTCCTGCTTACGCAAAAGTAGCGTAATCGCAGTCGAGCCCTGCACTGCGCCCATACTATCTAAGCGCGGTAGCGGGTAATCCTAGATAGCGTAGTTTCGCGCTCTGACGAGGCGCGGGGCGAAATTTAGTCTTTGCTTTGGCGATTTGTTTTGGAAAGTGAGCAAGCTGGGGCGAGAATTTCACTTTTGCTAAGCATGTAGAGGCTTTGGTCGTTTGTTTTTGGACTGCGGTTCGATCCCGCACACCTCCACCATTTAAGCTTTTTTTAAGTTGTTTTCATAAAATTTTACAAAATTTCACAAATTTAAAGGCAAAACAATGGCTAGAATTTTCATCACAGGCGATACACACGGCGGCTGGGGCGGATTTTCGCACGAAATGAAAAGGTTTGAAAAGTTTAGATACAAAACCGAAAAAGAGCTTTGCAAAGACGATTTTCTCATTATCGCAGGAGATTTTGGCTTTATTTGGGAGAGCAAACCAGATAAAGATGAAATTCGTTGGCTAAAATATCTTAACGAGCGAAACTATACCACTCTTTTTATAGACGGCAACCACGAAAATTTCAATCGCTTAAATTCGTATGAAATTAGCGAATTTCACGGCGGAAAAGTGCATAAAATAAGTGATAGCGTGTATCATCTTATGCGCGGGCAGGTTTATGAGCTTGCAGGGCACAAAGTTCTTAGTATGGGCGGTGCGGCGAGTATCGACAGGGAGTATCGCACGCAAAACATATCGTGGTGGGAGGGCGAAAATATCAGCGAAGCTGACATTGCCGAGGCGCACAAAAATCTTAGTGTGCACGATTACAGCGTGGATTTTATCATCACGCACACTTGCCCCAAAGATATCGTGCCAAGGCTAATCAAGCCTTGGAATAACGCAAAACTCCACGACAAAAACTGCGAAATGTTGCAAGAATTTGCCGATAAAATCAGCTTCAAACGCTGGTATTTTGGGCACTGGCACGAAGCTTACAAGGAAATCGACACAAAATTTATAACGATTTATAATATGATTAAAGAGATAAAATTTGCAAAATTTTAATTTCCGCTGTCTGCAAACGGAGAATACTGCGCCGAAATTTTACTAACGCAAAATTCTCGCAATGACAGCATTACGCGCGCTACTAATGCGCCACCGCGAGAATTTCACGCCAAATTTCACGCCCTTATCGCAGGTTCTCAGCCTTGCGAGAGTTTCGTTGCGATAAAGTAGTTAAGCTGAGAATACGAAATATTCCCTAGCTCTGGCTTTAATTCTTTTAGTTTGGCACGGATATCCGTGAGCTGGTCGCCGCTAGCTAGCATTTTGCGAATTTCATCTTTGTATGGGCTTAGCAACTCTTCGCTTGTCGGACCCGCGAATTTCGCCTTTATTTCGGCTAAGTATTTTTCGCCAAACTCGCTCTTGATAAAGTTGCTAATCTGCGAATATGTAAGGTTGCTAAGCTCGGGGTATGCCTCTGCCAAATCCCCGCCGATCGAGTAGTAGCTATCGCCGTTTTCGAGTTTGGCTTGGATTTCGTCCTTGTATTTGGCGAGCCTGTCCCTAGTTGATGGTGCGGAAAATTGATTTAGCCTTGTCTCTGATATGAAATGGCTGACCTGAGAGTAAGCCACTTCCACGCCTCGCTCTTGCAAAATTTTTGTGATTTGAAGCGGGGTTTTTTCCTTTTTGAGTAGCTCTATGATTTCCATAGTGTGGCTGGCTAAAACCTGCTGTTTAGGGGTATAGAGCTCATCTATTTCTGCCCTTGCTAGGCCCAAGAGCGAAGCCATTGTTTGCACGCTATTATGGAGAGCTTCCCATTTCTCGCTATCCAAAAGACTATAATTTTTAGCAATTCCTAAGAGTTTTAGAGCTTTTCTATAACTTTCTCTGCCTCTGATATTTTCTAAAAATTCAGCGTCTTTGACCATTTGTTCGACTTTTATAACATCTACTGCCATAGGTTGCTCCTTGTGAAAATTTGGCGTTATAATATAATATTAATTCTTAAAAGTCAATAAAAATAGCGAATTTGTAAGTGGATTTTAAGAAAATTGGCAATACTAATATTAAAATTTGATATGCAAATTCACAGCACCTGCCGCGGCATAAATCCTTTTAATTTCTTTGCAACTCTTTGATTTTATCGATTTCACTTTGCGAGTAGCCAGCTTGCAAGCGGGCGGTTTCGTTTATCGCGCGAGTGGTTTTAAAGGCTTTTGGGTAGTGGCGCATAACGATTTCGAAAAAACACTCCGAGCTAACTCCCAGCCTAGCGCACTCGTATCTAAACCACTTATCGCCTTTGCTCACATGCGAAACTTCCTCGCGCAAAATCATCTCCAAAAGTGGCCGCAATGGCCTTTTATCCGGCATTTCATCGATATGCGAAAGCAGATAAAAGTTCGCATCCAGTCCGCCAGCCTCCAAGTGCCTAGGCACCACTGCCATGCGCTCAATTAGCGAGTGCTGAGTTTTTTTCAGCGCCTCAAATAGCCCGTCATGCACGCTAAAATCGCCGTAAGAAAAGCCCATTTTTTCTAGCTCAGCATTTACGAGCGAAAAGTGCCTCACTTCATCTTCTGCCACTTCTAGCCAATCAGCGTAAAATTCGCGTGGCAGTCCCGCGAAACGATAGCACGCATCGAGCGCTAAATCAATCGCGCTGTATTCGATATGCGCCACAGAGTGCAGAAATAGGGCGTTTTTATCGACATTGTGCTTTTTTAAATTTTTGTTTTGGATTTTTATATCTTTGACCTGTGAAATTTGGGCGAATTTTGCATAGCTAGGATTTTCGAGTGGTATTGGCTCAAAATTTTGCTCAAATTCTACTTCATTTTTGCAAAATTTTGCGTAAAATTTTGCAAATTTTTCTATTTTTTCGTTTGGGCTACCAGCGTTTAAAATTTCCCAAATTTCTGCGTGAAAACTCATTATAACCCCCAAATTTACGCCATACCGGCTTCGACTAAAAAACAGCTTGGCTGATAGTTTATTTTGCGAATTTTATCAAATTTCGCGTAGCTTAGATAGAGCTCATTTCGCGCCCTAGTAACCGCGACATAAAATAGTCGTCGCTCCTCATCTAGGCTGCCACCCATGCCCATTAGCTTCAAATTCGGAAAGCGGTTTTGCGCCAAATCTACCAAAAACACGCTATCAAACTCCAAACCCTTGCTAGCATGCACGCTTAGCAGATTTACGCCCTCTCCCTCGCTCATTTCCTTTGCGCCAAGTGTGATGAAGTTATAAAAACTCCCCGCGTCCTTGTATTTGCTCGCAATCCCGCCTAAAATCGCTACTTTGTTGTAAATTTTCTCATTTTCGTTCGTTTTGCGATCGAGATCGATTTTGCCGTTTTTGAGCGTGGCTCTGTGAGTGGCGATATTACCTGCAATTATGGCAAAAAGCTTGGAGGATTTTATCAAATTCACTAGCTCGCCAGCGCCGAAATTTGGGCTAAATTTGCTAAATAGCGTGTATAGCTCGTGCAAAATCACAGCTGCGCTTTCGTTTAGTTTGTTGTATTTTAGCACCGGATTTTTGGCGAAATTTTCGCTAAATCCAAGCGTGTTAAACCGCTCCAAACTCGCCTGTAAATCCATATCGTCAAAAAGTCCTAGCTGATAATTTCGCTTTTTTTGCTCGTAAATTTTCGCACTCATATCAGGGCGCAAAAAGCCATCTTTGATATTTCCGCCACCAAGCGCGATTAGCGCGTCGAAAATCTCCTTGCTAGTGGCGTTTCCGATACCTTTGGCATATTCTAAAATCCCAAGGAAAGCCATCATATCCTTTGGGTTTATCAGCGCGCCGAAAATATCCATAAACGCCTTTATTTCGCGACTTTCAAAAAAGCTCGTGCTGCCTTTGCGTTTCGCGCCGATTCCTAGCTCTTTGAGTGCGACCTCGATCCCGTCAGCCGAAGAGTTGTTGCGAAAAATTACCGCAAAACTCTCAGGCGCGCGCCCGCTTTGTTTGATTTGCTGTGCGATATGGCCGTATTGCGACATAATCTCATCATACACATGCAGTTTTGGCGCGCTAAATTTGCCCGTGCGCCCCACGACTAGCTTTTTGTCATACAGGCGCGGATTGTTTGAAATGACCTTGTTTGCAAGGGCTAAAATTTGGCTAGATGAGCGGTAATTTATGTTTAGCGTGTAAATTTTCGCATCGCTAAAACGGGTACCAAAAGAGCCGATTATATCGATATTTGCGCCGTTAAAGGCGTAAATGCTCTGGTCGAAATCGCCCACGCAAAAAAGGCTTTTTGTCCTAAATGCGTCGATTAGCGAGCCTTGAAGCGAGTTGGTATCTTGATACTCATCGACTAAAATTTCATCATAGTATAGTGGCGCACCCTTGCGCAGTTCGTGGCGCATTTTAAGCAGTATGTCGTTAAAATCGGCGTAGTTAAAGCGGGCTTTTTCTTCTTCAAATTCACGCAAAATGTCCTCGTAAATTTCGCTAAATTCAGCCTGATCTTCGAAATTTCTAGCAAACCACGAGCCAAAACTCTCGCCTGTTTGTTTGTTTTGAAAGAGCGAGTATATGTCGTATAAATACGCACCGCCATACGGCCTAGTGTCGCTGATATGGTAAAATTTGCGATTTTCTACGATACTTTTTAAAAGCGTTTTTAACTCGCTTGGCTGTTTTAAAATCACACCCTTGCCAAGCTCACGCAAAAGTGCGTAAGATACCGCGTGGAAGGTGCCTGCGGTGATTTTGGCGGTGATTTTTTTGTCAAAATAGCGATTTAGCCTCGCAATCATTTCGCTAGCTGCCTTGTTTGTGAAGGTTAGAAGCAAAATTTTGCTTGGATTTACGCCAAGGTGCAGTAAATGCGCAATGCGCGCTACAATGGTGCTAGTTTTGCCTGTGCCTGCGCTTGCGATTACGAGATTGTGGCCAAAGGGCGCAGTCGCGGCGGAGTATTGTTCTTGGTTTAAATTTGATATTGCGTTCAAAATTTTCCTTTAAAATCGTAGATTATAGCCTAAATTTATTATAAAAAAATTAGCCCTGTGCCTAAAATTTGGCGCAAATTTGGGCGTGAAATTTAACCAAAATTTGCAAAATTTAAAATTTAACCAAAATTTGCGAATTTTAAAATTTAGCCTAAATTTAACGCGCGAAATTTGGCGCGAAATTTAGCCCAAACTCACGCGCCCATTTCTTTTAGCTTTTTTATCCGTGATTGCAGGCTAGGGTGCGTGGCGAAAAGCCCAGAAAATGCGGGCAAGAAAAACATGTGCGCGCAGGCTCTGGCGTTGGTGTTTTTGATATGAAAATTTGCGAAATTTCTTAGTGGATTTGCGCGAAAATTTCGCATTTCATCTGTGTTTATACTGCCCCTTTGGCGCGTTTTTGAGGAAAAATATCTGTTTAAATTCGGCTTTTTTTCATCTTTTGGGGCTTTAAAATCCTTTTTGCCGATTCCGTCGTGATAGGCTTTGTTGAATTTTTGTATCATAAAAAGTTTATCAAGCGCCTTTTTGATCCCCAAAGGATTGCGCGTGTATTTAGCTGCGCTAGCGTCTGCTAAAAACTCTTTTTGCCTAGAAATCGCGCTTTGGATAAGTTCGGCAAAAACCTTACCCAAAAGCCCAAGTAGCCAAAATATTACGCCTACAAGTATGACTATGGCAATCCCGCTTCCTTTGGAGTTTCTGCCGCTTCTCCCCCTGCCAAATGCCCTTAAAATCTCATATCCGATGAAGCTAAGCGTCCCAAGTGCGCCAATGACGCTAATTAGCCTGATATTTAGCTCGATATCATCGTGAAATGCGTGCGAAAACTCATGCGCGATTACCCCTTGCATTTCGTCTCGGTTAAATGTCCTCATTGCCCCAGCCGTGACAAAAATCGCGATTTTTTCGCTATCTTTGCCGAAATTCTCCCCGCTTGCCATGGCATTTACGCCATTTTCGTTTTTCATGATAAAAACCCGTGGCATGCCCACACGCGAGGCAATCGCCATTTCCTCGATTATGTTAAGCAGAATTTTTTCGGAATTTTTGGCAGTGTGGGGGTGAATTTCTGTGGCGTCAAGCCCCTTTGCAAGGCTAGAAATGTCTGTCGCCTCAAAATGGCGTTTTTTGATATAGTTAAATAAAATCACGCAGACTAAAAGCACGGATAAAAGTAGTGGCAGGGCGTAATCCGCGCCCTCGCCAAGGGCAAAATTTTTGTAATTTAAAAAATCAAAAAATAGCGCGTATGAGAGCCAAAAAACCTGCACCAAAACGCTTGCAAAGACGAAATTTAGCCACGCAACCTTGCTTTTGGCTAGTTTTTGGTGCTCATTTATGCTGTGAGATAGAGTGGCTGTTTTGCCAAGGAAAATGCGCGTTATGGCAAACAAAACCGCGCTACACGCCAAAACACATAGATAATACCCGGCCTTTGGCGTGCAGGAAATCTCATTTGCGCTTAAAAAATGGCAAAATTTTTCAGGTAGGTAAAAGAGCGCTAAATTTAGCGCAGACAATGCCTCCACAAAATTTCTCGCTTAAAATTCGATTTTTGGGGCTTTTTGGATATTTTCCTCTTTGAATTCAAGCAGGGCTAAATCTTTGTGAAATTTAGGGAAAAATCCGACTAAAATATTGTTTGGAAAGCTTTGTTTATAGGTGTTAAAGTCCGTAACCGCGTCATTGTAAGACTGCCTAGCAAAGCCGATTTTATTCTCAGTAGAGGTGATTTCCTCGCTTAGTTGCATCATATTTTCGCTAGCTTTTAGCTCAGGATAGGCTTCGACCTGGATATTTAGCCCATTTAGCGCGTTTTTTAGCTCGTTTTCTGCGCTTGCTAAATTTCGCATATCACTATCGTTTATGCCATTTTGTTTAATGCGTTCTAATGCGCTAGTTGCGCGGTTTCTGGCATTTACGACATTTTCTAGGGTCTGTTTTTCATGCGCCATGTATTTTTTGACAACTTCGATTAAATTTGGGATTAGATCATATCTGCGTTTTAGCTGGACATCGATTTGCGCAAAGGCGTTTTTGGCTTCGTTTAAAAGTGCGACAAGTTTGTTGTAAATACCAATGAGAAAAATTCCGACAAGAATTAAAATAGCTAAAATTACTAGCAAAATACTCATTTTTTATCCTTTTGTTAAATTTGGTTAAATTTCACGCTAAATTTGGAATTTAGCGTGAAATTTGGATTATTTGTTTGCTGCGATTTGCGTAACCAAATCGTAGGTTACTGGGATTTTTTTGTATTGCGGCAAAGATGTAGAAAGCCCGTCGATAATCGCGCCAAAATCGTTAAACAAATAGCTTGCAAGAGCCGCTGGGACGGGGTTGATTTCGTTTAGATAGATTTCGTTATTAAACACGAAAAAGTCGCATCTGATGATCGAGCCCTCAAATCCGCTGTTGTAAATTTTAGCAAACGCATCTTTCATCTTATCTGCGATTGAAATGCCCACGGTTTGCTCTGTTACGGTGTTTGGTTGGGTAGTGTCGATGTATTTGCGACCAAAGTCTAGGAAGTCTTTTTTCACAGGTTGGCCAAATTTTGAAAATACAATCTCGCCACCTATTTTACAACCTGCTAGGCTGTATTCTTTGACATCTTTGACGAAAGGCTCGACGATGACCTCGCTATCTAGCTTAAAGACCTTGTCGATGATTTTATCGAGCTCTAAGTCGCTATTTACGATACTAGCGCCGATACTGCTACCTAGGTGGGCTGGTTTTATGATGACAGGGTAGTTAAAAGACGGCAAACTCGTGCGCTTCAAAACCGCGTAATTAATCGCCTTAACCCCTGCGTTTTTGGCTAAATTTTTGGTTAAAATTTTATTATGGCTTACCGCACTTGCCTCTAATCTAGGGCCGATTTGTGGAATTTCATAAAATTCTAAAAGCGAAGCTAGCTTGCCGTCGCAACCATCACCGCCATGGATTGTGTTGATACACACATCGATTTCTAATCTATTTTTTGAAAACATACCGCTTGTGTAAAATCCGCCATAAGAGAGGGTTAGCTCTTTGACCTTGCTACCATAAGAAGTTTGAGATGAAAAACCGCCCTCAGCAGCGTCTGTGTTGGCAGAGTGAGACCTAGCAAAATTTCTAGCAAAGTAGCTTGCTACCATATTTCCCTCTTCGATTTCGAAAAATCTGCGGTTAGCGTCGCAGTAGATAAAGACTAAATTTTTGCCTTTGAGTGCGTTTTTTACAGCGATTGCTGTGAGGATACTGACATCGTGCTCGTAGCTTTGTCCGCCAAAAATGATACCATATTTCATAATAACTCCTTTGGGCTCTTTAAAGTGTAATTTAGCTCTCGATTTTATAAAATTTATGCTTTATATTCTCTTTTTGCGTGAAAAATTTGAGTAAATTTATAAATTTTATAGATATAATATTTTTATGAAATTTATAGGGTTTGTGAAATTTAGCGCATTTTTGGGCGCATTTTTGCTTTCGTTGTTTTTGATTTTGGATTTTTTATTTCCCCTAAATTTGGCTGGATTAAATAAAGAAAAGTCGTTAGTTTTGTATTCGAGCGAGGGGGAAATTTTAAATATGCAAATTAGCAGTGATGAAATTTGGAGGTTTTATGCCAGTAGTGATGAAATCCCGCAGCGTCTAAAACAGAGCGTAGTGCATTTCGAGGACAGGTATTTTTACTACCATTTTGGCGTAAATCCATTTTCGATAGCACGGGCATTTACGCATAATATTTCGCAAAATTTTACACATAAAAATGCAAATATAGCCAGAGTAGGTGCAAGCACCATTACAATGCAGGTTGCGCGTATGATGAACCCCAAAGAGCGCAGTTACAAAAACAAATTTATCGAAATTTTCAACGCCTTTCAGCTCGAATTTCACTACACCAAAGATGAAATTTTGACAATGTATTTCAATCTAGCCCCCTATGGTGGCAATATCGAGGGTGTGGCGAGTGCTAGCTATTTTTATTTTGGCAAGGCTTTGGGCGAGCTTAGCAACGCTCAAATCGCGCTTCTTGCGGTGGTGCCAAAAAACCCGAACAAAAACCGCCTAGACCGCGCGAATTTGGATTTAAATTCGCTAAAAAACAGGCTGATTTCTAGTCTTTATAAGGCAGGAATTTTATCGCTTAGCGAATTTGAACGAGCTAGTAGCGAGAAATTTAGCCCCGCAAGGCACCCTGCGCCAAATTTCGCCCCGCATTATGCAATGCGCGCCTTTAAAAATGCGAAAAATTTGGGCGTGGTAGGGCGCGTTGGCGCGAGTGAGGCTGTGGGTGCGCGTGTGGGCGAAACAGCGAGCAAAACAGCTGGCGTGGCAGAGGGTGTGAGTGAAACAGCCACCGAAACAAAACGCGCGCGCGCAAGTTCTGTGGGGGCAACTTCTGTGGAGGCAAGCCAAAGCGCGCACTTGGCACAAAATGGCGCGATAAAGCCCGCAAACACAGACAATCACGCCGTGCGCACAGGCGATACAAAGCGCGTGGCACAAAATAGCGCAATCTGGCAAAAAAAAGCAGAGCGCATAGCGCAAAACGGCACAAATTTAATCCACTCAAATTTAAACAAAACCTATCAACTCACCCTTGAAAATTTCCTTAAATCAAGGATAAATGACCTAGCCAAATTTGGCGTCAAAAACGGCTCGGCAATCCTAATCGACAACGAAAAAATGGCGGTTGTGGCATACGCAGGTTCGCACGATTTTGGCGGATTTTTGGGGCAAAATGACGGCATAGTCTGGGCGAAAAATGTAGGCTCCACGCTAAAACCATTTATCTACGCAAGAGCCCTTGAAGAGGGGCTTATCACGCCACGCCGTGAGCTAATCGACGCTCCGATTAGCTTCAAAAATTACTCCCCACGCAACTACAATCTAGGCTTTATGGGGGTTGTTAGCGCAAATGAGGCGCTCGGATATAGCCTAAATATCCCAGCTTTGAAGCTTTTATTATCCCTTGGCGATGACGGGCTTTATGAGCTTTTGCTTCGTGCAAATCTCGCGCCGTATTCCAAAGAGCATTATGGGCTTGGGCTTGGGCTTGGCGGAATTAGCATAAATTTGTTAAATCTCACTCATCTTTACAGCGTTTTTGCAAACTCTGGCGAGTTAAAACCGCTAGAACTAGCAGGGGCGAAAGTAGGGCAGAGCGCGCAAATACTAAGCCCGCAAAGTGCGTATATCATCACGCAAATGCTAAAAAACGCCCCGCGAAGCTATCTTGGCTCTGTGTGGCAAAATACCAAAAACATGCCAGCTCTGATGTTTAAAACCGGCACGAGTGCCGACGGACGCGACCTTTATACGATTGGCGTGACGCCAAAATTTAGCCTTGGGGTTTGGTTTGGCAATTTCAACGGCGAAAAAACGAGCGATATAAGTGGCGGACTTAGTGCTGCGCGCGTGGTTTTTGATATGTTTTCTTACCTTTCAAACACAGGCGCGATAAATGCCGAATTTGTCCGTCCAAGTGGCGTGAGTGAAAGAGAAATTTGCGCTGATTTTTTCGTAGAAAAAGAGTGTAAAAAAATGGTGCGAGATTTGGTGATAGAGGGTGTAACTTTGCGCGATGAGTGCGAATTTTACCGCCCTAGCGAGCTTTTTTATCTTTTGCAAAACGGCATAATCGACGCAAATACGACCAAAAACGGCAGGTGCAAGGATAAATTTGCCCAGATTAGCCCCGCTCTTAGCGATATAGATGGCAAAATTTACGAAGTGGGCGATAGTGGAGAGATAAATCTTAGCGCCTCTTGCACGGCTGTTTTTGGCGATGAAATTTTTATCAGCGTAAATAACGGCCCATACGAGGCGAAAAAAAATGGCGAGAATTTTATGCTAAATTTAAGCCCAGGCGAATATGAGCTTTCGTGTTTGGACGAAAACGCGAATTTTAGCGTGGCGAAATTTATGGTAAAAAATAGATAAAATAAAAAATTACCAAAATATAAAAATTTCACAATATAATTACGCGAAATTCTTAGGGGAAAATCATGGAAAAAATTTTAATCAAATTTGGGCTTTGTAGCGCGCTTTGCGCTGGGTGGCTCTTTGGCGTGGAAACGCAGATTAATGATGAGAGTTTGGTTTTTAGTGGTGCAAAAATCGCGCCTTTTGGCATAAGCGAGGAGCAAATCGCAAAATGTGAGCCAGGGATTACTGGCGTGTATGAGTATAAAAATAGCGCTGAAATAGAGTTTTATCCAAAAACTAAGCTAAATGCTAGCACTCGCTATAATTGCGAGATTGGCGGGGAGAAATTTAGCTTTACGACGGCCCAGTTTAGCGCGAGCGAGCTTAAAATACTGCGCCCAGGACTTGCAAAGATTAGCTTTAACGATAGCGTGAGCGAGGAGGGGGCAAAGTCAGGGATTAGGGTGTATTCGCTGCAAAATTTAGCCAAAAACGATATTAGCTTTACCATTAGCGCGCAAAATGATAGAAGTTTTTTGATTTCTTATGATGCTAAGCACCCAAATATCGTCATCGAAGCAGGCGCTGTAAAATCGAAAAACGGCGCAACGCTAAGCGCCCCAAAAATCCTAAAAGCAGATGAAGAGCCATTTAATGATAGCATAAACGCCTCAAACCTAGACGATGTCAAAATCCGCGAAATTAGCTTTAATGACGGCTCGTTTGGAGCGAGGCTGTATTTCCCTCACTATATCGATGACGCGAATTTAGCCAAATTTATCCGCGTTAATGGCGTGGGTAAATTTAGCCTTGGCGAGGCTAGATACAGATACTACGAAGATGAGCAAAAATACCCGCAAATCAGCGATAAATACTACTATCATGTAGATATCAAAAGCGCTGAATTTGCGCCAAATAAAAGCTATGAATTGCGCCTTTTAAAGGGCTTTGGCGATGATTCTAGGATAGTTAGAAATGAAATAAAGCTAAATTTCAAAACTGGCGATAGGAAGCCTTTCGTGCAGTTTAGTGATATGAAAAAATTTGTCCCTAAAAACGCAAATATCGCGATAAAAAGCTCAAATTTAAATGAGGTTAGCATTAGCGTTTCAAAAATCAGCGATGAGAATTTCAGATATTTTCTAAATTTCGAAAGCAATTATCCACACTCGCTAGCTAGCGAGGTTGTGAATAAAAAATTTGACATTGGCGGGGCGAAAAACGAGATTAGCGAGCATAAAATCGCTATGGATTTTAAGGGCTTCGAGGACGGCGTGTATGTGATAAATGTGCATTACAAAGAGGGCGCTATAATGCGAACTATCACGCGCACAGCCTATATCGGCGATATTTCGGCTCAGGTTAGCATGGCTGATAGTGGCGCGCTAATCTATACTTCGCGCCTAAGCGATGCGAAGGCTTTGTCGCACGCTATTGTTAAAATTTACAATGACAAAAACGAGCTGATTTTAGAAAAACGCACGAATAGTGATGGAATTTTGCTTGTAAATGACGCTAAATTTTTGGATAAAAATCCTAAATCTATCGAGATTACAGACGGCAAAGAGCGCGGGTTTGTGATATTTGACGAGGCTGTTTCTAGCACGGAAGCGACTAAAAGCAACGCGCGCGCAATGGTGTATTTCGCTAGCGAGCTAGTAAGCCCAAATGAGGCACTAATCGGCTCTGTGGTGCTCAAAAAGAGCGATTTTACGCCGATTAAAAACACTCCGATTAAATACAAAATCACAGATCCTTACGGCGTGAATATCATCACTCGCGCCCTAAAAACTGACTCTTATGGCGCGCTAAATTTCAAAGAGAATTTGGGCGAAAAAAGCGGAAGTTATACCTTTGAGCTGATTTATGAGGATAAAATTATCGAAACCAAGAAATTTAGCGTCGAAAATTTCATACCAAACCGCGTGAAAAACGAAATTTTAACGAGCAAAGATGAAATTTACAAAGATGAGCTAATAATCGCAAATTTGATTTCAAACTATCTTGTGGGCGCACCAGCTGCAAATTTAGCCAGCAAAATTGAGGTGAAATCTTACGAAAAAGAGCTTAAAATCAGCGGTTTTGAAGGATACAGCTTCACAAATGCAAGACTTAAAAAAGAGGGCACATTGGAGGTAAAAAGCGAGGAATTTAGGCTAGATAATAACGGCAAAAAAGATCTCGTAATCGCTCCAAAGGCACAGGGTGTGTCAAATGCGGCAAATTTGATGATGAATTTTAGCGTCCAAGACGGGGGCAAAAATGTCAGCGCGTATAAAATGCTAAGCTACTATCCATACGACAAAATTCTAGGAATTCGCGCTAGCAAGGACTTTATAAGCAGTGGTGAGGAGGTAAAATTCGACCTTGCATTGCTAGATAGCCTTAGCAAAAAAGAGCAAAAAGGCAAGGTGGATTTAGAAATTTATCGCCAAGATTTCACTTACATTTATGACGGCGAGAGATATGTCGAGCAAGAGAACTTTTCGCTTGTGGATAGCATTAGCGCAGAGGGCTCACAGATTGGGTATAAATTCGAAAATGGCGGTTCGTATATCGTAGTGGCAAACGACTACGCAAGCGGGGCAAGTGCGAGCGTGAGAGTCGATGTGAGCGGATATGGATACTATGGCAGGCTAAATGCCAAAGATGTCAATACCGCCCGCATAAATTTAGAAAAATCAAAGCTCAAACCTGGCGAAATGATTAAAGGCGTGATTACTTCGCCTATCGAAAACGGCGTGCTAAATGTGGCTTTGATAGGTGAGGGCGTGTATGATTATAAAATCACGCAAATTCGCGGAAACAGCGCAAGTTTCGAGCTAAGAGTGCCAGAGAATTTCACTGGCGGACACATTAGTGCTAGCATTTCACGCTCTGCCTTTGGCGCTGCTATGCCGCTTCGCACCTATGCAAATGTAGCTGTAAGCCTCGATGTGAGCGAGAAAAAACTCCCTCTTAGCCTGCAAAGCAAGCCGGAGTATAAAAACGGCGAAAAAGCCATAATCGTGGCAAAATCCGCGCCAAATTCTAAAATAACGCTTTACGCTGTGGATTTAGGGATACTAGACGCGATAAATCAAAAAGAGCTAAATGCGTTTTCGTATTTTGATAAGCCGATATATTTTAGACACCGATATTTCGATATTTTCGATGATTTGAGTGTGTATAGCGCAAACGGCAAAGAACTAAGCTTTGGTGGTGATGAAATGCTAAAAAGCGCGAAGCGAAATTTAAGCCCAGTGCAAAACAAAAAAGATAAAAAATTTGTCAAAATGTATGAGGGTATCGCAAACGGCGCAGGCGAGGCTAGATTTGAGGTAGATTTGCCAAAACACTTTAACTCTATGATTCGCCTAAGCGCGCTAGCTCTCGATGATGAAGAAAAAATCGGCTGGGCAAATTCTCAAATCAGCGTCAAAGATGATATCGTCATCAAACCAGCTGATCTTACATATATGGTCAAAGGCGATGATATAAATATCCCGCTAACGCTCATAAATACGACAAATTCGCCAAAATCGCTAAATTTAAAGGCGAATTTTAACGATGCAGTTCAAATTTCGCTTAGTGATGCAAATATCACGCTAGGCGCGCTAGAAGCAAAGAATTTGAAATTTAGAGCAAATGCGTTAGAGCTTGGCGAGGGCGTGGTGAGCTTGGAAGCGAGCGAAGAAAATGGGGCGAAATTTGAGTATGAGTTGAAATTTGATGTCATTTCGCAGTTTCCGCGCTCGAAATTTAGCGCCAGTGCTTATAGCGACGCGCCGATGAATTTTAGTCTGCCAGCTTCGTATAAAGATGTCTTTACATACATAGGCACTAGACCTAGCACTTATACGGTGGCAAGGGAGTTGGAGCGATATCCGTATGGTTGCACAGAGCAGATTAGTTCTAAAATTTTAGCCTATGATTTCTTCTTTAAACGCGACCACGACGAGGCGATGAAGGGGGCTGTTTTAGAGCATGCTACGAAAATTTTATCAAGGCTTAAAAATAACGGCGAATTTGGGTATTGGAGCGCGCATGGCGAGACGAACGCATTTGCGTCGCTGTATGCTAGCGATGTGCTTTTGGATATGGACGCGAAATACAAAATCCTAACCCCAAAACAAAAAGAGCTGATTTTAAGGGCGCTAAAATCGTCGTATTCTAGCGAGCCTAGCTTGCGATTGTATGCGGATTTTGTGCTAGATAGGGTAGGCGCATTAAGCGATGATGAGCTAAATTTCGTCTATGATAAAAAACTCTACGAAGCTAGCCCGCTAGCGACATTTTCTATGCTTGCGATTTTGCAAAAACACAAAATGAGCGCAGAATTTAGTAAAATTTATAGTTCAAATTATAAATTTGATTATGCTAATAAAGATGCTAGTAAAATTTTTGCTAGTGAGGTTAGGGACGCTGGATTTGCTCTGTATGCCCTAGGAAGTGTCGGTATAAAAGATAGTGTCTTAGATACTTTGGCGCAAAATTTAAGCCAAAATTTACAAGACATTTATAGCACGCAAGAAAGAGCGTTTGTGCTAAGGGCGCTGGAAGCGTATTTTGGCGAAGATGATAAGGGTGTGGGCACAGATATCGTCGCAAACAGCCTTACACAAAGTATCCAAACTCCGTCAAATTCAGTAATTACGCTAAATTCTAACGACAGAGAAATCAAAATTTCGCCAAAAAATGGCGAGAAAATTTTTGCTAATTTGCTTAGCTTTGGTTACGAACCAGTCGCGCTCAAACACAGCCCGCTTAGTATAAACAACCACACAGGAAATCTGCACGGAATCAAACAGCTAGAAATCGTGCGTGAATTTGTCGATGAGGCTGGTAATGTGGTTTCGCTTGATAATCTAAAAGTAGGGCAGAGAATTTATTCTAAGATAAATTTCCGCTCAAATTTTTATATCAGAAATTTCGTGATTGATGAGGCGGCAAGCACCTGCTTTGAGATCGTCAATGAGCGCATAAATCCGGGATTTATAAGGCCTGAGAATTTGCAGGATAAAACTAGCTTCGAGCACAAAGAGATAATGTTTGATAGAGTGCTAAGCTTCCCGGTTGGTGGGGCGTATTATAAGGATACGAAAAACGGCAATGACTATACCGGCGTATTTTACACACCGCTTAATGTAGTGTATTCTGGTATGTGTGCCTTGCCGGCTGTGAGTATCACTGATATGCAAAACGAAAGCGTAATGGATTATGATTTACCGGCGCTAAATTTCAAAATAAAATAAATTTAACCTTAAAATTTAACTTACTTGTAGAAAATTTAACTACAAGTAAGTTCTTCCTTAACAAATTTTAAACAAAAAAACTATATAATTACGGATTAACGCTATAAGCGTAAAGGAGAACATAATGATTGATTTAGCAAAAGTAGCCGATAGGCTAGAACAAGTCGCTAAACTACCCAAGATAAAAGAGGGCGATAGTATCACTAAACGCCTTGCTGAGCGCGGTTTTTCGCGCCGTGATTTTATGAAATGGGCGGGCGCAATGACTGCGGCGATTGGGTTACCTAGCGTATTTGCACCACAAGTTGCACGGGCGGCAGAACTCGCCGATCGCTTACCTGTGATTTGGCTTCACATGGCAGAATGTACAGGTTGTAGCGAAAGCTTACTTAGAATTGATACTCCAACTATCGATTCGTTGATTTTCGACTATATTAGTTTGGAATATCACGAGACGATTATGGCTGCTGCTGGCTGGCAAGCAGAGGAAAATTTAGATGGAGCTATCGAAAAATATAAGGGGCAATATATTTTAATGGTAGAAGGTGGAATTCCAAGCGGAAGTAGCGAATATTTCCTTACAGTAGGACCTGCTGGTAAGACAGGTGCCGAGCATTGCAGACATGCTGCTGCTGGCGCAGCTGCGATTTTTGCTATTGGAACATGTTCGAGCTTCGGTGGTATCCAAGCAGCAAGACCAAACCCAACAAACGCTGTTGCGTTAAGCAAACTTACAAACAAACAAGTAATCAATGTCCCTGGCTGTCCGCCAAGCGAGAAAAATATCGTAGGAAATGTCCTTCACTACATACTATTTGGCACACTTCCAGCACTTGATGTTTATAATCGTCCAAAATGGGCTTACGGACTTAGAATTCACGATTTGTGCGAAAGACGCGGTCACTTCGACGCAGGTGAGTTCGTAGAGCAATTCGGCGATCAAGGCGCAAAAGACGGATATTGTTTATATAAAGTAGGTTGCAAAGGCCCATATACATTTAATAACTGCTCACGCGAGAGATTTAACGCTCACACTAGCTGGCCAATCCAAGCAGGTCATGGCTGTATCGGCTGCTCTGAGCCTGATTTTTGGGATCACATGGGACCATTTGAGGAGCCATTGGCAGATAGATTATACAATACCGTATTTAGCGGAGCAGGTGCTGATGCGACAGCCGATAAAATCGGTATAGGAATTTTGGCTGTTACAGGTGTAGCTATCACAGTTCATGCAGCCATTGCATCATTTAAAAAGAATAAGGGAGAGTAGAAATGTCACAAAGATTAGTAATAGATCCGATAACTCGTATTGAAGGACACTTACGCATAGAAGTAGTTGTCGATGATAACGGAGTTGTAACGGATGCGTATTCTGGCTCTACTTTATGGCGTGGATTAGAGACTATCGTTAAGGGTCGCGATCCTAGGGATATCGGCTTTTTTATGCAAAGAATTTGCGGTGTTTGCACATTTTCTCACTATAATGCTGGAATTTCAGCTGTTGAAAATGCTCTTGGTATAACTCCGCCACTAAATGCGATTTTAACCAGAACGCTAATGAACACTGCGTTATTTATGCACGATCACCCAGTGCATTTTTATCAACTACACGGACTTGACTGGGTTGATATCGTAAGCGCACTAAGCGCAGATCCGCACGCTGCTAGCCAAGAGGCTTTCAGATATACAGATTTGCCTTATGCTTGCGGTGAGGATCAGCTAAAAGCGGTTCAACAAAGAGTAAAAGCCTTCGTTGAAAAAGGCGCACTTGGACCATTTGCAAACGCATATTTCGGACACAGCACATACAAGCTAACCCCTGAGCAAAATTTGATTGCGCTTAGCCACTATTTAGAGTGCTTGCGTATCCAAAGAACAGCCGCGCAAATGATGGCTATTTTCGGTGGCAAACAACCACACCCACAAACCCTAACAGTCGGTGGCGTAACATGCGTAATGGATATCCTAAGCCCAGCAAGACTTGGTGAGTATATGGTCAAATTCCAAGAAGTTGCTGATTTTATCAACCGTGCATATTATCCAGACTTGCTTATGGCTGGTGGTGCGTATGCTAGTGAAGAAAGCGTATTAAACGATGTCGGTGTCGCAAATCTATGGACACATCAAACTTTCCAATATTCACGCAACGATTTCTTATTCCAAAGCGGTGTGATTTTAGACGGCGATATTAGCAAGGTTCATGAGCTAGATGAGAGCAAGATTACAGAAGAAGCCACTCACTCTTGGTATAAAAACGATAAACCACTTCACCCATACGACGGCGAACAAGAACCAAACTACACAGGATTTAAGGTAGAGCAAACCCTAAATGCCAAAGGTGAAATGGAAGATACAAAAGTCCTAAATACTGAGGGTAAATATAGTTGGATTAAGGCTCCTAGATATGATGGCAAATCGCTTCAAGTTGGACCACTATCAAATATCGTTGTAAATTACGCAAAAGGCAATGAATTCGTCACAAAAGTAGTAGATAAATTCTTAGCCGATACAGGTCTTCCACTAGAAGCAGTATTCTCTACTCTTGGTAGAACAGCATGCCGTATGATCGAGGCAAAAGTCGTAGCTGATAATGGACTATTAGCATTTAATAACCTAATCGCTAATATCAAATCAGGCGACACTGAGACTTGCGCTAAATACACAATCGATAAAAAGAAATCATACAAAGGCAGATATATCGGACATGTTCCACGCGGTAGCCTAAGCCACTGGTGCAGAATCGAAAATGGAGTAATCCAAAACTGGCAAGCAGTCGTTCCTAGCACATGGAACGCTAGTCCAAAAGACGCTCAGGGCAATATGGCATCTTATGAGTCATGCTTAATCGGTCTTAAAATTGCAGATTTAACGCAACCGCTTGAAATTATCCGCAAAATCCACTCTTATGATCCGTGCATTGCGTGTGCTGTTCATGTTATGGATACCAAAGGCAACGAGCTTAGCTCATATAAAGTAAATCCAAATATCAAGGATTAACCATGAAAAAAAGAGAAGCCGAGTATGAATTTTCGATAGGATTGCGCCTTACCCACTGGATACGCGCTATCGCTATCGTCATACTTGTAATTACTGGATTTTATTTGGCTTATGTTTTCATAGCCCCAGAGATTAGCTCTGAGCCAAATTTATTCTTGCAAGCTAAAATTCGCTTCGTGCATTTAGTGGCAGGTTTCGTGCTAATGGCGGCTATGCTTTACAAATCATATCTGTTTTTGTTCGATAAACACAGCAGAAAAGAGCTAGTTAGTATTAAGGATTTTATCAATCCTAGGGTTTGGATCGAGCAGATCAAATTTTACCTATTTTTAGGCGAACACCCACATTTGCACGGCGTTTATAATCCTTTGCAATTCATTGCGTATTTGGCATTTTACATCATTTTAGCCTTGATTTGTATCACTGGCCTTGTGCTTCATGTGCATATGTATCACGGCGGACTTGGTGGTATGATTTATGATCTAATGCGCCCAATCGAGGCTATGATGGGTGGTCTAAGCGAGGTTCGCACTATTCACCATTTATCGATGAATTTCCTTATTTTATTTATCCCTGTGCATGTTTATATGGCTGTTTTCAACGCTGTAAAAGGACAAGACGGAGCTATGGACGCTATCATTAGCGGCTATAAGTTCAAGGTTCAAAAATGAAATTAGGTGTTATCGGTATAGGTAACATTATGTACTCCGACGAAGGTGTCGGAGTACATTTTATGCACGCACTGCAACAAAACTACAAATTCACCCCAAACTCACCTGATGATAGTATCGAATTCATCGACGGAGGCACGCTGGCTGCGCTTTTAATGCACATTTTGGTCGAATTCGACGAAATTTTGCTGATTGATTGTATCGACGCAGACGAGGGCAGTATCGGCGATGTGTATTTCTTCGACTACGAGGCTATGCCAAAAAGCGTGAAATGGAGTGGTTCGGCTCACGAGGTGGAGATGCTAGAAACCCTGCAAATGCTAGATCTTTGTGGCGATAGACCACGCACGCAAATCCTAGCCGTGGTGCCAATGCGCATAGAGCCGATGAGTTTTAGCGTGAGCGATGAGGTGCTGAAATCTAGCGAGATTATGGAGCGCACGGCGATAGATTTTATCGCTTCTCGCGGTTTTGTGTGCGAAAAAATTGGGAATTTAAGTGTGCGCGATATCGCTGAAAATTTTGATTCTAAGGGCAAAAATTGATAATTTCTTTTAAATTTGATTATTTGAATAACAACGGCTTAATCGCCTATTTTTTGGATTTTTATGCGCGCAAGGCTGGGCTGAAATACGCTCTAAATTTAGACAAAAATTTAACCACACTCTATGTCGAAGCAGATGAAAAAGAGCTACTCGAATTTAGCGATAAATTTATGGCGCTTATTCCAAATTCTGCGTTTTTGGCAAAATCGAGCGTGGAGGTGGTATCTGGCGAAGGGGATTTGAAGGAAGTTTGCGCCAGAAGCGATGAGATTAAATTTTTGCCTAAATTTTCGAATTTCACCCCAAGCCAAATTCACGAATTTTTGCAAAGTGGCGAATTTATAGAAAATGAATTTGGAGTTTTAAGCGGTGTTAGCGTCTTTGACGGCGAGAGTTTCGTCGCTGTAAATAAGCAAAATTTTGGCAAGTTAATCGAACATGCTTACCGCATTTTGCGTCATAATCAAATTTTGCAAATTTCGCTAAATGGCGAGAAATTCAGCCTTAGTGCGGATTTAAATTTCGAAAATTCAGACTTTATGGTCGCTACTGGCCTAAAATCGTTTAATAAAATTTTCATCACCGATGACAAACAAAAAATCGCCCTTGCGACATACGAAAAGCCGATTTTGCGCCTCAAAACAAACAGCGTTTTTCGTAGCTCTTTCTCAAAATCGCCTAAATTTTTCGATGTGAAAATGTGTAGCGATCTCTTTTCGTTCGCGCTTTTTAAACGCCTCGAAGATGATGAAATCTACTATGTCAGCGCGCAGGGAAACAAAAATAAATTTTTAAATTTATGCGTGATTGAGGATAGATTTCTTATCACAAAAAATTACGAGTTTATGAGCGAGGCCGAAAAAACGCTCCTTGCTTCTGGCGATGAAATTACGCATTTTGGGCTAATTTGCAAGGAAAGGGAGATTTTTGATTCGCGCGTGATGAGAGTTTTTGTATCGAAAAATAGCGCCGATGAGATTGCGATTTACGAAGCCAAATCCAAGCGCAAACTCCTAAATTTCGCTATGCCTGCGAATTTAGACGCTCTTTTTGATGAAATCAAAAGCGACGAGACAGGCGCGAAACTTTTGGCAAATTTTAGCGCAAAATTTAGCCTAGATTATGCACGCGCAAATGCCGATTTTAGCGAAGTAAAACCTAGTTTTTATGGCTATTTTGAACTGCTTTCTCGCGTGATTTTTGGCAAAGACGCACAGTATTTGTTGGAGTGTGCTGGGGAGTTTTTGGGCGAAAAGGGCATGAAGCTAGACTTCGAGCTTAAAGAAAACGGCGATTTTAACTTCGCCAAAACGCTTCGTTCAGCGATGAGCTACAAGCTAGCAGGCGTCGATGATAAGGTTTTAAGCTACGGCGTAATCGACACGCTGGCTAGGTTTATCGGCGATTTGGCTGACGCAAACGAGGCATTATACGATTCTGGCGTGCTTAGCGGTTCGCTCTTTGCCGAGCGCAGGTTCGCAAACATCGCCACACTCGTGCTTGGCAAATCTCGCCTTGATTTCTCGGCATATTTGGGTTTGCAAGGCTGTGAGCGTTAAAATCAAGATTGCAGGAGCTGTGCAGGGCGTGGGTTTTCGCCCGTTTATCTACCGCATTTGCACCGATCTAGGCATAAAAGGCGAGGTTTATAACGACGGCGAGGGCGTGAAAATCCACGCAAACGCCACGAGCGAGCAAATAGCGCGGCTTAAAGAGCGCATTTATAGCGAGCTTCCGCCACTTGCGAGGATTGATAAATTTGAGATTTTTGAAATCGCGCCTAAAATTTATAATGATTTTAAAATCGTTTCTTCGCAAAATTCGGCGAAATTTAACCCAATCTTGCCTGATTTTGCCATTTGCGATGATTGCAGGCGTGAATTTTACGACCCGCAAAACAAACGCTACCGCTACCCATTTATCAACTGCACGAACTGCGGACCGCGACTTAGTATCATCAAAAAACTCCCTTATGACCGCGCAAATACGACAATGGCGCAGTTTAAAATGTGCGAATTTTGCGGCGGCGAATACACTGACCCGCTAAATCGCCGTTATCACGCCGAGCCGATTGCCTGTGCAAAATGTGGGCCAAAGCTCTTTTTGAAAAACAAAAATGGTGAAATTTTAGCTATTGGCGAAAATGCGGTTAAAATGCTTTGTGAAATTTTATCTCGTGGCGAGATAGTCGCTGTAAAGGGGCTTGGCGGATTTCATATAATGTGCGACGCGACGAACGAAGACGCCGTAGCGACCTTACGAATTCGCAAAAATCGCCCCGATAAGCCATTTGCCATAATGTGTAAAGATGAGAAAATGGCTAAAAAATTTGCCCGGTTTTGCGAGAGTGAAAAAGAGCTTTTAAATTCGCAAATTAAGCCGATTGTTTTGGTTAAAAAATCGAAAAATTCGCAGAATTTTGCTCTCGCTGATGCGGTTGCGCCAAATTTAGGCAAGGTTGGCATTTTTCTAGCAAATACGGGCATTCATTTGCTACTTTTTGAGTATTTTAATCGCCCATTAATCGCCACGAGCGCGAATATCAGTGGCGAGCCGATAATTTACGATGAGGCGAGTTTGCGCCAAAAATTGGGCGGTGTGATTGATTTTTATTTGGATAACGACAGAGAGATTATCACGCCAAGCGACGATAGCGTGGGCTTTGTGGTGCAAAATCAGGCGCAGAGTATCGCAGAAATCACGGAGCAAAATTCGCAAAAAATTACGCAAAATTTTACGCAATATTTACGCACTTCGCGTGGGCTAAATCCGCAAATTTTCAAAAGCAAATTTACTCATAAAGGCTCGTTTCTCGCCCTTGGCGCGGAGCTAAAAAACCAGTTTGCAATATACAAAGACGGGCAAATTTTTATTTCCCCATATATCGGCGATTTGAAAAATATCGCCACAAATGCTCGATTTTTCGCGCTTTTGGATATTTTTATCAAAACTTATGATTTGAAATTTGACGCTGTTTTGGGCGACCTGCACCCGAATTTTTTGCATACGAAACATTTTGAAAATTTGGGCTTTGAAGTGGTAAAATTTCAGCACCATTACGCGCATTTGGTCGCGAATTTGGCGGATAATGATTTGCTTGGAAGTGGTAAAAAATACCTTGGGTTTAGTTTTGACGGCACGGGTTATGGCGAAGATGGCACAATTTGGGGTGGCGAAGTGCTGGAATTTGACGAATTTGGCTACAAAAGGGTTTTGCATTTTGACGAATTTGCGCTAATTGGCGGCGAGAGTTCGATCAAAAATATCTACAAACTCGCAATTTCGCTGATTTTTAAATTTGGCATTGAAAGCGAGGCGAGTGAGTTTTTAGCCAAATTTAGTCAAAATGAAATTTCAAATTTAGCCAAAATCGCCCCGCGCTCGCCAAAGACAACCTCGCTTGGGCGCATTTTTGACGCATTTGCAAGCGTGATTTGCGACCAAAGAAGCGTTAGTTTCGACGGCCAAAGCGGTATGAGTTTGGAAAATCTCTTTGATGAGAGCAAAATCACGAGTGAGAGCGAAAAACGCTATAAATTTGAGATAATAAACGGCAAAATTAGCGTTAAAAACGCATTTTTAAGCGCGCTAAAAGATGAACCAGCCGTAGCTGCTTCAAATTTCATAAACGAGATCGCACAGACAATGCTAAAAATCGCAAAAGAGCGAAATTTAGAGGTCGTGCTAAGTGGTGGGGTTTTTCAAAACGCAACGCTTTTGCATTTGGTAGTGCGAAAATTTAGCGAGGCTGGCGTGAGATTTCACCTACACAAAACCACTCCAAGTAACGATAGTGGCGTGGCCCTCGGGCAACTCATGGCCTATATCGCTCGCCTAAAATAATCAATAAATTTTATCAACTAACTTAAAATTTTAAAATTTTACGCTAAAATCGCAGGAATTTTTAATCAAACAAGGCAAAAATGATGAAAATTTTAAAATTTTTACTATGTTTTGCGCTGTTTTTAGGCGCAGATGAAATAAATTTAAAGGGCGAAAGCGTGCAGAGCAAAAATCAAAATTTAAAAGAAATTTATTTAGCGGGTGGCTGTTTTTGGGGTATGGAAGGGTATTTTAGGCGAGTAAAGGGCGTCGCGAGCAGCGAGGTTGGCTACGCAAACGGCAATAGCGAAAAAACGGATTATTATTCGCTCAAAAACACAGACCACGCCGAAACCCTAAAAATCAAATTTGATGAAAATGTCGTGGCATTTGCCGAGATTTTGGAGCATTTTTTCAGAGTGATTGACCCCATAAGTGTCGATAAACAAGGTAACGATGTCGGCAGGCAGTATCGCACGGGGATTTACTACACCAACGAGAGCGACAAGGAATTTTTGCAAAATTTCATCGCCTTAAAACAAAAAAAATATAAAGAAAAAATCGCCGTCGAGGTCGCACCACTACGCAATTACGCGCGCGCAGAAGAGTATCACCAAAACTACCTTGGCAAAAACCCAAATGGATATTGTCATATCGACCTAAATTTGGCGAGCAAACCGCTTTATGACGAGAGTAGGTTCGCGCTCCCTAGTCCAGAAGAGATGAAGGAAAATCTAACGCCGTTGCAATTTAGCGTGACGCAAGAAAAGGCGACGGAGCGCCCATACACGAGCGAATTTGATAAACTCGACGCAAAGGGCATTTATATCGATGTCGTTACGAAAAAACCGCTTTTTAGCTCGACGGATAAATTCGACGCAGGGTGCGGGTGGCCGAGCTTTTCTAAGCCGATTACTACCGACGCGCTAGATTATGCGCGCGATACGAGACATGGCATGGTGCGCACGGAGGTTAGCTCGCGGCTTGGCGGGGCGCATTTGGGGCATGTTTTTGAGGACGGCATCAAAGAAAAGGGCGGTTTGCGCTACTGCATAAACGGCGCCTCGCTCGAATTTATCCCGCTCGAAAAAATGAGCGAGCGCGGATACGCTGAGTTTATCCCGTATGTGAAATAGGGCGAATTTGCGAGGTGTATTTGACTGGCCAAGGCGGGGCTAAATTTTATATTTTATTTGAATTTTTTTAAAGTTTCGCAATCATTTTTTGAGCCTAATTTGCAAGCTTTTTCGTAAAATTTCATTGCATTTGCAGGGTTTTGTTGCACCCCTTTACCGATATGATACATAAAAGCTAAAATTTGACAGCTAGATACGATGCCGTGATCGCAAGCGTCCGTAAAAAGCGGTATAGCCATATCGTATTTAAAGCTTCCGACATAAAATTTTCCCAGATTATCGCAAGCACCATAAAATCCATTAGCGCAAGAGTACTGGAAATACCAAAGAGATTTTTTGTTATAAAGTGCGCCTAAATTCGAGCATGCTTTATAAAATTTTGCTTCACAAGCGGTGCGAAGCAAAATTTCAGCTTCATCAAGGCGGTAATTTGTCAAAAATTTATTTCCCTCTATATTGATTTTCGAACACGAATTTTCACTGCCTAATTTACAAGCAATTTTTGGATAAAAGAATTTTTCATCAAAGCTTATTTGGATAAAAATCCCAATAATGCAAATTATTGAAAATAGTAAAATTCTCTTCAAATTTCGCCCCTAATCATCAAATCTTTTTAAAAGTGAGCCGTAGCTTTCGATTCGGCGATCGCGCAAGAACGGCCACCACCTGCGCACATTTTCGCACCTTTGCATATCAATCTCCACGACCTCGCACAGCTCGCTCTCGCACTCGCTACGAAATACCTCCTCGCCTTGCGCACCAAAAACAAAGCTATTTCCCCAAAACAAAATTCCCTCATCATCGCAGGCATTTCCAGCTTTATAAGCTTTTTTGCTATTAGATAAAATTTCTTTTGGCGAAATTTCGCTAAGAGTTGCTTTTTCAAACCCCACACGATTTACAGCGATTACAGGTAGTGAGTTTGCCACAGCATGCCCTCTTTGCACCGCAACCCACGCTTCTAGCTGGCGAATTCTCTCAGCCACATCATCACCCATAAACCAGCCAATCGCAGTCGGATAGATTAGCACCTGCGCCCCACGAAGCGCCATTGCGCGCGCTGCCTCAGGATACCACTGATCCCAGCACACCAGCACGCCCAGCCTTCCCACGCTCGTATCAATCGGCGCAAAACCCATATCGCCGGGCGTAAAATAGAATTTTTCATAAAAATTCGGATCGTCTGGGATATGCATTTTGCGGTATTTGCCAAGCACTTTGCCGTCGCGCTCGAAAACCACAGCCGTGTTGTGATACAGCCCAGCACTCCTGCGCTCAAAAAGTGAAGCCACAAGCACCACGCCAAATTCTTTGGCGATACTGCCCCAAAATTTCACATCGTCTTCGAAATTTGTCGCATAGTCGAAATTTTCGGTGTTTTCGCGCTGACAAAAATAGTGAGTTTGGTGGAGTTCTTGAAGCACGATTAAATTCGCCCCTTTTTTCGCCGCCTCGGCGATAAGCTCCTTAGTGCGCGCTATCGTGGCTGATTTGGTGCCGTAAAATTTGTGTGAGATTAGTCCTACTTTTAAATTTTTCATTTTTTGCCTTTAAATTTTAAATTTTATTGCTGAATTTATTCATACACGAGCAGTGAAGCGAGCCGTTTTGACGGATAAAAACCCGCGCATCTACGCCAACGACCTTGCGCCCCGGGCAAGCTTTTGAGAGGCGAGAGAGCGCGATTTCGTCGTTTTTATCGCCATAAGTAGGCACGATAAGTCCTCCATTTACAAATACGAAATTCGCATAAGTAGCTCCCAAACGCCTATTTTCGTAAAAAATCGGCGCTGGAAGCGGAAGTTCGATGACCTCGAATCCATGCGCTAAAATCTGCTCTTTTAGCGAGCGCAGGGCAGGGTAGTGTATGTCGCTAGAATCATCGCATGAAGCCACGGCAACGAGATTTTCGCCCACAAATCTAGCCAGCGTGTCGATATGGCAGTCTGTATCATCGCCCTGAATAAATCCGCCTTTAAGCCAGATTATTTTTTTTAGCCCAAAAATTTCGCCTAGCTTTTGCTCTAAAATTTCTTTGCTAAGGGCGTTTCGGTTGTCATTTAGCAAGCACTCCTCGGTCGTTATTAGCACGCCAGCGCCGTTAAATTCGACACTTCCACCCTCTAAAATCAAATCGACATCGCGCAGCGCTTTGCCCCAAATTTCATAAAGCGTGGCATTTAGCGCATTGTCTTTTTCGCTCGCAAATTTCCCGCCCCAAGCGTTGAAGGTGAAATTTAGCGCCTCTACCTTGCCCTCATTTTCGACATCAATCGCGCCATAATCGCGTATCCAAGTGTCATTTGTAGGGATTTGCACGAAATTAACGGCGAATTTCTCGTCTATTTCGCCACACACTTTGTCGAATACTGCCCGTTTTGGTGCGATAGCTATGAGCGGCTGAAACTGCGCCACAGCGCGGATAAAGTGCGTATAAGCGCTACTAATCTCGCCCAAATACGGCGCCCAGTCGCTATCCTCGTGAGGCAGTGAAACTAAAAGTGCGTTTTGATTTTCCCACTCTGCAAATGCTCTCATTTTCTCTCCAAAATTAAATTTGCGTTGAATTTTATGTAAAATTTAGCGTAAAATTTTACGCTAAATTTGTTAAAATTTTAAAAATTCCTCTTTGAAAATGCCTTTTAAATTTTCGTAAGGCACGATGATTTCGGGCTCGTCCATAGCATACGGCGCGATGAAATACGGCGCGAAGACAAACGCCACGCCCTCTTTGGCGAAGTAAAATTCGCTTTTAAAAACGATATCTTCTGGCAGATTATCCACCCAAAATGTCTTGATAAACTCCGTAATATCGCGCTCTTGGCAGGCTTTGTCGCAGTTTGGCTGCGAGGCTATGATATCTGCGCGAAGCATATCCTTGTAACCCTTGAAAATCTCCTTGTATAGGGGCTCCACGCTAACCGCGCCGATTAGGACATTTGCAATGTCGATTTTCTTGTCTGCGAGTAAATCGTAGATGATATAGCTCGTGTGCTCCATGCCGTGCGCTCCGCCAGAATACGAGTATGAAAACTGCTTGATTTGGGCTAGGTTGCCGATTTGCGAGATAAAACTCTGCTCGGCGCTAAATTCGCTATGAAAGTCCAAATCGCCATTTTGAGCCATTTCTTTATCGGCTTGGGCTTTGGATTGTTCTACTAAACTTGTGGCGTATTTTTTCGCGTCCAAGCTTTTTAGCAAAAGCGCGCATCTCTCGTCGATACTCTCGCCCTCGCAAATCCCAAACAGGCGGTTTTTTAGCAAAATGTCTAAATTTTCGTTGCCGGTTTGAACTAGGGTGTAGCTGTGCGCATCGTCCGAATACAGCTCCTGGGACTGCGGGTTAATCTGCGCATAAGAAAACAGCGCAAATAGCGCAATTATGGCAAGTTTTTTCATTTTTTTCCCTTAAATTTACAAAATTTACGCCAACTTTTCTTTAATCAAATCAAAAATTTTATCCACGCTGACGCTTTGTTTTTCTAGGTTTTTGCGCTCGATAAACTCTACTTCGCCATTAGCCAAGCCTTTGCCGACTAGCAGGGCGTATGGAAATCCCATAAGCTCGTAATCGTTCATCTTAACGCCAAATCGCTCATTTCTATCATCAAGCAAGGCGTTAATGCCTAAATTTCGGCATTTCTCGTAAAGCTCAGTCGCAAAATTGACGATATTTTCATCTTTTGCATTTGAAATGATGATTTCTAGCGCAAAAGGCGATAGCTCTTTGCTCCACACGCAACCCTTCTCATCGTGGCTAGACTCGACTGCGACTGCGACTAAACGGCTCACGCCGATACCATAGCAACCCATGAAAAATGGCTGTGTTTTGCCGTTTTCGTCTAAAAATTTCGCTCCCATAGGGTCTGAATATCTCTGTCCTAGCTGGAAAATGTGTCCTACTTCAATGCCCTTTGTAACGCGCAGTTCGCCCCCACAGCACGGGCATTTATCCCCAGCTTTGACCTCGGTTAAATCTTTGAAGCGAGTTTTGTTAAAATTCGTAACCGCGCAACCGATTAAATGGTAGTTTTCTTCGTTTGCCCCAGCTATCATTTCGCGCTCGTTTTCAAGCTCGACATCGATATAAAAATCAATATCTCTTGGCAGACCAAATGGCCCGCAAAATCCAGGCACAAGCCCAGCTTCGCGCACTTCGCTCTCATCTGCGTCGATTAGTTCTAGCGCACCACAAGCGTTTTGTGCCTTTGTCTCTTGCAAATCATCGTCGCCTCGCACGAAGAAAACCACGATTTTTGCGCTATCTTCGTAGATTGCCTTTTTCATCACGGCTTTGATTGTAAAAAATTTATCCACTTTGAAAAATTCAGCCACGCTCTCGATTGTTTTGGTGCCTGGCGTGTGAAATTTCATCATACCCTCGGTTTCTGGCGCTTCGCAAGGGGCTGTGCGTTTAGCGCGGTGCGCTGCTTCGATATTAGCAGCATAAGAGCAGTTAGCGCAGACTAAAATATCGTCCTCGCCGTTATCCGCTAAAACCATAAATTCCTTGCTTCCGCTTCCGCCGATTGCGCCACTATCGGCTTCGACGGCACGGAAATTTAGCCCAAGACGGGTGAAAATTTTGGTGTATGTTTGCTCCATGAGATCAAATTCACGCTTCAAATCAACCTCGTTTGCATGGAAACTATATCCGTCTTTCATAGTAAATTCGCGCCCACGAAGTAACCCAAAGCGCGGTCTTGCCTCATCTCTGAATTTGGTGTTTATTTGGTAGATATGAAGCGGGAGTTGCTTGTAGCTGGTGATTTTGTTCGCCACCATTAGCACGGCGCTTTCTTCGTTTGTCGGGCTTAGGACGAAGTCGTTTTCTTTGCGGTCTTTTAGACGCAAAAGCTCTTTGCCGTATTTGTTATACCTGCCGCTTGCCTTCCACGCATCAGCTGGTGTAACCACGCTAAATGCGACTTCTTGCGCGCCTGCGTTATTCATTTCTTCGCGCACGATTTGCGTGATTTTGTTTAAAACCATTTTCCCTAGCGGCATGAAATTATAAAGTCCGCTGCCTAACTGCTCGATAAATCCTGCCCTAAGCAAGAAAATATGGCTTGGCAAAATGGCGTCTTTTGGCGCTTCTTTAAATGTCGGTGCAAAAAGTTTGCTAAATTTCATTTTTATTCTCCATTGTTTTGCTATTTTCGTAGTCTAAAAATTTTTCGTAATTTTCTTTAAGGGCGAAAATTTCGTTTAACGAATTTGTCGCGAAATCAATCTCGTCCTTGCTCTTTAAATTTTTCAAATTTGTCGTTGGCGTGTGCAAAAATGATTTGAAAACTTGGTGAATTAGTTTCCTAGCCTCTTCTTTGTCGCTGTTTTTTAAATAGCCTTTTTTGATAGCTTTTTCTAGCTCGATTTCGGAAACCTCACGGGCTTTGGCGCGTAGGGCCTTGATGAGTGGGGTGGCTGCTTTGGCGTTTTGGCTATTGAAAAACTCGCTGGTTTGCGCCCCGATGATCGCATAGGCGTTGTGAGCCTGCTCCTCGCGCAAGATTAGGTTGTTTTTGACGATTTCTTCTAAATCATCGACGCTATATACGACGATATCCTCGCTTTGGCTTAGCTCTATGTCGCGCGGGACGGCGATATCGAAAAAGTAGCGTTTGAAATTTTTGGCTTCAATGATTTCATCGGTGATTATTGGCGTAGCGGAGCTTGTCGCACTGAAAAATAGTCTATTGATATTGACATATTTTTTTAGATTTTCTAAGCTATCAAATTTCACGCCTTCCCCTAGGCTTTTGGCTAAATTTTCGGCGTTTTTTAAATTTCGGTTTAAAATTGTAATCTTCGCGCCACTTGCGAGCAGGTGTTTGCACGCTAGCTCGCTCATCTCGCCAGCACCGCACACTATGGCTTCCTCGCCTTGAAGCGAGCCTAATTTTTCCTTTGCCATGGATACTGCCACGCTTGAAACAGATACTGGATTTTTGGAAATTTCGGTTTTTGTGCGCACGCTAGCAGCGCATTTTAGCGAAGCGTCGATTGCACTTTTGATATCCTCGCCTGTGTTGTTGTTTTCAAGCGCAAATTTATACGCATCTTTTAGCTGGCCTACGATTTGCGTTTCGCCGACAACTAGACTATCAAGCGAGCTTGCGACCGAAAAAAGATGATGAATCGCGCCGTCATCATCGTATAAATCAGCCCTGGTTTCTAGCTCGTCTAGCCCCACGCCACTGACGCGAGATAGCGCAAGTAGGGTAAATTTCGACGCAGCCTCATAATCGCTTACACTAGCGAAAATTTCCACGCGGTTACAGGTATTTAGCACCATGCACTCTTTGATACTCGCGTTCGAGCACAAAAGTCGCAAAATTTCCTTTTTTCGCACATCGTTTGTGAAAGATAGCTTTTCACGCACTGTAATGTCTGTGTTTTTGTGAGTAAAACTCACACTCATATAAGCCATTAAAACTCCCTATTTATCATATTTTCAGCGATTTGTATAAGTTTTTCGTTTTTGAAATCTTTTATCGCTTCTATTGCGCTAGTGCCTAAAAATTTCGCTTCATTTATGCAACGCTCGATGATTTTATACTCGCTAAATTTTGCCCTAAGCCACGAAATTTCGTCCTCGTTTAGCTCTTTTTTGAAAAGCGATTTTAGTTTTTCTTTATCATTTTTGCCCAAATTCTCGTATAGATAAATATACGCTAGCGTAGTTTTGCCCTCTTTGAAATCCCCCAAATTCGGCTTTCCTAACACTTCGCTTGATTGCGTGATATCCAAAATATCGTCGATTATTTGAAAGGCAAGGCCTAAATTTTTGCCATATTCGCCAAATTGTTTTACCTCCGCGCCCTCGCCAAATTTCAAATACGCCGCACTTCTTGCCACTTCCTCGATGAAAACGGCGGTTTTGTAATAAATCATTTGGGTGTATTTTTGGGCGTCAGAGTTGAAATTTTGCGACATTTTTACATCCATCATTTCGCCGATTGCGAGTTTGGTGACGGCTGAGCTTAGCGAAGTAGCGATGAAGCTAGGAAATTTGCAAAGCTCACTGTAAGCTTTGGAGTAGAGTATGTCGCCGAGCATAACGGCGTTTTTAGAGCCCTGGGTTGCGTTGATTGAGGGCTTGCCGCGGCGCATTACGCTTTCGTCGATGACATCATCATGCAGCAGGCTAGCAGCCTGAATAAGCTCAGTAATAGCGCATAGTCTTAGGCTCTCTTCACTCTCTCCTGCAATATTTAAAAGCAGTTTTGAGCGCAGTTTTTTGCCTGAACTAAGAGTCAAAAACATTTCGCTAGCCACGCTGTATCCGCAACTAGCGATGAAATTTTGCATAATTTGATCGATTTTGTCCATTATTTCTTTCTTTTTTGATAAAAAATTTAGCGATTATAGCAAAATTAAATTTAATCCAAGCTAGAATTTATCGATAATCTCCCACGCCTGCTCTGGCGTTTTTGCGTTTTTTACGCCCGCACTGAACTCGCCCATACCCCAGCTTACTTGCAGATACTGGATATTTGCCCTTTTGGCGGCGAATTCGTCCTTTTTGCTATCGCCTAAAAAAATTGCTTTTTTAAATTTGCTATTTTTCAAAACTTCTAAAATCATAGCGGGATCTGGTTTGTGCGGCACTCTCTCGCTCTCACCCACGATAAAGTCAAAAAACTCGCTTAGTCCCGTAAATTCGGCTATGCTAGCAAGGCTAGCTTGTGGAGCATTCGAGGCTAGGGCGACGAAAAAGCCAGCATTTTTACATTTTTTTAGCAAATCCAAAATCCCAGGATAGGGCAGGGCGAATTTGCGGTAATTCCCCATATACACAGCCATAAATTCAGCCCCCAGCTCCGCGCTCACGCTCTGTGTGCCATATAGCGCGATAAAGGGGTTTTGCGCGGGATCGTTTATCACGCTCATTATGTAATCATGCTCCAAAGGTGCGAGATTAAGGCGGTTTCTAGTGAAATTTATACTCTCGCAAATGGCCTTTTTGCTATCAAGTAGCGTGCCGTCCATATCAAAGATTATCGTTTTCATGCGCCTCGCCTTGCAAAAAATTTCTAATATCGCTCTCCCATTTTGGCGCGGCGGTAACGGCGCTTTCGGTGTAGCATTTATCGAAAAATTTATCGATTCGCGAGGCGTCAAGGTTGTTTAAAACGCTGATTTTAAAGTATCTTGTATAGCCTGCTACATCGAGCACTTCCCCGCTCGTGCCGATACAGACGAACATTTCGCACTCTTGCAGTGCTTCGTATAAATCGGCGTAGTGCGGGGCTTGCTCGCCAAACATAACGATATTGTGGCGCATTTTAGGGCTTTTACATTTTTCGCAAATTTGCCCATTTATTGGCGCGTAGCCGATGTTTTGGATATGTCCGCACGCCTCACAGCGAATTTCGGGCAAAAATCCGTGCAAATGAATTACACCCTCGCAACCTGCGCGTTCTAGCAGATCATCGACATTTTGGGTTTGCACGACGATTTTTTCTCCAAATTCTTTTTTTAATTTCGCGATTGTGTGGTGGGCTAAATTTGGCTCGCAACCCGCTAATTGCGCCCTGCGCTCATCGTAAAATTTAAGCACCTTCGCTCTATCTTTTAAAAAACCAGGCACCGAGCAAACCTCTGCCACGCTGTATTGCTCCCAAAGTCCGCCACTCTCCCTAAATGTGCGAAGCCCGCTAGCCGCACTCAGCCCAGCCCCGCTTAAAATCAATACTTTTTTCATTTTTTACTCCATAAATTTTATTTTTTTGCGGGGGCGGCGCTCAGAGTTGCGATGGCCGCCCGCCCCCGCGCCCTCCACCAGGCCGACGCTAGTAGTGGCGCGCTTTGCGCGCTAATTTTACTTTAAAATTCATCGCTAAATTTGCCCTTGTGCTTCTCTTTTTTGTAAGTTTTTGAATTTTTGAGTTTTTCTAGCAAATTTGCCTCTTTTATCAGCTCGTCTTTGCCCTTGTGCGCTAGGACCGATTTGACGAAGTTTTCGAGCGATTTCGTGTAGGGCTGGTCTAAATAAACAGCTTCTACTTTTTTTAAAACTTCGTAGTTTTTTATCACGCGAATTTTAAATAAATTCTCGTCAAAATCATCTCGTTTCAAAATCGAAATTGCCGATTTTGCGAAGCGCTCTAAGGCGCGGATATATTTGATACGATCGCTTTTTTCATTTATTTGGCTCAAATTTTATCCTTTGAAATCAAAAGTGGGATTATACCAAATTTAGCTTTATTTTTTATTTTACATATTTTTTCTATATATTATTAAAACTATATTTTTTTGAAACTGTTACAAATAGGGGTTTTACAAAATATATTTTATCTATTGACTTATTGGTAAATATCTGTTATAATCCCCGAAAATTTTAAAATTTAAGGAGGAAAGATGGCGGAATTTAACTTCGAAACACTAGCGACTCACGCAGGATACAGCTCGAAAGAGGGCTGTGGTGCAATGGCGGTGCCGATTTATCTAACCACAGCGTTTGACTTTGGCACGAGTGAGGAGGCGGCAGCTAGGTTTGCATTGCAAAGCCTTGGTCCCATTTATACGCGCTTAAATAACCCAACGGTCGATATTTTCGAGGCGCGCATTGCAGCCCTTGAAGGTGGCGTGGCGGCGATTGGCACAGCTAGCGGTCAAGCCGCTTCATTTTATGCGGTCGCAAATGTCGCAAGTGCGGGCGATAATATCATTATGGCGCAAAAAGTCTATGGCGGAACTTCAAATTTAATGCTTCATACGCTTAAAAAATTTGGCATTGAGACGCGTATGTTCGACGCAGATAGCGCGGACGATTTAGAAAGCTTGATTGATGATAAAACAAAGGCGATTTTCTTCGAAACGCTTTCAAATCCGCAAGTGGCAATTCCAAATTTTTATAAAATTATCGAAATCGCCGATAAATACGGCATTATCAGCATTGTGGATAACACAGTCGCCACGCCAGTGCTGTTTAATCCTATCAAAAAAGGCGCCGATATCGTCGTGCATAGTGCGAGTAAGTATATCAGTGGTCAAGGGCTAACCATCGCAGGTGCTGTCGTCTCGGGTAAAAGCACAAACAAAAAAATCATAGGCAATCCACGATATGCTGATTTCAACGAGCCCGATGAGAGCTATCATGGGCTAGTTTATACAAATTTAGTAGAAAATTTCGACATTTTCACGCTTCGAATTCGCCTTGGTTTGCTTCGCGATATCGGTGCGACGATGAGCCCATTTAGCGCTTGGCAGTTGATTCAGGGGCTTGAAACCCTAAGCGTGAGGGTCAAAGAACACTCTCGCAAAACGCAAAAAATCGCTGAATTTTTAGAAAATCACCCAGCGATAAAAAGCGTAAATTACCCAGGGCTAAAAAGCTCACCACTAAATAAATTTGTGAGCGAAAATTTCACCGAGGGGCTATGTAGCGGGCTTTTGTGTTTTGATGCAGGAAGCAGAAAAGTAGCTGATGATATCATGCGAGAGGTGAAAATTTTCGCCGTTGTCGTAAATATCGGCGATAGCAAATCCGTTATCACTCACCCAGCTAGCTCAACTCACTCGCAATCAAGCGACGAGGAACTTTTAAGCGCAGGGATTACTCCGGGCTTAATAAGACTTAGCGTGGGGCTAGAAGACACTGACGATTTGATTAATGATCTTAAAAACGCAATCGAAAAAGCGACTAAATAAGGGGAATATATGGCACTTTTATCTACAAAAGGCGTTTATGGTTTAATGGCGATTTTAGAAATCGCCAAAGCTAGCGAAATTTCGCCGATTAGCATTAGCGAAATTTCAGATAGAATTTTGGTTTCAAAAAACTATTTGGAGCAAATTTTAAATGGCCTTAGAGGCGGTGGATTGATCGAGAGTATAAAGGGCAAAAACGGCGGATATTATCTCTCGCGCGATATCGAGGATATCACATTTGCCGATGTTTTCAAGGCTATGGAAAAGGACTTTAAGCTTACGAATTTGAAGCTTTTAAACCCAAATTTAGAGTTTTTTTTCAAAGAGTATGATGAAAAACTGCTAGAAATTTTCAACAAATCAATTAGCAAATTTGAAGAATACAAGGAAGAAAGCACTAAATTTTTGGATTTTAGTATTTGATTTAGGGCTGCGCGCAGTTTCACAACGATAAAAAAAGGAAAAAAATGAAAATAGCAAATGATGTAACAGATCTAATCGGCAACACTCCGTTAGTTAGGATTAATACCTTTTCAAAAAACGCGACAATACTTGCAAAAGCTGAGTTTCTAAACCCAAGCCACTCAGTCAAAGATCGTATCGCGTGGAATATCATCAAGGTCGCCTTCGTGCAAAATCTCATCAACAAAGACACTATCCTAATCGAGCCAACTAGCGGAAATACGGGCGTAGGACTAGCCATGGTAGCTGCGAAAATGGGGCTAAAACTAATCCTAACAATGCCAAGTTCGATGAGTATCGAAAGACAAAAGCTAATCGCGGCTTTTGGCGCGAAAATCGTGCTCACAGATCCGCAATTTGGCATGAAGGGTGCCGTGGATAAGGCAAACGAACTAGCCGAGGAAAACCCAAATTCATTTATCCCAAGCCAGTTTGACAATCCAGCCAACCCACAAGCCCACTACGAGAGCACTGGCCCTGAGATTTGGCGCGATACAGACGGCAAAGTCGATATCTTAGTCGCTGGATTTGGCACGGGAGGCACGCTAAGCGGGACTGCGAAATATCTCAAAGAGCAAAACCCTGATTTAAAGGTAATCGCGGTCGAGCCTGATTCGTCGCCATTAGCTAGTAGAGGGTGCGCTGGAAGCCACAAAATACAAGGAATCGGCGCAAATTTCATACCGAAAAATCTAAATTTAGACATAATCGATGAGTATATCGCGGTCGCAAATGGCGCAGCTTTCGATACTGCAAAGACTTTGGCGCAAAAAGAGGGCTTGCTAGTGGGCATTTCAAGCGGCGCAAATGTCTATGCGGCAAACATCATCGCCAATCGCTTCGAAAATCGTGGCAAAATCATCGTAACCACGCTAAATGACACCGGCGAGAGATACCTTTCTACCGATTTATTCAAATAAAATTTAATTTCAAATTTGCGAATTTTGTAATTCGCAAATTTGCTTTTTACTACGAAAAAATTCAAACGCTAAAATTTGTTGTCATTGCGAGAAGCGAAGCGAGGAAGCAATCTACGAGTGAAAATTACCTAAGCGCAAATTCTGTGTCATTGCGAGCAAAGCGAAGCAATCCAGAGAAATTCCATAGCCTCTAATCTGTCATTGCGAGGCGACAAAGTCGCCGTGGCAATCTACGAGTTAAAAATTCCAAACGCTAAATTTGCAAAATTTAAATTCCATAAATTTACACATTATTATCAAAATTTGCGCTAGAATTTGGCTAAATTTCATAAAAAGGAAAGTTATGAAAAAGCTTTTTGTTTTTTTATTTTTGTGCGCTTCTTTGTGGGGCAAAATCAACATAAACGACGCGACTAGATACGAGCTAATGACCATTGGCGGGCTTGATGCGGGCAGGGCGGACATGCTCATAAACTACCGCAAATCGCGCGAAATCACAGATGAAAATCAGCTAAAAAACATAACCGGTTTTGGCGGTTATGATACGACTAGGCTCGCGCAAAATTTTGATTTACAAGCCCTGCCAAAGCCCCAGCCTGTCCCAGAACCTAAAAAAGAGAGCGAACAAAACATAATCATAATCCAACCAGAAAAAAAGGTCTATGTAAATCACCCGCCAAGATACCGCTACGAACAGAATTTCGGCAATGGTATCACTATCATAGAGGAGGGCAATCTACGACGCAGATCACTACCGCCGCGCTACGAGGAGCACCGAGGGCGCCGCTTTGGCGCGCATGAGCAAAACAGAGTCGCCAAACCTGTGCCCGTGCCACAGCATCTCACCACGCAAAGAGCTAAGAGCTTCCAAAATAACTGCGTCATGCGAAATGGAATTTGCATAAGTGGTGAAGTGCGCGCCAGAGGCGTGTGGCGGTAGGCATCTGGCTTAAATTTTAAAATCAAAGGGAGAAAATATAAAAAACAAGTCAGCACAAAATTTACAAAGGAAATTATTATATGAAAATTCATAAAAAGACCAAAATTCTACTTATTGCTTTATCGATTATTGCCATAGTTGGGTTGCCGATTATTGGGTATTTAAATTTCATCGGTTATAGTTTTAGACATCATAAAATTTTAACCAAAGATGAGTTATTGCAAATTTTTACACAAGATGAGTTTGAATTTAAAGTCTATATTATAGAAAGCTACAACCAAGAAAATCATGGCAACAAATTTTACGAGTTAGATAAAAATTTGGCTATGGACGAAATGATTTTGGAAATATCCGAAATCATAAATTCTCATATAGATGATAATGGAACTTTTGATTTACTTCAAGGAATATCAAATAATTTTGATATAAAAGACATAACACAAGAAATCGTAAATATAAACGAAAAAATTCCTTACTACAAAGAAGACGCTCAAATTATCGCCGACTATAACAAAGAAAGTCACGGGAATTGGGTTTATGCGGGATTTAGCAAGATTAATTATCCTGTTGGAAAAACTGTAATATTTGACGATATAAAGAATTTTTCGATTTACCCTTCCGACGCTTTTGAGATAAAAGAGTGTGAAATACCTACTAGTTTTGTTGGTAGATTGCTTGGTAAAAGTAAGTATTGTAGAAAAAAGAAAACTTTCGTATATATCGATAAATGCTACAAAACACCAGATGGACTTGTTTGCTTAGATAGCGATTTAAAAGAAATGAAATCCGAAATAGAAAAATTTCGTGACGGACACAAAGGTGGCATTTCTAATGCTATTTGGTTTTATGAAATTCCTATAAATAACGACGGAATTAATAAAAAGCAATGGCGGTGGCAATGGATAGGCAAATAGCTTATTTCGCTCAACAAATAATTAAAATTTTTAAAGGAATAAAAAATGTCAAATACAAAACTTAAAAGAAAAAGAGTTAAATTTAGATAGCGACCAAGCTCAAAAATGTCTGCTTGACACGCAAAACATATAGGAGCTATGAGACGACCTGCGAAGATAGGCACCATTATTTTATATCGTTGTATAAAATCCGTTAATTTTCTCGTTTTAAAATTTTAGCTTCGACGATATGATAAATTTAAAGAGGGCAAATTTTAAACTGCATTTGAATAGATGGCTAAGGACACGAAATTTTGGCATGATACGCTGATAAAATTACTTAAAAATAGAGTTACTAGTCTAAATTTATACCACAAGCCAAAATCGTTTTTAAGCTATTTTGTGGATTTCAAGTCATTTAAAATTTTAACTTTCCAAAATGCTACAAATTTTGCAAAACACAAATTTTCGGGGCAGTGTTACCAAAAAATAAGGGGGCGAAATTCGCCTATTTTCTCGCCATAAAAACAGCGAAATTCGCCCATTTAAAGATAATTTCCACACTGGCAAATCCAGCATTAAGCGCGAGTGTTTTGTTCTCGCTCTCAGTGTATGGGATTAGCACATTTTCGAGCGCTTTGCGCTTTTGGGCGATTTCAAACTTCGAATAGCCTTGATTTTCTTTGTAATTTTCGTAAATTTCAATCATATTTTTGCTAAGCGTTTTATCCTCATAAACGAGCTTTTCAGCGAAAATCAAAACCCCGTTTTCGCCCAAATTTTCATAAATTTTGCGCATAAATTCCGCCCGTTTTATCGGGCGAATAAATTGCAAAGTGTAGTTTAAAATCACGGCGTCAAAGCCCTTAAAATCGCACTCTAAGATATCTTCGCACGAAAATTTTATCTGCGCGCCAAAAGCAGCGGTTTTTGCCGCGGCGATTTCTAGCATTGCCTCGGAGTTATCCACGCCAAAAAGCGCCAAATCAGGGCGCTTTTGATACAAACTAAGCAAAATCCCAGCCGTCGAGCAGCCAAGGTCTATGGCTTTGGCACCATGAGCCAAAATCCGCGCCAAAAGCTCGCAAACAAGCTCGGAGCTTTGCTTGTAAAACGGCACCGAGCGCGCGATCATATCGTCAAAGACGCTAGCGACGCTTTTGTCGAACTCGAATTGCTTTTTTATCGGCGTTTTGAAAATTTCATCTTTCATATTTGTTTCCTAAAATTTCCCTAGCAAGGGCGATATCGCTTGAAATTTGCGCTTTTAATTCGCTTAAATTTGCAAATTTTTTGTTTTCGCGGATAAATTTGATAAATTTCACGCTCGCACGCTTTGGCGTGAAATTTGCGCCAAACTCCCCTAAAATGTGCGTTTCTATGGCGAAATTGCTATCCGTGCTGACCCTGTGCCCTATAAAAGAGACGCTTTTGTAAATTTTGTTTTTTACCCTGCACAGCGTGGCATAAACGCCATGTTTTGGCATATAAAACTCGCTAGCATCTAGATTTAGCGTCGCAAACAGCTCCTTTGCGCCAAGACCTTGACCGCTGATGACTTTGCCAGAGATTTCATACTCCCTCCCCAAAAACTGCGCCGCCTTCTCGCACTCGCCAGCGTTTAAAAACTCCTTTATCAGCCTCGTATGCACGCCCACACCGTCGATTTTAAACTCGTCGATTATGAGCGTTTCGCCGGCGAAATTCGCGCGCAAAAACTCTGCGTCGCTGGCTCTATTTTTGCCAAATTTAAAATCATTTCCGACTACGATTTTTTCTAAATTTGGAAAATTTGCGTTTAAAAGTGCGATAAATTCGGCTCCGCTTAAATTTTTCACCCTAACTAAATCGCAGTAAAAAATCTCTTTTTCACAAATTTGGCTAATTAGGCTAGGTGGCGTGAGTTTGGGCGCAGTATCGGCGATGACTATGATTATGCCGCCATGCTCGCCAAGAGCGTCAAAAAGCTTTTGATGAGCTCTGTGAAATCCGTCGAAATTGCCGATAGCAAGGGCTTTAATCTCGCTTTTTTTCGCTCCATTTAAATTTAGAAATTTCTCGTTTTCGCCAAATTTGGCTAGGATTGAAATTTCACTAGACTCACTCATTTTTGCTTCGTCCATACGATTTTTTGGGTGTCATAGCCACTTTCTTTGGCTTTGTTTAGGTAGATATTTTTGATGAGTTCGGGCATGGTTTTGGTGCGCGAAAGCATATAAAGCTCGCCTGTGTTTTCGCCAAAAACGAGCGCGTAGCTGTAATCCACATCGGTTTGAGCGACGCTAAATTTGGCATTTTTTATCATGCCTTTGCGAACTAAATTTCCCTCGGATTTTTTGCCCACAAAGGCTAATTCTTCGCTAGATAATTTGATTTTTCCGCTTTGGCTTTGGGCTGATTTTAGCATATTTATCGAGCCGTTTTTATCGACGAAAATCTCATAAGCTGTGTTTTCTAACTCGCCTGTAAAGCCCTTGATATGGGCTATCTCATACCAGCCACCGCAAAATTTAGCTATGTCAAAATCCCGCGTGATAGGTGCGTTTGGCGAAATGCTTTTGGCACACGCCCCTAGGAAAAATATAGTTAAAGTTAAAATTAAAATTTGCTTAAATTTCATCTATTCTCCTTTTTTATAATGATAGAAAAACTCCTGATTTCCCTCTTTGCCTTTGATTTGACAAGGGAGTTTTTGTATCATTATAAGCCCCATTTTAGCGCAGTTTAACTCAAATTTTGCCATTGCTTGCTCTACTAGCTTTTGATTTTTTATGACGCCTTTTTTATCTCGTTTTGCGCCCACGCCGACCTCGAATTGCGGTTTGAAAAGCAAGATTATATCGCGCGAAGCAAGGCGCAAAATGCTAGGCAAAATTTTCTCAATCCCGATAAAGCTGACATCGCAGGTGATTAGCTCAAAACTCGTTTGGCTCTCAAACTCCCTGATATCGGTGTTTTCGCGCACGATTACACGCGGATCGCAGCGCAAGCTATCATCTAGCTGTGCGCTTCCCACATCAAGGGCTACAACCTCGCTTGCGCCGTATTTTAGCAAAATTTGCACAAATCCGCCCGTCGATGAGCCGATATCTAGGGCGCGCACGCCCGCGATATCAAGCGAAATTTCATCTAAAAATCCCTTTAATTTCAGTGCGCCACGGCTTACGAAAATTTCGTCTGTCGCGCTAATCTCGCCACTTGCTACTTCGGCTGAGAGCTTGTCGCAAATTTCGCCATTTAGCAAAATTTTGCCCTCTTTAATGAGATTTTGGGCTTTGTTTCGGCTGATTTTTAGAGCGTCTGCCACGAAACTATCAAATCTCACGCGCCATTTCCTCAAACTCATCTTCGCTTAGCGTGCGCACGCCAAGGGCATTTGCCTTATCTAGCTTGCTTCCAGCCTCGCTTCCATAAATCACAAAATCGGTTTTGGCTGATACTGAGCCAGAAACCTTTGCGCCCATTTGCAAAAGGCGGTTTTTGATCTCATCTCTGGGGCGCGACATGGTGCCAGTAAGCACGATAGTCTTGCCTGTAAAGGCGGTTTGCGTGGTTTCGTTCTTAGAAATTTGTGGATTTATGATATTGATTAAATTACGAATTTTTTCTCTGTTTTCGGCGCAAAATTCGCAAAAACTCTTCGCCATAGCTTCGCCAAAATTTTCTAAATTTAGCACCTCTTCAAAGCTAGCGTCTAGCCATTTCTCGCCAAAACTCTCGGCGATTTTGCGCGCTGCGACCTCGCCTATATGCTCGATACCAAGCCCGCTGATGAAGCGATAAAGCTCTGCGCCCTTGCTCGAATTTATGGCGTTTAAGAGATTTGAAATTTTTTTATCTTTAAAGCCTTCAAGCCCCGCAAAATCAGCTTCGCTAAGCGCGTAAATATCGGCGATTTCGTTAATTTTGCCAAGGCTATGAAGCAAGCTAATCGTAGCCTCGCTTAGCCCTTCGATATTCATACATTTTTTCGAGCAAAAATAGATCAGAGCCCCTACAATTCGTGCTTTGCAACTCAAATTTTGACATTTTATCAAGGCACCCTCATCGAGCAGACCACCGCCACATACAGGACACGCGCTAGGGCGAGTTATGGGCGTTTGCGAGCCGTCTCTGCGCCCAGCAAAGACGCTTGTGATTTTTGGGATCACATCGCCGCTTCGTATAATTCCCACAAAATCGTTTTTCATCAGCCCCAAACGCTCGATTTCATCGAAATTATGAAGCGTAGCGTTGCTGACATTTGCTCCGTCGATATTGACGCTTTCGACCACAGCCACAGGGGTGATTGCGCCCGTTCTGCCTACTTGCAAAACAATGTCTTTTAGCCTTGTAACCTTTTCGATAGCTGGGAATTTATACGCCACCATGAAACGCGGAAATTTCACGGTGTATCCCAGCAAATCGCACTTTGCGACATCGTTTATGCGAAGCACCATGCCGTCAAGCATCAAATCTTTTTTCTCGCGCAGGGCGTGCAAATCCTCGTAAGCCTTGCGGATTTCATTTGCACTCACGCAAATTCGCCTAAAATCGTCCCTCTTAAAGCCAAGGCTTCGCACAAACTCCATAATCTCGCTATGGCGCGTGAAATTTAATCTATGCTCGCCCACACCCCAAGGTATGAATTGAAGCTTTCGCTTCGCTACGACCGCGCTATCTAGCTGGCGAAGGCTTCCAGCTGCGGCGTTGCGCGGGTTTGAAAACAGCGCTTCGCCATTTTGTGCGCGCTCATCGTTTAGAGCGTCAAAATCGCTTTTAGCAATCAAAACTTCGCCACGAATTTCTATTTTTTCGTTATATGGGATTTGAAGCGGGATAGATTTTATCGCTCTTGCATTGGCGGTTACATTTTCGCCGATTTTGCCGTCTCCGCGCGTGGCAGCCGAGATTAAAATGCCGTCTTCGTAGGTCAAATTTAGGCTCGCTCCGTCAAATTTCGGCTCGACATAAAATTCTAAATTTGCCTTTTCGCCACGCCCAAGCCACGCCAAAAGCTCACCGTCGTTAAAAATATCCTCCATAGACCACATTTGCGCGCCGTGAGAGAGCTTTTCGAAGCCCTCGCTAAGCTCGCCACCGATACGCAAAGTAGGGGAGTATGGCAAAATTTGCTCTGGGTGAGCGCGTTCGAAGATTTCGACCTTGCTATATAGCGCGTCGTATTCTTCGTCGCTAGCGATTGGATTATCCTGCGTGTAATACGCTCTCGCCCATAAATTCAGGGTTTGGACGGCATTTTTGTATTCGTTAAAATCCATTTTATTTCCCAAAAATTTTCAGCGCTTTTTCATAATCTTCTTGCGTGTCGATTCCAACGCTGTTTGTCTCTATTTGCAACATTGCGATTTTTTTGCCAGCACTTAGGGCGCGAAGTTGTTCTAATTTCTCGGTATTTTCTAGCACGCTAGGCGGTAGGGCGCAAAACTCTCGCAAGGTTTTTGCGCTATACGCATAAATGCCAATATGCCCCAAATAGTCCTTGAATTCGGCTCTTGGATAAGGTATTGGCGCGCGTGAAAAATAAATCGCAAAGCCGTGGTTGTCCAAAATCACCTTGACTAAATTTGGATCTTGCGCGCTTTTTTCGTCGATTTTTTTGTAGCAACTAGCCATAAATGCGCCATTTTTGATCGCGCTGGTGGCAAATTCTTTAAATTTAATTAAATTTTGCGTCTCAAAAAACGGCTCGTCGGCTTGGACATTGATTAAAATTTCATCATCGTTTAAATTTGCGTTTTTCACAGCTTCGTTTATTCTATCTGTGCCGCTTTGGTGGTTTTCATCTGTCATAACGGCGCAAAATCCATAATCCTTAGCGATTTGCAGGATTTTTTCATCATCGACTGCGATTAGCACGCTATCGACTTTCGCGGCGTTTTGCGCTGTTTTGATAAACATCGGCACACCGGCAAATTCGCATAAAATTTTGTTTTTAAACCTAGTTGAGGCTAGGCGGGCAGGTATTATAATCATAGTTTTATCCAATCAATAATCGTGTTTTTAATCTCGTTTTGCTCGATTATGCTCGTGTGAATTTCAGGGCTGGCAAAAAGGCGTGAAATTTGCGCTGGAATATCGCTTTGAAACTCTTTCGAAAGCGCGATCATATCGGCCTTTTCGTCTTCGCACGGGCGAGATTTTATCGCTTTTATCATCGACGGGGTAAATTTTATCCATTTCGCCGTAGAAACGATAAGCGTCGGCGTATCGCCACCTAAAAGCTTGAAGCAATTTGCAGTGTGCGGGTCGATGAGACGGCCACTACTGCTAGCTTCTTTGATAAATTTCGAGCACTCATCATCGCTTGTGAAACCGGCCTCAAATTCGCTTTGAAGCTTAGTAAGCTCATCTTTGCTAAGGGCGTAGAATTTATCTTGCGCAAGGCTAGCCATAAGCTCTTTTGTGCGTTTATCGCCGAATAAATCAGCCAGCACGCGCTCGACATTTGAACTAATCAAAATGTCCATTGCAGGGCTAATCGTGCTAATTAACTCTCTGCCACGCAAATCATAAATTCCGGTTTTGATTAGATCAGTTAGGATATTGTTTGCGTTGGAGGCGATTTTGATTTTGCTGATACTAGCTCCCATTTTTTTGGCGAAATACGCACCAAGGGCGTTGCCGAAATTTCCGCTTGGCACGATTACATCAAATTTATCGTGTGCGCTAAATTTTGGATTTTTGCTAAATTGCACGCTAGCGTAAATGTAGTAGATGATTTGAAACAAAATTCTGCCGAAATTTACAGAATTTGCCGCACTTAGGCAAAGATTATTAGCTTTTAGCTCGTTTTTAAAATCATCATCGCTAAGTAGTGATTTTAACGCTCTTTGTGCGTCGTCAAAATTCCCTTTAATGCCTAGAATTTTTAAATTTTTGGCTGATTGTTTTACCATTTGTTGGCGCTGAATTTCACTTGTTCCGCCAGCTGGATAGAGGCAGACGACCTTGATATTTGGGTCGTTTGCAAATGTTTCAAGCGTAGCTGGGCCAGTATCGCCACTAGTAGCGCAGATTATGAGATATTTTTCATTTCTTTGCGCCGCTAGCTCGCCAAGAAGTGCGCCAAAAGGTTGCAACGCCATATCTTTAAAAGCAAGCGTCGGGCCGTGATAAAGTTCCAAAATATAGGTATTATCGTTAAATTTAGAAATTTCAAGTGGCAGGGCAGGGTTTTCGAAACTATCATATCTAGCAAGAGCGGTTTTGAAAACCTCCGGCGAAATGTCGAAATCTAGGGCTTTTATAAGCTTTAAAGCTATTTGTTTATATCCCAGCTCTTTGCACTCGCTCCAAAATTCAGGTGTAAGTTTTGGCAACTCGCGCGGTGTATAAAGTCCGCCAAATGCAGCACTTGGGCTTAGTAGTGCGTCGCTAAGTGTGGCGCTGGCGCTAAAATCTCGTGTGGAAACTAATTTCATAAATTCTCCTTATCTAATCAAACTTCCGATACCAGTATCAGTGAAAAGCTCTAATAAAAGCGAGTGTGGGATTTTGCCATTTATTATGTGAGCGGCCTTGGTGCCTGCGTTTATGCACTCCAAGCAAGCATCGATTTTAGGTATCATACCGCCACTAATCGTGCCGTCTTTTTTCAAAGCAGAAATTGAATTTTCATCGAGTTTGCTAATGAGTTTGCCCTCTTTATCTAGCACGCCGTCGATATCGCTTAGAAAAATCACTTTGTCGGCTTTTAGGTAGCTAGCGATTTTGCTAGCGCAAAGATCTGCGTTTATGTTAAAGCTGATATTTTCGTCATTTTCGCCACCGGCAAGTGGCGCGATGACTGGCAGATAGTCGCGATCTAGCAAATCATAAATGACTTTTGTATTTACATCTGTGATTTCGCCTACGAAGCCGTATTTTTCGCGGTCTAAAAATTTGGCTTTCAAAAGTCCGCCGTCCTTGCCGCTAATGCCTATGGCAGGGGCTCCGTTTTGGTTAAGAAGCGCGGTGATTTCTTTATTTACAAGTCCGCTTAGCACCATTTCGGTTACTTCGATAGCTTCTTTACTTGTTACGCGCAAACCATCGCAAAATTCGCTTTTGATATCCAGCAAATCGAGGGTTTGGTTGATTTTTTTGCCACCACCATGCACGACGATGACCTTGATACCAACCATGTGCAAAAGCGTGATATCGCGGGCGAAATTTAGCTTTAAAACCTCATCGGTTTGGGCTGCGCCGCCGTATTTGATGACGAAAATTTTATCGCGAAATTTGCGGATATAAGGTAGGGCTGAGATGATAATTTCTGCGATTTGACTTGATTTTATCATTGTTTTCTCCAAATTTAGTGGTTTAGTTTGCTAGTAATGTAGGCTTTGATTTGGTTTTTGAAATTTTCGCTAAGCGTGGTTTTAAGCTCGATTACGCTGATATTTAGCCCGAAATTTTCGAGCTTGACGAAATCTTTGGCGGTGCAAATGATATGCGTGGCGCTAAATTTATTAAGTAAATTTTGAATTTCATCTTTTGTAAAATCATAGTGATCTGGGAAATAAAAACTAGCTTTGGCGTGTTTTTCAAACTCTTTTAGGCGCCATGGCTTGGCGATTGCGCTGATTAAAATCGTATTTTCCTTGTCGGTGTGTGGATTTGGGAAATTTGAAATTTCGCTAGTGGATTTTATATCGTCCAAACTTGGGATAAAATCTGCGAATTTGTAGAAATTTGGCGGATAGCGATAGCCAGCAACCGGCAGCGGCAATGGCAAAAGTGGCGAATCGCTAGGGCGCAAAACAATTTCAAATTTTTCTATATGAAATTTAGAAAATCCATCGTCTAAAATCACGAGAGCAAAGCCGTCTTTTTTGGCCTGCATTATGGCATTTTCGCGGTTTTCGCTCACAAGAACGCTTGCGTTTTTTAGGGTTTTGGCATAGAGCATGGCTTCATCGCCACTGGTTTTTATGTCGCATAAAATTTTGCCATTTTTCGCCACATATTGTAGTCCATGGCTTTTGCGGCCGTATCCGCGCAGTATTATGCAGGTAGGAATCTCGGGGCTAAATTCTGTAAAAATCGCCCCCACAAGCGGAGTTTTACCACTTCCGCCAAGGGTTAAATTTCCCACGCTTACTACTGCTATGCCATAATCTTTGGGCTTAATTAGGGCGCGCCTAATCATCTGAATAAAGCCAAAAATGATTGAGAGTGGAAGCAGAAAAAATGAAATTATAAGCCAAATAACGCCCGGATCGTATAAATTTTTTTCGAGCCAAATTTTAAACACGGCTTCTCGCAATTTCTATAATTTTTTCGCAGATATACGCCACATCGTCATCGCTAAGCGAGGCATAAATCGGCAAAGATAAAATTTGCTGATAATTTTTTAGCGCATTTGGGAAGTCATTGACTTTGTAATTATACTTAGATTTGTAGTAGCTCAGCAGGTGCAGTGGCACATAGTGAAGCCCTACATCAATGCCCCTAGAAATCATTTCGCGCGCGAAATCATCGCGGTTTTTGTCGATTTTGATGATATATTGTGTATAAATATGCTCCGCGCTATCGGTAGGAAGCTCGATATGAGGGCAATTTTCCAAAGATTTCCTAAACATTTTTGCGATATTTTGGCGACGCTTGATAAAGGTATCTGTTTTTTCTAGTTGTGATAGTGCAAATGCCGCATTTATCGAGTTTAAATCGTATTTTTGACCGATACGATCTACATTGTAAGTAAAGCCTAAATTTCCGTCTTTATAAAACGCTTCGCCCACGATTCCGTTATTGCGTAAAATTTTGGCAGAATTTGCCAAACCTTCGTTGTTTGTGACAAAAAATCCAGCCGTAGAGATTGCGTCTTGGGCTTGTGGATTTATCTGAAAGCACGAAAACAGCGAGTTTTCAAACGAGCCGATTTTTTTGCCCTTGTATGTAGCACCTGTGGCCCTAGAAGCGTCATCTATGATAGTGATATTTTCTTTTTTAGCGATTTCGTAAATCTCGTCCATATCGGTTACGAGCCCAGCTGTATGCGAGATAAAGGCGCATTTTAGCTTTTTGTGTCTGTTTAGCTCGATAGCTTTTGAAAAGCTTTCAGGGGTGATATTAAAGGTGTTTGTATCGATATCTACAAATATCGGCTCAGCATCAAAATGCCTAATAACCGCCGCTACATGCGGAAATGAATTAACTGAGCATAAAATTCTATCTCCGCGCTTGACACCGAGTGTGCAAAGCGCAAGATGAAGCGCAGTAGTGCCACTAGTAGTGGAGATTGCGTAATTCACGCCAAAATACTCACAAATTTTGTTTTCAAAAATTTCTGAGTATTTTATTTGTGGATTGTGAAGGGCATTTAGTATAAGCGATTCTTCTTTATCATCAACCTGCGCTTTAAAAAAGGGTATTTGCCTCATGTGAAATCCTAAGCATTAGGATCTACTTGTGCTACATTTGGCATGCGTAATTTAAAGCTATTTTTTATCATTCTATTTGTGATAAATTTGCATAAATCAGCGTTGTGATTCGAATCAAGCAAGTATGCTAAATCATCTTTTATAATCTCTTTGCCGCTTCTAATTTTTTCGCGAAGTTCAGGGCGAGAGAAGATGTCTCTAAGCACGCTATCAAGGATATCATAGCTATATCCAAGCTCTCTTTCGTCGCTTTGATTTTCCCATAAATCTGCGCTCGGAGTTTTTGCGATTATATTTTCATTGATAGTAAGTGCTTCGGCAAGTTTGCTTACTTTTGTCTTTAAAATTTCGCCGATTGGGTTAAAGGCACACGCCAAATCACCATAAATCGTGCTGTATCCTAGCATTCTTTCGCTCAAATTTGTTGTTCCGACTACGACTGCGCGGTGTTTCGCGCTGTAATCATATAATAATCCCATGCGAACTCTTGTCGCAAAATTTCCAGTTCTTAGCTTGTCTGCGCCAGTATCAAGCGAAGCGAAAGCCTCCATAAATGGGGCGATTTCTTGGATTTCGTAGTTTATACCAAACATATCGCAGTGCTCGATTGCATCGCCTAAATTTGCTAAATTTGAGCTAGGCATAGGCATGATTAGGGCGTGAGTTGGGATCTCTGTTAGGGCGCATAATGCCGATACTACGGCACTATCAAGTCCTCCGCTGACTCCGACTACGAAAGCGTCTGCTCCTGTTTTTTCAAGTTCTGTGGCCAAAAAATCGGTCAAATATGGAATTAAATTTTGAGCGTTCATAGAAAACCTTTGTAAATTATAAACTAAACTTTTAATTCTACCAATATTAAACTAAAATTAAGCTTTAAAAAAGAGAGAAAAATTTGATTAAAATTTATGATTTATTTGCAAATTTTGCCAAATTTGACAAAATACGCAAAATTATTTGTAAAATTTTGCGTATTTACAGGCTGATTTTAACATAGACTCGTTTCGGGGCAGGGTAACCCTCGATAGTGAGATTTGGATTTTTTGGATCTAGGAAATTTTCCAAGCTCTGGCCGTCAATCCACTCAGTTTTTCGCTGTTCGTTAAAATCAGTTTGTTTGGTTTCTAAAATTTCAAAATTCTTAAATTTTGCCCTTTCACACCAGTTGCTAAGTGCGCCGATAGTGGGCACGAAGTAGATATTTGAGATCTTAGAATACCCGCCCTTTGGCGTAAGTGCGAAATCTCCGTCCATATCTATATACATCGTATCTAAAATCACCTCGCCACCGCTATTTAGCGCGGATTTGAGCTGTTTTAGCATAGAGATAGGATCTGAGCGATGATAAATCACGCCAAGGCAGAAAATCGTGTCGAATTTCGCCCCATAAAATGGCAAATGCTCCACGCCAAGTGGCTCGAAAATCGCCTGTGTGCGCATAAAATGTTGCAAAAACAAAAATTGTAGATAAAATAGCGCGCTAGGATCAAAGCCTGTAACGCTACGCGCGCCAAGGCCTAGCATACGATACATATAATAACCATTATTGCACCCCACATCTGCGACATTTTTGCCCGCCAAATCAATATGCCCCCTTAAAAGGTTAAATTTGATGAAGCTTTGCCACTCGCTGTCGATAAAAAGCTCATTTAGCGCGAAAGGCCCCTTGCGCCAAGGTTTTAGCGATAGTGCGATTTGCCTGATTTGCTCCATTTGCTCTTCGTTTGCGTCAAATTTCGCGCTTATAGCATCGCCAAAACTCACCTCGCAATCAAATTTTGGCAGCGCATTAATCGCGCCTAAAATTTCGGCATTTTGAGCGTTTTCTAGTTTTTTTAACATTTCATTTTTTATGCTAGCTAAATCCATTTTTTACCCTAAATTTCATAAATTTTGCGCCATTTTATCAAAGCAAATTTAAAAAAGCAATTTTAAAGCGTTAAAAGGATAAAATCTCCGCCTTTTAGAGCCAAGTTTGGTTAGATTATTCAGGAATTTTTCAAATGAAAAGACGAGATTTTTTCAAATTTAGTAGTATTTTAGGTGTCGCTAGCTTCGCTCCTAGCGTGGTTTTGGCTGATACGAGCGCCAAAGAAGCCGAGCAAAAAACGCGCAAATTTAGCGTTAGTTTAAAACACGCTATCAAAGAGGTTGGCAAAGAGAGCAGGGTGTGGGTCCCACTCGTGCTTCCAAGCGATTTTCAGCAGGTCATTTCGCACTATAAGGTCGGCTCAAACGCAGTCGAGAAATTTATCACTGAGGGCGAAATTCCGACATATTATGCGAAATTTAGCGGAAGCGAAACTCCGATACTTGATATCAGTTTCGATGTGCAAACCACTGAGCGAAATACCGATTTTTCGAAGGTAAATTTCAACGAAAACGAAAAACTAGCCCCCGAAATCGCCAAATTTTTGCAGCCAACTACGCAAATTCAAATCGACGGCGTGGTTAAACAAAAATCAGATGAAATCGTAGGAAATATCAAAGGCGATTTAGAAAAGGCTAGGGCGATTTACACCTGGGTGGCAAACACCATGGAGCGCGATAACAGCGTGCTTGGGTGTGGGCTAGGCGATGTGAAGCAAATACTTAGTAGCGGTAAATTAAGTGGCAAATGCACCGACATAAACTCAGTTTTTGTGGCTTTGGCGAGGGCTGCTGGGATACCTGCGCGCGAAATGTTTGGTATAAGGGTTGGAAAATCACGATTTTCAGGTCAAATGGGCGCAGCACCCAAAGATGACGGATTTAGCCATATTTCAGGCGGACAACATTGTCGCGCTGAGTTTTATCTCAAAGGATATGGCTGGATTCCAGTAGATCCTGCCGATGTCACCAAAGTCCGACTTGGCGAAAAACTCACAAACGACGACCAAAAAATCGCGCAAATCCGCGAATATCTCTTTGGCAACTGGGAGATGTGCTGGATAGGATTTAATTACGGCAGAGATTTCACGCTAAGTCCGCGCCCAGCGCAATTTCCGATAAACAATTTCGGCTATGTTTATGGCGAAACGGACGGACAAACGCTAAATTATTACGACCCGAAAGAATTTAGCTACGATTACAAAAGTCGCGAAATTTGAGTAAGCTAAAATTTATTGCACTGGCGATTATAAGCGCATTTATGGCGACTTTGTGCTGTTTGCCGGCGCTTTTGTTTTTGCTTTTTGGGGTGAGTTTTTCGGCACTTTCCTTTGCGGACGAGTTGGCGAGATTTCGCCCCATTTTTACGGCGATTTCCATTGTTTTTTACATTGCGAGTCTGTATTTCGTGCTATTTCGTAAAAACTCATGCGTTATCGGCGCAGGTCGCAAAAAATGGTATTTTATTTACATTTTAAGCGGAATTTTGATATTTTTACTTCTATTTTATCCTGAAATTTTAGGGAGATTTTATGCGTAAAATTTTAGTTTTATCACTCGTTTGTGGCGCGCTTTTTGCACAGCGCGAAATCGAAATCCAAGTCGGAAAAATCCATTGCAACCTATGCGCAGCTTCGATTAAATTTGCCTTGCAAAAATGCGAGGGGGTAATCAGCGTCGAGGCCAAAGAGGGCGAGAAAAAAGCGGTCGTCATCGCCGAAGATAACGCCGATACGAACGCTATGATCGAGGCTTTGAAAAACGCAAAATACGAAAAAGCCAAAATTTTAAGTATTAAACAAAAATAAGGAAATTTATGCGTAAAATTTTACTATTATTTGCCCTTGTTAGCGCGGTTTTCGCCGATAGAGAGATTGAAATTTATGTAGAGAAAATACACTGCCCGCTCTGCACGCAAATGGTGCGAAAGGCCCTAAGTGAGTGCGATGGCGTAATCAGCGCACGCGTGGAGTTAGCAACTAAAACAGCCAGCGTGCTAGCGCGCGATGATGCCGATACAAAGGCAATGCTAGAAGCTATCGCAAAGACCACTTACGAGGGCAAAATCGTAAGTGATAAGCGAAAATAAGGCGAAAAAATGAAAAAAGTTATGAATTATTTTCTCCAAATTTGCGAAATTCCACACCTTAGCTATGAAACGGAAAAACTGCGCGATTTTTTAGTAGAATTTGCAAAAAAGCACGAATTTAGCGTGGAAGTTGATAACGCAGGAAATATTTATGTCTGCAAAGGTGAGCCAAAAATTTGTCTGCAAGCGCACTATGATATGGTTGGAGTAGGACTTGCGCCGCAAATCGAGCCAGTCGAAAATGACGGATTTTTAAGCGCGAAAAACTCATCACTTGGGGCTGATAACGGAATTGGCGTAGCCATAATCATGGCGATGATGAGCGAGTTTGAGAACTTCGAAGCAGTTTTTACAAATAACGAAGAAGTGGGGCTCTGGGGCGTTAGAGAATTTGAAGGCACTATAAAAAGCAAAAAAATGCTAAATTTAGACAGCGAAGATGAAAACGAAGTCATAATCGGATGCGCAGGAAGTGCCGAAATCCGCGCTCTTTGCGACAGCGCGCGCGAGAAGACAAGTGGCTTTTGCTATGAGATTTTTATAGATGATTTTCCGGGCGGTCATAGTGGAATCGAAATTCATAAAAATTTGCCAAATGCGATTAAATTTTTAGCCGAATTTATCGCTAAAAATGGCGGTAAAATCGCCGAATTTAGTGGCGGCGAAAGGGCAAATTCAATCCCTGCAAAAGCTAGTGCGACGGCGATTTTTAAAAATGAAATTTCAAATTTTCCAAATTTTATTAAACATAAATTTTTAGGGTTTAAAGAGTGTGAAATTTATGAAAATTCGGACAATATTTTAAATCTCATTTGCGAATTTAAGCAAGGCGTTAGGGATTTTAACGATGAGTTAAATTTGCCACAAACTAGCATAAATTTATCTTTGGCTGGTGAAAAAAACGGCAAATTTGAACTTTTGTTTTACGCTAGATCGATGAGCAAAAAGGGCTTAAAAGGGGTGAAATACCAAACCAAAATGTTGGCTGAGAATTTTGGCTTGGAATGCGTTTTTGGCGAAACGAGTGAGCCTTGGCAACCACAAAATAACGAATTTAGCGAATTTATCTTAAAAAATTTGCAAAAATTTGTGCCAACTGCTAGGCTGGGAGCCGTTCATGCTGGGTTAGAGTGTGGCGTTTTTATCACAAAAGATAGCGAGATGCAGGCGGCTTCGATTGGTCCAAATATCACTTCACCACACAGCACGCATGAAAAAGTCGAGCTAAAATCAGTCGAAAAAATCCTAAATGCCGTGCGAGAAATCATTAAAAATGTAGGATAAATTTATTAAATTTTATTATTTTTAATCTTTTATTTGACACTTATGGTGGGCTAGTATGCCCACCATACTATACTCTATTGTTGATAAATCAAAATTTATCATTTTTCGTGCTTTCATTTTCTAGAATACTCCTTTGCTTTATCCATCAAACTCTCATCGCCCTCATCTTCATCGAGCCACACCCACTCTTTGACATTTGTTGTAACCCATTTTGCTTTCATTAGATACGACCAAATAAAAATTCCTAAATCAGACAAGCTTTTTTCGCCTTTTATCGCATAAAAAGTATGCCTATCGTGTTTTTGCATATTGCAAACTTGCGCCATTTCATCGATTTTTGCATACATTTCATCGAGATTATATTTGCCCTCTTGCTTGATTTTTTCCTCATCTAAAACTATTCTTGTTCCCATTAATGGGTAAGAACTATCTTCTACTCTCATAATCGCTCCTTGCGAAATTTCACAGAATTTTATCCTTACTCTTGCAAAGATGATTTAAAAAACACTCCGCACACTTTGGTTTGACGGCTTTGCAAGTGTATCGTCCAAATAGCACCAAAGCTTGGTGCAGGTAGTTTAAATCGCTTACAAATGCCTTTGTAAGGTCGTTTTCGGTTAGTTCTGGCGTTTTTGCGCTACTTAGCCCAAGCCTGTGCGAAACGCGAAAAACATGGGTATCCACGGCGATAAAATTCGCCCCACAATGCTCGATTAGCACGACATGGGCTGTCTTTTGCCCGACCCCTGCAAGGCTAAGCAAATCCTTTTCATTTAGCGGGATTTCGCCACCGAAATTTTCTACCACAGACTTTGCCATTTTGATTAAATTTTGCGCTTTGTTATTAAAAAAACTGCACGAATTTATTAGCATTTTAACCGCGCCCAAATTTGCATTTGCGAGCGAGTGTATGTCAGGAAACTCCATAAATAGCGCAGGTGTGATTAAATTTACCCGTTTATCGGTGCATTGGGCTGAGAGCATAACGCAGACAATCAATTCATAAAGGTTGTTAAATTTAAGTTCGCTTGTTGGTTTGCCAAAATTTGATAACAATAAATTTTTAATCTCTTTTATATCTTTTTTCGTTCTCATACGCCTATTTTACACTAAAATTTTTAATCATTAACCACTATTAGCTATAATTATAGGATTTTTTTTACAAGGAATTTTAATGAAAAAATTACTATTTTCAGCCCTAAGTTTAGTAGCAGCGATGAGCCTAAATGCGACAGTTTTTGCCACAGTCAATGGAGCGCAAATCACAGAAGCCGAGATTGCACCACATCTAGCAGCACTTGGCAAAGATCCAGCCAAACTAAGCAACCAAGAAAAACAAATGGTGCTTGCCAGAGCAATTGATATTGAAATTTTGGCTGCTGAGGCTAGAAAAAGTGGCGTTACAAACACACAAGAGTATAAAGACGCCCTAAAATCAGCGCAAGATAGAATCGCTATCGAAATGTATCAACACCAACTATCGCAAAAAATTCAAATTAGCGACGCAGATATCGCTAAATTTTATAACGAAAACAAAGCTGCCCTCGTCGAACCAGCTGCTCAATTACTAGCTAATATCACAGTAGAGAAAAAAGCCGACGCTGACGCTATTATCAAAGCATTAAAAGGCTTAAATGGCGACGCTTTGGTGAAAAAATTCGAAGAGTTAGCAGTAGCTAAATCAATCGTGCCTGAGGCGAAGCAAACAAAGGGTCATCTTGCATGGGTTACACAAGAGATGATGCCAAAAGAGTTTTGGGACGCTTCGAATAAGCTTAAAAGAGGTGCTATCACACAAACTCCTGTCAAAACTCAGCTTGGTTATCACATTATCCTAAAAGAGGATAGCAAGCTTAAAAAACAGCTTAGCCAAGACGAGGCTAAACCATTTATCCAAAACATACTAAGAGGGGAAAAAGCAGGTATTGCATTAGAGCAAAAACTACAAGAACTTCGCAAAAGCGCGAAGGTAGAAGTAAAATAAATTTCACTTCAATTACACTGACCCGCTCATAGATACGCGAAAATGCGTATCCTAAGGCGGGCAAAATTTTAATCATTAACCAGCTTTGGCTATAATCTTGCGATTTTTTTTACAAGGAATTCAGATGAACAAATTAGTTTTTTCAGCACTTAGTTTGGCTGTGGCCATGGGCCTAAATGCGACAGTTTTAGCGACTGCTAATGGCAAAAACATCACAGAAAACGATGTTATTCCATTTCTAGTAGCCCAAGGCATAGCTCCACAACAATTCGCTTCACTGCCAGCAAACACCAAAAAAGATATCTTAAACCGCGTTATCGCTAGAAAACTTGTCGTAGAACAAGCTAAAAAAGCAGGCGTTATGAACGACGAAGTTTATAAAAAAGAGTTAGAGTTCCAAAAAGACAACCTAGCTGTGCGCGTATGGCAATCAAAAGAGGCCAAAAAAATCAAAATCAGCGACAAAGAGGTTCAAGACTTTTACAACAAAAATAAAGCCAAATTTGTAAATCCAGAACTTGCCCAAGTTCGCCATATTTTGGTAAAAACAGACGCCGAGGCAAAGGCTGTGATTGATGAGCTAAAAGGGCTAAATGGTGGCGCACTAATCACTAAATTTAGCGAAATCGCAAAAGCCAAATCAATCGAGCCAGCCGCAAAACAATCAGGTGGCGCACTACCAGCGTTTCCAAAAGAGGGCGCTATGGTTAAACCTTTCGCGGACGCTGCATTTGCGCTAAAAAAAGGTGAAATTTCAAAAACTCCTGTTAAGACAGAATTTGGCTACCATGTAATCTTAAAAGAGGATCAAATCGCAAAACGCCAAGTCCCAGTTAGCGAGGTAAAACCTCTAATCGAAGGCTCAATCCGCCAAGAAAAAGCAGCCGCAAATTCAGAAAAATTAGCGCAAGATCTGCTTAAAAAAGCAAAAATCGAATACAAATAATCTTAAAAAAGGGGTGCAAAATGGGTGTTTTAGATGTAGTTAAAGCTGGTGTATTATTTGGCGATGATGTTAGCAAGCTCTACAAATACGCGCAGAGCGAGGGTTTTGCAATCCCTGCTGTAAATGTCGTAGGAAGCCACTCTGTAAATGCTGTCTTAGAGAGCGCCAAAAAGGCAAACTCTCCTGTGATTATCCAATTTAGCAATGGCGGAGCGAGTTATTATGCGGGCAAAGAGTGCGAAAACGGCGCGATTATGGGCGCAGTCGCAGGTGCTTTGCAGGTGCATTTGCTAGCTAGGTATTATGGCGTGCCTGTGATTTTACACACTGACCACGCAGCGCGCAAACTGCTTCCTTGGATTGATGGATTATTAGAGGCAAGCGCAGGGTATAAAAAAGCGCACGGCGTGCCACTATTTAGCTCCCACATGCTAGATCTTAGCGAAGAGAGTTTGGAAGAAAATTTAAGCACTTGCGAAGAGTATCTTAAAAAGATGAGCGAGCTAGGAATTTCCTTAGAAATCGAGCTTGGCGTAACAGGCGGCGAGGAAGATGGCGTAGATAACACAAGCGTTGATAATGCTTTATTATACACGCAACCAGAAGATGTCGCGCTTGCGTATGAAAGACTTAAAAAAATCAGCGATAATTTCTCGATTGCAGCGAGCTTTGGCAATGTGCATGGCGTGTATAAACCGGGAAATGTCGTGCTTCGCCCTGAAATTCTACGAAATTCGCAAAAATTCGTGCAAGAAAAATTTGGCTTAAATGACGCCAAACCTGTAAATTTCGTATTCCACGGCGGTAGCGGTAGCGAGATCAAAGATATCAAAGACGCTGTAAGCTATGGCGTAGTTAAGATGAATATCGACACCGATACGCAGTGGGCGTTTTGGGACGGCGTGAGAGAGTATGAGCTCAAAAACAGAGCATATTTGCAAGGTCAAATCGGCAACCCAGAAGGCGAAGATAAGCCAAACAAAAAATACTACGATCCACGCAAATGGCTAAGATGTGGCGAGGAAAGTATGGTAAAAAGATTGCTTGTCGCATTTGAAAATTTAAATTGTATAAACAAAAACTAAGGCAAATTTATGGAAAAAACAACAGAAATTTTAGATTTAACGCTTCCCGAAAATCCAGAGCGCTCACTACTTGGCGTTTATCTGAAAATCGTGTTTGTTCCTGTGGCGATTTTCGCCATATTTTTGCTAGGATTTTTGAAGGTAATCAACTTCAAAGTCGAGCTTCACTCGATCGTAATGATGGGCTTTTTGCTCATCATTGCGCTATTTTTGGCTAGGCATAATGCTGAATTTGGCTGTTTGAAATTTCAAAATAGTATCGAAAATTTCAAAACCGAACTTAAAAACTATATCGTCGAAAATCTCCTTAGCATAGGCGCTAAAAAAAAGTCCGACGCTAAATTTGAAAATTTCGTAGATGAATACTCGCACTCGCTTCGCAATGACAACTACGCCTCTGTCGCGGTGGGTGTTTTCCCAATGCTGGGCATTTTGGGCACATTTATCAGCATTGCGATTTCTATGCCAAATTTCTCATCATCAAATATCGCAAATTTAGAGACCGAAATTGCTGGGCTTCTAGGTGGCGTTGGCACGGCGTTTTATGTGTCGATTTATGGTATTTTTCTAGCGCTTTGGTGGATTTATTTCGAAAAAAAGGGAATTAGCAAATTCGAAAGATTGCTTTTAAAATATAAAAACGCTACAAAAAACTTTTTTTGGAGCAAAGAGGAAATCACGCAAAGCTACCTTAGCGAGATACTCGATCGCAACGCAGAGGTTTCGCGCTCTTTCATGGCTATGGCTTCAAATACCCTTAGCGATAGCCTAAATGTCGCAATTGATGAAAAAATGCAAACACTTCAAGGCATAATTGACGCCGAGCAGCGCGCCCTTGTGCTAACCACAAGCGAATTAGAGCGAGCCAACGAAATGATACTAAATGCCAACCTAACTCACGGCGAAATCAGCAAAAATTTCGACCAAATTCTATCGTCTTTAAAGGCCGTTACGAGCAATATGGTCGAGATCCAAAACGGCATTTCAGCGGGATATTTGAGCTTTTCGAAATCATCTGAGCAAAAAAGCGCAAATCTGCAAACCAGCGCAGACGCCCTAAATCAGGCAATCGTAAATTTTACCTTGCAGATCAAATCCCTAAACGAAAATATGCTAAGCGAGCAAATTAACGCAAGAGAGAGCTTTAAGGCAAGTTTTAAAGAGCTAAATGACGAAATCAAATCGCTTTTTGATTCTAGCTTAGGCAAAAACACAAGCTCAGAGGGTATCATCGACGAGCTACGCAAAACGCTTCAAAGCATAGACGAAAAAGAAAACCAAAATGAAGAGTAAAACCAGCGAAAAAGAGACCTTTTGGATAGCTTACGCTGATTTAATGGCGGGGCTTTTGTTTGTCTTTATTTTACTAATTGGCGGGATTATCGTTAAGTATTATTTAGTGCAAGACGACCTCAAAGCCCAAACTAGCGAGCATGAAAAGACTATGGTCGCGCTTCAATCCTCGCAGAAAAAATCCGCTGAATTAGAGGCTTTAAATAAGATTTTTTCCGAACAGCTTGAAAAGCTAAATGTCGAAAACACCGACCTTCGCAAGCAAAATTCGATCTATTTTATCCAAATCGAAGATCTAAGCGCCATGGCAGAAAAACTCAAAAAAGAGAATTTCGACATTAGCGAGCTTTTGAAAAACACTCGCACCGAAGCTACCGAAAAAGAGATAAAAATCGCGTTTTTGCTCGATCAGCTAACCCAAAAAGAGAGCGATTTCAACAAAATTTTGCACGATTTAAATGTCACCAAAAACCGAATTCGCAACCTAACCGGTCAAAAGGTCAAACTAATCGCCGAACTTAAAGAACGCTTAGGTGGCAAAATCCGCATAGATAGCGAGAGCGGGGCGATGACGCTAAATTCGTCCGTGCTTTTTGACAAGGGTTCAAGCGAGCTTAAAGAGGGTAGCAAAGAGAGTTTCAAAACCGCGCTAGAAGGGTATTTTAGCGCGCTTATGGATAATGATGAAATCAGAAATAGCCTAGATCAAATCATCATCGAGGGCCACACAGACAGCGACGGCGGGTATTTATACAACCTAGCCCTTTCGCAAGAACGCGCGCTAGCGGTCATGAATTTCATAAACGAGTGGAACAAAGACGAGAGATTGCAAAAATACCTAATCGCAAGCGGGCGCAGTTATTCTCAGCCTGTGCTAACTGACGGCGTCGAGGACAAAGACGCAAGCCGTAGAATCGAAATCAAATTTACGCTTAGCAACAAAGAGGCCATGGAAGAAATCCGCAAATTTTTGGAATTTGACGCAAATGCGACAAGATAGCTTTGGCGGGGCGCAATACTCGCGCGAGCTTACAGAGTGCGCCATAATCTCGCCTGAGTTTCAAGCCAATTTGCGCGAAGTAGAAAAGGCGCAAAAAACGGGCGAAATTTCGCTACAACCCCCAAAAATCCAAAAGATAAAAATCGAAAATTTTAGCTTTTTAATTTTGCGTGATGATTTGATTGGGATTTTTAACGGCAATAAAGCAAGGAAGCTTCAATCCCTACTCAGTGCCGATTTACAGGGCATTTCAAAGATTGTAAGCTTTGGTAGCTCGCAATCAAACGCTATGTATAACGAAAGCGTTTTTGCCCGCATAAAGGGCCTTAAATTTCAGTTTGTTATCTCGCATTTAAGCGAAAATTTAAGCGCGCGCCCGTGCGGGAATTTCGCCGCCGCACTAGAAAATGGCATGGAGATTTTCGTGGCGCAAAATCGCCGTGAGTTTGCGCTTAGCCTTTGCGATGAGAGCACGATTTTTATCGAAGAGGGGGTTGCGCAGGGCGAGGCTGAGGCTGGATTTATCGCACAGGCTAAATTTATCGAAGAGTATGCGCGCGAAAATGGGCGAGAATTTGACATTTTTTTGCCTAGTGGCACAGGCACGAGTGCGGCGTATCTAGCCAAACACAGCCGTTTTCGCGTCTTTACCACACCTTGCGTGGGCGATTGCTCGTATCTGAGAGAGCAAATACTAGCCCTAGATCCGCACTCGGGCGTGCAAATTTTGCCCTCGCCACGCAAATTTCACTTTGGCAAACCTTACGCCGAACTTTATGAAATTTGGCAGAAAGCCCGTGCGCAAACCGGCATAGAATTTGATCTTATCTACGACCCCGTGGGACTTCTTACGCTTTTAGCTAACCGCGAAAAATTCACAAACGAAGTCCTATATATCCACCAAGGCGGAATTCTCGGCAATATCTCGCAACTGCAAAGGTATGAGTATAAATTTAAAAGGAAATAAATGGCACTTTTCAAAGAAAAAATCATCAAAGAACAAAAGCAAGATGAAAAAACTTTAAACGAACGCTACGAAAATTTACTCAAATTTCAAGCTAAAATCGACGCCATAAAAGGCTACAAAGAAGAAGAGTATCAGACCGATTTTTTACACGATATTTTTGAGGCCTGCCTAGGCTACACGCTAAAAACGACAAATCCGCAAAATTTCAACCTAGCAAGAGAGAGCAAAAACGAAACTGACGCCAAAAAAGCAGACGGCGCAATCCTAGGCGCAAACAGCGAAGTCATCGGTGTTATCGAGCTAAAAGACCAAAAAACGCACGATTTGGACAAAATCGAAAATCAAGCCTTTAATTATCACAATTCAAACTCAAAAAGCCGTTATATCATCATCTCAAATTTCGATGAAATCCGCCTGTATATCGACAAAAAAACCGCTTATGAAAAATTTAGTCTTTTTACTATGACACGAGATGAATTCGAGCTTTTTCACCAAATTTTTTGCTTCGAAAATATAAATTCGTTTAAAACTATTGATTTGCGGGACAAAAGCGAGAATTCAGATAGAGAAATTTCAAAAAGACTTTACGCTGATTTTAGTGAATTTCGCCTAAAACTCTTTGAAAACGCCGTCCAAGAAAATCCGCAAATTTCGCCAAAAGAAATTTTAAGCCTAGTGCAAAAACTCTGCGACCGCATAATTTTCGTCCTTTTTGCCGAAGATTACGGACTTTTACGCTCAAATTTCGTCGCCGATATCCACGAGCAGTGGCAAAACCAAAAATTCACCGATTTTAACCTTTATGAAATTTGGCAAATTTATTTTGACGCTATCGACAAAGGCAACGACAAACTCGGCGTCCTAGCTTACAACGGCGGACTTTTCGCCACTGATGAGGCGCTAAATTCGCTAAGGCTTAGCGATGAAATTTTACAAAGCTATATCGCCAAACTCTCATCTTACGACTTTGCAAGCGATATCGGCGTGAATATCCTAGGTCATATTTTCGAGCAGAGCCTAAGCGACCTCGAAGAGCTCACTGCCCAAGTCGAAAACAAAAATTTCGACAAAAAAGATAGCAAACGCAAGAAAGACGGGATTTTCTACACGCCTGAATACATTGTGAAATTTATCATTAGCCAAACGCTAGGCGAGATTTGCGAAAACGAAAAGTCAAGGCTAAATTTGCACGAAATTTCACTTCCCAAAAACCCAAAACGCCTTAGCAAAGCAGAAACGCAAACGCTCGAAAATATCCGTGCTTACAAAGATTTTTTGCTAAATTTAAAAATCATCGACCCAGCCTGTGGCTCGGGTGCGTTTTTAAACGGGGCTTTGGATTTTCTCATTAACGAACACAAAAACCTAGATAAATTTCGCAAAATTTACGAAAACGAAGCTTTGCCGTTATACGACATAGAACCCCAAATTTTAGAAAACAACCTTTTTGGCGTGGATATTAACGCCGACGCTGTGCAAATCGCCAAACTCTCGCTTTGGCTCCGCACCGCGCAAAAGGGGCGAAAACTGACAAATTTATCAAATAATATAAAATGCGCGAATTCGCTTTTAGATTTCCCTTTTAATTTCAAATTTGACTGCGTCATCGGCAATCCACCATATGTAAATGCAAAAAATATGAATAAAAATGATAGAAAAGAAATACTTTACAAATTTCCTCTTCTAACTGGCTCTTGGGATTTATATCTGCCATTTTTGATAAAAGGTTATGAAATCTTAAAAGAAAATGGAGCTTATGGTTGGATTATCCCAAATAAGCTTTTAATTGCAGATTATGCAAAACCAACGCTTGAATTTTTAAAATCTAATTCATTAAAATCTGTTGTAATTTTTCATAAAGATTTATTAATTTTTGAAGATGTCGGTGTTGCTTCCATTATAACTATCGGTAACAAAAATTCAGCAATTACAAATCAAAAATATTATGAATTAAATAATATAAATGATTTAGAAAATTTAAGTAAATTTGAAAAGAAAGAAAATCCATTTAATAGATTTAAAAAATTAAAAGATTTTGGAATTTTGATAAATTCAGGCACAACTGGTTTTGAAGCTCAAAAAATTATTCCACTTTTAAATGAAAATAGCGATGGAATAAAATTTATAGTTAGCGGAACGATAGACCCATATATAATTTTAAATCAAAAAATTCCGTATATGAAAAAAATCTATACAAATCCATATATCAAATTTGATGAAAATATCATAGCAAAATCAAAATTTGAATTTTGGAATAAACCGAAAATTGCAATAGCTGGGTTATCTAAAAGAATTGAAGCTGTTTATAGCGACAAGCCGTTGGCATTGGGTGTAGGTTGCTATGGAATTTACGATTTTAAAAATTTTAATCCAAAATTTTTATTAGCCATTTTAAATTCTAAATTTATAACTTGCTATTTAAATATTGAATTCAAAGATAAATATTTAGCAAGCGGTTCGTTAGCTATACAAAAATCAACAATAGAGCAACTTCCGTTAGTTTTCACTGATAATCAACAACCTTTTATAGATTTAGCCGATAAATTAATAGAATTAAACTCAAATTTACAAACCACAAAAACCGAATTTTTGCGCGAGTTAAATTTAGAAAAAATACCGCAAAAACTAGCCGAATTTGAAAATTTAGAATTCGACGAATTTATCAAAGAATACACAAAAGCCAAAAAAGAAAAATTCGCCGACAAACTTGCCGAAGTGAAATTTAAAAACTACTACGAGAGTTTTTTTAGTGAATACAAATCTCGGGTGCTGTCTTTGAAATCGCAAATTTTAAGAAGCGAAAACGAACTAAATTCGCTTGTTTTTGCACTTTATGATTTAAGCGCCGACGAAATCGCCTTAATCGAAAACGCTTAATCTGTCATTGCGAGAGCCGAAAGGCTCGAAGCAATCCAGCAACGGCGAAGCCGTTTATAAAATCAAACATTGTTTAAATTTTACTAGATTGCTTCGTCGCTACGCTCCTCGCAATGACAAAAAAAGTGTCATTGCGAGAGTTTTGAAAAAACTCGAAGCAATCCAGCAACGGCGAAGCCGTTTATAAAATCAAACATTGTTTAAATTTTACTGGATTGCTTCGCTACGCTCGCAATGACAGCAAAAACACACGCTTAAATTTTTAAATTCGTAGATTGCTTCGTTCGTTTTACTCTCTCGCAATGACAATAGCGGGCAAATTTTACTCCACTTTTTGCAACAACAAAATCGGGGCAGTATTTTAAACTTGCGGTAGCGGAAATCTCGCAATGACATTAAATTCCCAAATTTATTAAATTCAAAACCAAATTATGCTATAAACTTCAAATTTTTACAATCAAAATTTTAGGATTAAATATGAAAATTTTAAAAAGCACAGATAGCAATTTCGCGCAAGAATTCGAGGCTCTGGTAAATCGTGGCAATATGGACATGCAAAAGGTAATGCCGATCGTAAGCGGTATCATCGATGATATCAAGGCGCGTGGCGATGAGGCGTTAAACGAGCAAATAGCCAAATTTGACAAATGGGAAGTTAAGGGAAATTTGGCGATTTCGCAAGATGAGATGAAAAAGGCTTTCGACGAGCTAAGCGACGAGTTAAAAACCGCGCTTAAAGTGGCGTATGATCGCATTTATGCCTATCACGAAAAGCAACTCGAAAAAAGCTGGATTGACTTCGGCGCGCACGGCGAAATTTTGGGCCAAAAAATCACACCCGTAGATCGCGCGGGGCTGTATATCCCAGGTGGCAAGGCTGCCTATCCTAGCTCGCTTTTGATGAACGCAGTGCCTGCAATCGTCGCGGGTGTCGCTGATATCACGGTCTGCACCCCTGCTGTGGGCGGAGTGGTAAATTCACTTCTCTTAGCTGCCATGCATGTGCTAGGAATCAAAAAAGCCTACAAAGTAGGCGGTGCGAGCGCAGTCGCAGCCATGGCGTATGGCACGGAAACGATAGAAAAGGTCGATGTCATCACAGGCCCCGGAAATATCTTTGTCGCCACAGCTAAAAAGCTCGTTTTTGGCGATGTAAATATCGATATGATCGCAGGTCCTAGCGAGGTGGGCGTGCTAGCAGATGCTAGTGCAAGTGCGTATCACACGGCTGTGGATTTGCTAAGCCAAGCCGAGCACGACGAGATCGCAAGTAGTATTTTGGTAAGCGCAGATGAGAAATTTGCCCTTGCCGTGAAAGATGAAATTTATAAAATTTTGCCTACATTAGAGCGCGAGAGTATCGCTAGAAAGAGCATTGATGACAAGGGCGCGATTATTATCGCGCGAGATTTCGACGAGGCGATAGATTTGATGAACGACCTAGCCGTCGAACACCTAGAAATCGCCATGGACAACGCCTACGATTACCTTGCGCGCATTAAACACGCAGGCGCGATTTTCTTGGGGCATTACACGCCTGAGGCTATGGGGGATTATTTGGCGGGGCCAAATCATACTTTGCCGACAGGTGGCAGTGCGAGATTTTTCTCGCCGCTTGGGGTTTATCACTTTATCAAACGAAGCTCGGTAATCGCGCTAAACAAGGGCGCAATCGACGCTCTGGGCGAAGCGTGCATGGCACTAGCACAGGCTGAGGGGCTCACAGCGCACAAAAAATCGGTGGAAATTCGCTATAAAAAATAATGATTAAAAAAATTTTCAAATTTTTTCTTTGGGTTTTTGGTATTGCTGGTTTTTTGCTTTTGGTTTTTGGCGTTGCTATTTATATGTTTTTACATGCTTTATTTTCGCCGCCAGCTGGGTGCGATCCGAGCGAGCCCAGCGACGCTTGCGATTTGCAAATCCCAAACTACGAGCGCCAGTTTGCAGATACAAAAGCCAACCCTTTTCCGCAAAATTTAACCCCAAAGCCTATATTTTGGGAAAATGCGATTGATGGGGCATTTCCTGATGCCATTAGTGTGCCTTATATTTACTTGCGCGATAAGCATGGCGTGTGGCTTCGCTACAACGACGGCTTGTCGTTTGATTATCTTTTGGGCGAAGATATGCCGGGGGAGCATTATTTATACATAGAAGATGATTTTTCGCCAAGCGAGGAAGTGCGAAAAAAGGAGAAATTTTTCAGGCACAAATCGTGGAATATCACCCTAAAAGAGGGCGCAAACGAAATTTACAAGCAAACGGCGCATAAAATCACTAGGCAATACATTGGCTCGTTTGATCTACACTCAAATCCAGGTAGGACGGTGTGGTTTCCTAGCAGTGCCGAGCAAAATTTCGAGGCGATTTCAAGATTGCAAATCCCGCTTGAAGCTTACGATTTCCCGCCTAAACTAAATAGAAATACCGAAATCACGCCCCAAAAATACGGCAAATTTCACGGAGATAGCGAGGTTTTGCCAGTAGATGAAAATGTCTATGAGATCAAAACCCACGAAGGGACGCAAAAAATCCGCACCTCAAATATGAGCAAATGGCCAGTAGAATACAAAAAACAAAAGGCGATTTGCGGGGATAAATTTTGTTTATTTCTTTTCACAGATACAGATAAAAAAAATAAATATTGCGAAAATATAGGCAATGAAACAGCGATAATTTTTTTAAATTTAGAGCGTAAATTCACTTCCAGATCATATACCAATAGTCCGCTAAATAGGACTACTGGCTATCATTTTGGGCTAAAAGAGGGCTACGAAATCGACGATATAGCCTCATTTGAGATGATACCTAGTGAGTTTGCGGAGTTTGAGAAAAAGCAACAACCCGATAAAATGACCTACAAAAATGTCCCCACAGGCGAAAAATTTATCGAATATGAGCTTAAAATTTACGCCAAAGACGGCACGCTCATCAATCAGTATTGCGACCACTACTATATGCACGAAAAAATAAGGGAGTTGCAGTGAAAATAGGGCAAATGGGCGGAATTTTTTATATTTTGGTTGCGTTTGTTTGTTTGGCTGGCGCAAATGAGCAGAATTTTACGCAGAATTTATCACAAAATTTTACGCAAAATTTAAGCAAGAGTATTTCTGTGGATACTGCGCCCGATACTACTTCTGATACTGCGCCGAATTTGGACGCAAATTCTAGCAATGGTGTTTTTGCAGATACTGCGCCAAATTTTGAAATTTTCCACGATGAAAACGCTACAAACGACCAAATTTCTAACGCGCTAGACGGACTTTTGGATTTTGCGCGCGCAAATGCTGAGCGCATAAATGAGGAATTTGGCGAGTATGGCGAGCGGATTTTTACGCATTTTATCTATAATTCCAAAATTTCGCGCACAGGCAAATTTGACTTCGACAAAATCACTGAAATTTTAAAATTCAGCCCGAATTTGAATTATAACGAGGGCGAATTTGACAATCCTTTAAATATCGTAAATTCCTATGGTTGCGATATCGGCGCAGGTGTGGCAAATGACGAAAATTCCACTAAATTTGACAGCGAGGAGCTGTTTGCGCTAATAGATTTGTTGGTAAGTAGTGGCGCCAAACCTAGCGAAAATGACGCAAAAATGGCTAGTGCGTGCGATAATTTCGACGCGTTTGCATATTTTTTGGCTAATGGCGCACCGCTAGGAAATGGCGTGGTCGCTGATATAACTTCGAGCGAGGCGGAGTTTATCAAAGACCAAAATATCACGCTCGATTATCTTTTAAAAACCCCGCCAAGCGATCTTAGGCGCATTGCGCAGAGTTACGATTTTTCGAAATTTCACGCCGATAAAATGCGGTTTTTCGAGGAAAGTTTGAAGTATAAAGGGATAAACGAGCTCGATAAAAAGGAGCTTGAAGGCTTTATTAAATTTTCTGCGCTTATGGATAATTCGCTTGCGGTGCAGTTTTTATTGGAGCATGGCATTTGCGAGAAAGACCGCCAAATGTGCGCTTATATGAAGGCGCAGGCGAAGTATTTCGAGGCTGAGAAAATCTCGGATATGCTTAGCTTGGAGCTGAAACATAAATTTTGAAATTCTGTGAAATTTGAAATTCTGTGAAAACAGATTTTGTGTCATTGAGAAATTTTGCAAATTTTATTTGCTTTGTCATTGCGAGACCACGCAGTGGTCGAAGCAATCCAGTAAAATTTAGAGAGAATTTAAATTTATCAAATTTATCTGAATTTCCCTGGATTGCTTCGGCAAAGCGTCTTGACGCTTTGCTTTTGCTCGCAATGACAAAAATAACAATTCGTCGCAATGCGCTTACAATGACAAAATCGGGGCAGTATTTAGGAACTTGCGGTAGCGAAAGCTCTCAATGACAAAAATAATGCTTCTTACAATGAGAAAGAATTTTCGGGCATAAAAAAAGCGCCGAAAAATTCGGCGCCGAAGTAGAAATAATAGTAAAATAACGATTATTTATCGTTAGCAATTCTTTCTTTCATAGAGCAAGCTTTTTGGTGTCCTTGCTCGCAAGCCATTGATAGTGATAGCATTGCACGATCGTGATTATGCCATTTGCCGTCTAAAACTGAGTGGAAGATACCGTCGCGGTAGCAAGCCTCAGCCCATTTAGCGATATTGCAAGTTTTGTCATAATATGTGTGAGCTTTGTCATAGTCTTTTGGCAAGCCATCTTCGCCACGGAAATATTTCATACCAAGCTCAGTGCAAGCTTGATAATCTCCTGCTTCGCATTTTGCGTCCATATCCTCTGCTATACCAGCGAATGCGCAACTCGCAAAACCAAATAGTGCTAAGAAAACTAGTTTTTTCATAACTTTCTCCTTGTAAAAATAATATGTGTTTCCTTTGGAACGCGTGATTATACACTAAAATAGTTATAATAGAGTTAAATTTTAATTAAATTTTGTGTAAATTCGATAATTTGCGCCGAATTTTATTTTATCGGCGCAGTGGTAAAAACAGAGTAAAAATAGTGATTAATTATCGTCTTTGATTCTCTCTGCCATTTTACAAGCTTTTTCGTGACCTTGATCACAAGCCATTTTCAAAGATTGCATTGCGCGATCGTGGTTGTGCTCTGCACCAACGCCTACTGAGTGGAATATTCCGTCGCGGTAGCAAGCCTCAGCGTAATTGTGTTTATTACAAGTTTCATCATAATAACTATGAGCTTTTTCGTGGTCTTGTGGCAAACCATCTTGACCGCGGTAGTATTTCATACCAAGCTCAGTGCAAGCTTGATAATCTCCTGCTTGACATTTTGCGTCCATTTCCTCAGCTATACCAGCGAATGCACAACTCGCAACACCAAACAATGTTAAGAAAACTAATTTTTTCATAACTTTGCTCCTTTTAAATAAAATATTCGTTTCCTTTAAAACGGGGCGTATTATACTCCAAAATTTTGCTAACGAAGCTAAATTTTACTTAAATTTTTAGTAAATTCGACAAATTTTATTAATTTACTAGGTTTTACGCGTCTAGTAAGTAGTAGGATATTTGCTCGTCCTTTAACATACGGATAAGATTTGTAGTCCCGCTTACACCTGTTGGATAACCTGCCGTCATGATATATGTTCCATCAAGCTTGATTGCGCCACAATCCACGCCGCTTTTGATAGCCTTTGCCATGAGCGTGTGAAGCTTGGCTTCCTCGGCGATAACTAGGCTTTGGCCTATACCCCAACAAAGCGTGAGATAGCGCGCTGTGTTTATATCGTGAGTAACGGCTAGGATATCGATATTTGGGCGATATCTCGCCATTTGCACGGCTAGTTTGCCAGAGGAGGTTAGGGCGATGATTTTATCCGCGTTTAGCTGACCTGCTAGCCTAACGGCTGATTCTGCCATGATATCGGTGCTATCGTGGTTTTCGTGCTTGAAGCGGTTGTAAGCGTAGATCTCTTGCGCTTCTAGTATTGTATGCGACATAGCGCGCACGACAGCGACTGGATTTATGCCTACTGCGCTCTCTTCGCTTAGCATTACAGCGTCTGTGCCGTCAAGCACGGCATTGGCGACATCGCTGATTTCGGCTCTGGTGGCTGTTTCGTTGCGCGTCATGCTTAGAAGCATTTGAGTGGCTGTGATGACTGGTTTGGCGGCTTCGTTTGCCTTTTTGATAATCAATTTTTGGATTGAAGGCACCTTGTAAAACGGCACCTCGATACCCAAATCGCCCCTAGCGACCATGATTCCGTCACTCTCGTCGATAATGCTATCTATGTTTTCCACAGCGTCAAATTTTTCGATTTTTGCCAAAACATGTGCGTGTGAGCCAGAAGCGCGCAAAATTTTCTTTGCTTTGATTATGTCGTTTGCGCTTTGCACAAAGCTGATTGCCACAAAATCCACGCCAAGAGTGGCGCCAAATTCCATATCGGCTCTATCTTTTGGCGTGATGACATCTATGCCAAGGACGGTATTTGGGAAATTTACACCCTTTTTCGAGCTTAGGGTGCCGTCGTTTTCGATGACGGTTTGGACGACATCGTTTCCGCTGTGAGCGACCCTAGCGCGGATTATGCCGTCGTAGAGATAGACATATTCGCCAGCTTTTAGCATAGGCAAAATTTGGGGTTGATTAATGCTAAGAGCGTAGTGGTGCGGGGCGATTTGGGTGCCGATTTGCTCTTTGGCGTAGATATCGAGGCGATCGCCGGCTTTTAGCTCGAAAGGCGTATCAAGCTCGCCAATGCGGATTTTAGGGCCGCAGATGTCTTGCAAAATCCCGATATGAAATCCGACCTTTTTCTCCACACTACGGATTTTTGCGACATTTTGCGCGTGATATTCGTGCGAGTTGTGCGAAAAATTTAGTCTAAAAACATTGACCCCAGCCCTAACCATGGCTTCCATTATCTCTTCGTTATCGCTAGCTGGGCCAAGCGTGGCTATGATTTTTGCTTTTTTCATTAAATTTTCCTTTGTGTTAAAATTTGAAATTTAAAAGTAAAATTTATGCAGAAAAATTCTGCATAAATTTAATTATTTTACAAGTTCGTTTTCGAATTTTTCAGCGTCGAATTTTTTGCCCAAAAACGAGCAGATTGAGATAGCGTCGCGCTCTGCGTTGCCAAAACAGCTTGTCGCACCTGGGCTTGGAGTCATATTGAAAATCACGCCGTTATTATCGTCGATTCTAGCCTCGCCTAGAAGCAATTCAAGCTTGTCTTGGTCGATGATTTGGGCTCTGACGCCTCCAAAACCTTTGGCGTAGTAGATATCTTCTTCTCTAATGCTAGGTATGATTTTTTTGGCATTTTTGACAAAGAGTTTTTTGCCTAAAACTGGGGCTTCAAACGCAATATTTCGCAACAAGAAATTTCTAACATCGCTATCGCCGAAATTATTCCAAAATACCTTTGCGACCTTTGGCGTGAAATTTAGTGATTGGAAAAACTCAGGCACCGAGCGACAGCCTTTGTAACGCTCTAATTTTGGCATAGTTAGCGCAGTAGGACCAAATCTCGTGCAACCATCAGCTAGCAGGTCAGGGTCTCCGTGAAGTGCGGCAAATGGGAGTTTTGGGTTTTGCACCATATAGACTTTGCCGTTTAGTAATTTTTGTTTGGTTAGATAAAAGCTTCCGGCGATACAAATCGCGCTAAGGTTTTTGCCATAGCCCATTTTGTGCGCTAGCCATAGTGAGTGCGCGCCCGCATCGACTACGACGAAATCAGCGCTGACTGAAATTTTGTTTGCAGTGCGGATATAAAATTTATCGCCTACCTTTGTGATATTTTGAACCTCAGAATTTAGGTATAAATCGCAAATTTTGCCCTTTGTTTTTTGCGCATTTTCGACTAGGGTATTTGTCATGGCGCCAAAATCAATCGTGGTATATGCGCCAGTTTGCACGCCAAGACCTGCGACATCTTCGGGGCGAGGGTTGCCATTGCTATCGAAAATGACCTTTGGCTCGATCTGTTTTAGCTTGTCTTTGTCATAAAATTCCAAATACGGATAAAGCTCTTTGAAAACCTCATAGCGATCTTTGATAAAAGCGACCTCGCTGTCGCCCACGCCGATTGCCATTTTTTGCCCTTCAAAGATAAATTTACCGATATAATCGTGCTTTTTGCAGTATTTCGCAATCATATCGGCTGCGCGTTTGACCTTTTTGGCTTTGTCGATTGTGTAGTTTGTCTCGATATCGCCACAATGGATCGTTTGTGAATTTGCCGTGCCTTTTGTATTTAGCGTGGCTAAACCCTCGTATTTTTCGATGATTGCGATGGATTTTATATCAGTGTATTGCGCCAAAGTGTATGCTAGCGCACCGCCAGAAATACCGCCGCCGACGATGACGACTTCGTAGTGTTTTTCTTGCATTTTCACCCCTTAAAAGTATGCGATATTTTGCAAAAATTTTACTTAAAAAAGTGTTAAATTTCGCCGAATTTATCGGAATTTCTCGGAGTTAAATTTAAGATTAAATTGTCATAAAATAACTAAGAATTTAAAAATTTCGCAAGGTTAAATTCCTTGCGAAATTTTATTTTTTCAAAGATTTGAAAAGCTCTACGCTATCGAGTTGCTCCCATGGGTATTTTGGGTTGCCGACTTGGCCGTAAGCAGCTACTTTTGCGTATAAAAATGTCTGGGCACTTGGTTTGTCTAGGCCGAATTTCTCAGTAATCCAGCGTGGGGTTAGGGCGAAATTTTCGAGGACAAATTTCGATAGTGTATCATCATCAATACCAGCGTTTGTGCCCATACAATCGACACTCACACTAACTGGTTTTGCTACGCCGATAGCATAGCTTAGCTGGATTATACATTTTTTCGCTAGCCCTGCTGCGACGATATTTTTAGCGATATAGCGCGCTGCGTAAAGCCCCGAGCGGTCGACTTTGGTGTAGTCTTTGCTAGATTGCGCGCCACCACCGATCGGCGAATATCCGCCAAAGCTATCGACGATGAGTTTGCGTCCAGTCAAACCGCTATCGTGAAGCGAGCTGTGATTTACATAGCGACCTGTTGGGTTGATATAAATTATGGTTTTTTCTTTTTGATAAAGCTCTTTTGGAAGGCCTGCTGTGTCGATTAAATTTTGGATTAGCTCGCGCACATATTCGATACTCATGCTCTCCACGCAAGGCGCGCTTACTACGATTGTGTGGATTGATTGTGGTTTGCAGTCTTCAAAATTTGACTTCGTGCCATAATCAAGCGTAACTTGTGTTTTAATATCCACACCAAGCTGATTTGGGTGAGTTTTGGCATACTCATAAACCTTATCGCAAAGAAGCCTTGCATAAGTAATCGCTGCTGGCATGAAATTTTGCGTCTCCGAGCTCGCAAAGCCAAACATTATGCCTTGATCTCCCGCGCCGATCTCGCCACTTTCTTGATCTACACCTTGATTGATATCTGGGCTTTGTTGGTTTAGATATACATCGACCTCGACATCTTGCGGGTGTAGGCATTGCTCGCGGGTAAAAAATGGATTGTCATTGTAGCCAATGTCGCTAAGAGCGCGTTTGACGATATGGCGATAATCATCGTGTGTAAAATCGACCTTGGCATTTACTTCGCCGCCGATTACGATATGTTTGCCCGCTACGAAAACCTCGCTAGCTACGCGTCCTTTGGGATCTTTTTTTAAAATTTCATCGACAATTGAATCTGCGATTATGTCGGCGCATTTATCTGGGTGACCAGGGCTTACGACCTCGCTCGTGAATAGATACATTTAAGCTCCTAAAATTTTGAAAATTTTGGGCGTAATTCTAGCGTTTAATATTTAATGTAAAATGAAATTTTATTAAATTTTTAAAGAATTTAAATAATGTTAAATAAAAATTTAGATATATTGCGACAAATTTTACTCATTGAAAGGGAGGCAAGATGACTTATTTAGATAAGCTAATACAAAGTTACAGCAACAAAAGCCTGATAATGCGCATTATCATCGGACTTTTGCTCGGTGCTGCGCTAGGGTATTTTGCTAGGGTCGGTGTATCTGGGCTGGATTTAGACGGCGGTGAAACAAATGCGTGGAGTAATATAGCGAATTTGGCTAGATTGTTTGGTGATTTTTTCGTAAGTGCGCTTAAAGCTGTCGCCCCAGTGCTAGTTTTTATTCTAATTTTAAGTTCGCTTGTCAATAAAACTTTTGGAAGCACGACAGGACTAAAAAGAGTTATCGTGCTTTATATCGTAGGCACGCTTTTGGCTGCTTTTGTTGGCGTTGGAGTAAGCTTTATGTTTCCGACTCCGATTGCGCTTGATGGCGTTGACGCGGCAAACTCACCTGCACCTGCAAATGTCTGGGAAGTGCTAAAAACTACATTTTTCAAAATCGTTGATAACCCTGTAAATGCCCTTTCTAGCGGTAATTATGTCGGTATTGTCGCATGGGCGGTAGGACTTGGAATCGCGCTTAAATTTTGCACGAACGAAACCAAACGCTTCATCGGCGATTTAAGCGAAGGTGTAACGAAAATAATCCAAGTCGTAATCCAGCTTGCGCCAATCGGTATTTTTGGCATTATTACCTACACTGTGTATGATTTGGGCGTGGAAGGTCTAGCAACCTATGCTAAGCTTACAGGCGTGCTTGTGCTAGCACTTATTTTAGTAGCTGTTGTGGTAAATCCGCTAATCGTATTTTTCGTAACCAAGAAAAACCCTTTCCCTATCGTCTTTACCTGCCTTAAAGAGAGCGGAATTCCAGCGTTTTTCACACGCTCATCGGCTGCGAATATCCCTGTAAATATGAACCTTTGCAAAAAACTTGGCGTTGATGATGAGTTAAGCTCTATCTCTATCCCACTAGGAGCTACCGTAAATATGGCGGGAGCCGCTGTGGTTATCGCTATTTTGGCACTTTCGACTGCATACACGCTAGGAATTCACCCAGATTTTGGCACAGCTTTGCTTCTATGCGTAGTCTCAGCCGTGGGCGCATGTGGCACAAGTGGCGTGCCTGGCGGTTCGCTTATGCTTATTCCGCTTGCTTGTGCGCTTTTTGGTATCGACAACGATATCGCATTTAAGGTCATCACCGTCGGTGTCATAATCTCTGTAATCCAAGACTCAATGGAAACAGCCCTAAATAGCTCTACCGACGCACTTTTTACAATTATCGTTTCACAAACTTCAAAACATTAAAATTTAAAAATTTAAGCGACCAAATTTTTGGTCGCTTACCACTGTATAACTCTTTTTGGCTAGAATTGCGCCAAAAATTTAAAGGAAAAGTATGAATTGGGATTTGAGTGAATTATTTCAAAACGAGGAAAAATTTGAGCTTGCCATAGAAAATACACGCACTAAGGCTAGCGAATTTGAGGCGAAATTTAGGGGAAATTTAGCGAATTTAACCTGCGATGAATTTTGCGAAGCGTTAGGCGAATACGAGCGCATAAACGCGCAAATTTCAAAGATTATGAGCTTCGTGCATTTAGATTTCGCCAGAGATACTACGCGTGGGGCAAGGCAAGCCAAAGTGGAGCAAAATCTGCAACGATATCGCCCAAAATTTGCTATTTTTCGAGCTAGAATTTAACGAGCTTAGCGAGGAGAGAGCGCAAAATTTCATCGCGGGTAGCGGGCGTTTTGCTTACTATTTAAATTTGCTTAAAAAACACAAATCGCACCAGTTAAGCCTGCTTGAAGAAAAGGTTTTGCTAAAAACGAGCGTGGTTGGCGCAGAGGCGTTTTCGAGGCTGTTTGATGAGAGTATGGCAAGGCTAAAATTTGACTTTGGGGGCGAGAAAATCAGTGAAGAGGAGCTTTTATCACACCTTTACGATAGCGATAGAAATGCACGCAAGCAGGCCGCAGTCTCGCTAAGTGCGGTCTTAGAGCAAAATTCACACCTTTTAACCTACATTTATAATATGATAAAAACTAGCCTTAAAATCAGTTGCGAGCTTCGCGGATACGCACAAGGCGAGCTAATCATGCACGAAGAAAACCAAATCGAAAAATCAAGCGTCGATGCGCTCATTAGCGCAACCGAGCGAAATTTTGATTTAGTGTGGCGCTACTATGATAAAAAGCGCGAAATTTTGGGACTTGAAAAGCTCTATGATTTTGATCGATACGCACCGCTAAATTTAAACGACGATAGCAAATTTAGCTTTGATGAGGCCAGACAAATCGTCCTTGACGCCTTTGATAAATTTAACCCTAAATTTGGGCAAATCGCAAGGGAAGCGTTTGCGAAAAACTGGATTGATGCTATGCCAAAGCCAAATAAACAAAGTGGTGCATTTTCGCACTCTGGTTCGGCTGATACACACCCGTTTGTGCTGCTAAATTTCACCGCCAAGCGTCGCGATGTATTTACCCTAGCGCACGAGTTAGGTCATGCAATCCACCAGTATCTAAGCTATGGCGTGGGATATTTTTACTCATTTACGCCACTTACCACGGCCGAGACAGCCTCTGTATTTTGCGAAATGCTAGTCTTTGACTATATGCTCTCACGCGCCGATAAAAGCGTGGCTCGTGCCATGATAGCAAACAAACTCGAAGATATTTTTGCCACACTGTATCGCCAGATAGGTTTTACGACATTTGAGCGCAGAATTCACGCTTCGCCTGATGAGCTAGCCACAGAGCAAATCAATGAAATTTGGCTAGAAGAGTCCAAAAAAATGTTTGGCGAGGCGCTAGAACTTAGAGATGAATATAAAATTTGGTGGAGTTATATACCGCACTTTATCCACACGCCGTTTTATTGCTACTCTTATGGCTTCGCGCAGTTGCTAGTTTTGGCGCTTTATGGGCTGTATAAAAGTGGCAAAATTTCAAATTTCGCCGAAATTTACACTGAATTTTTAAGCTCGGGCGGAAGTGATTCGCCTAAAAATTTAGTCGCAAAATTTGGGCTAAATTTAGACGATGATAAATTTTGGGAGATTGGAATTTCTCAAATTCGCTCCCTTGTTAGCGAGTTTGTAAAGGAGTAAAGATGATTTTAGAAAACGAAAAATTCATACAAAAAGAGATTGCGCATATAAAAGAAATTTTGGAGCTTTTTTTCGAGCTTGGCGAGAGTTTTGGCGTGGTAGCGCGCACAAGCGAGGTGAAATTCGACCCCGAACTTCCTAGCGAGATAAGTGCGGGCTTTATCAAAAAACCTGTGATTTTCTTCGAGCTAGAAAACTACACGCTTTCAAGCGCGCATATCCAAAAGGACGATTTGAAATTTGAAGCTGGTTTTGGTAGCGAGGATTTCGCAGCGGTCGTATCAATCCCGCTGTATGCTATAATGGAGATAATCCAAGCTAATACCCCAGTGGTTGTAAATTTAGCCAAAATAGATAGCGAGTGGATCAAAAAAGAGAGATCTCGCAGAATTTTCGCTAGATAGGAAAGATATGAAATTTTTAGACGAATTAAACGAGGCTCAACGCAGGGCAGCACTGCATATAGACGGGGCTATGCTGATTTTAGCGGGCGCAGGTAGTGGCAAAACTAAAACAATCACCGCGCGCCTAGCTTACCTGCTAGCAAACGGCGTGCCCGCGCAAAACACACTCACGCTAACTTTCACAAACAAAGCAGCTAGCGAAATGCGCTCTCGCGCGCTTAATCTAATCGCAAATTTAGGGCTTGAAGTGGGTGTGCCGCTGCTATGCACATTTCACAAATTTGGACTTTTGTTTTTGAAATTTTACATTAGCGAGCTTGGCCGTAAGCCAAATTTCGCCGTCATAGACACTGATGATAAGAAAAAAATCCTAAAATCGTTTGAGATAAATTTGCAAACAAGCACCATGGCAAATGAAATTTCAAAATACAAAAACGCCCTAATCAGCCCAGATGAGCTTAAAAACAATATCGCCTCGCTAAGCGATGATATCAAGCAGGCAAATGAGGGATTTTACGCCAAAATGTTAGAAGCCTACACCAGATACGAGGAGTATTTGCTAAGCAATAATTTAGTCGATTTCGATGATTTGCTCGTGCTTCCTTATAAAATTTTAGACGCAAACGAGGCGCTTTGCGATGAAGTTTCGCGCCAATACACCTACATAACCGTCGATGAGTATCAAGACACGAACGAAATTCAGTTTAAACTGTTGCAAAAGCTTTGCAAAGCGCACCAAAATTTAACCGTCGTGGGCGATGATGATCAGAGTATTTATAGCTGGCGTGGGGCTAGGGTGGAAAATATCCTAAAATTTCGCGATCAATTTGAAAATGTAAAATATGTGAAATTAGAGGAAAATTACCGCTCGACTAGCCAAATTCTCTTCGCTGCAAACGAGCTAATTTCGCACAATAAAAACCGCCTTGGCAAAAATTTAAAAAGCACATTTGGCAAGGGCGAAGATATCAAAATCCTACACTGCGAAAACGAAAGCGACGAAAGCGCGCAAGTAGCAGCGAAAATCAAAGAGCTCATAAACTCAGGTATCCACCCAGCCCAAATCGCCGTGCTTTACCGCGTAAATGCTCTTTCGCGCGCACTCGAAGAGGGGCTAAACCGCGCGAAAATCGCATATCGCATAGTAGGTGGCGTGAAATTTTACGAAAGAGCCGAGATCAAAGATATCATCGCATACCTGCGCCTAATCATCAACGAAAATGACGATTTTTCAATGCGTCGCATTATAAATGTCCCAAAAAGAGGCATTGGCAAGGTTAGCCTTGCAAGGCTCGATGAAATCGGCGCAAGGAAGCATTTAAGCCTGTTTGACGCGTTTTCAGATCAGGGTGCAAATCTAAGCGCCAAAGCAAAAGAGGCCCTAGAAAAGCTCAAACTCCACATAAACGAACTCTCGCACGAGCCAAGCGTGGAGAAAAAAATCGACGGAGTGCTGGATAAATTTGAGCTAAAAGAATACTACGAGAGCATGCCAGAGGGCGATGATAGATTGGCTAATATCAACGAATTTTGCGCTATGCTAAAAGATGAAGCCATAAATAAGCCAAATTTTGATTTGGGTGAGTTTTTAAACGATTTGGCACTTCTTAGCGATCAAGACAATATCAGCGCAGAGGCGATAAATATCATGAGCGTGCATGCTAGCAAGGGTTTGGAGTTTTCGCACCTTTTTGTCATTGGGCTTGAAGAGGGGTTTTTCCCAATCATCAGCGATACGACAGATTTAGAAGAGGAGCGCAGGCTAGCGTATGTAGCCATAACTAGGGCGAAAAAAGAGCTAACGCTTAGTTTTGCGAATTCGCGCTTTTATCGCGGGAAACGGGACTATCTATCCAAATCGCGATTTTTAGGCGAAGCAGGGTTAATCGACACCCCACTTAGCCCGCAAAGTGACGGCGAGTTTAAAAAGGGCGATTTAATCACCCACAAACTCTTTGGTATGGGCAAAGTAAGCGCGGTAAATGGCGACAAACTTACCATAAATTTCGGCGGAATCGAGCGCGTGATAATGAAAAATTTCGTGCAAAAACTAGTATGAATAGACTTTTTTTAGCAAACAAACCTGCCGGAATTTCATCAAATCAGTTTTTAGGACGCTTGAAGCGCAAATACGGTGTGAAAAAAGCCGGATTTTCTGGCACGCTAGATCCCTTTGCTAGCGGGGCTTTGGTCATTGGTTTTGGCGAATACACGCGGTTTTTTCGCTTTTTGCGTAAATCACCCAAAGTCTATATCGCCACGCTGTGGTTTGGTGCTAGTAGCGAAAGTGGCGATAACGAAAATATTTATAGCGTAGAAAATGTGCCAAAGCTTAGCATGGAGCAAATTTTGGGTGCAAGGGATAACTTGCTTGGACTTGTGCGATACACACCACCAAAATTTAGCGCAAAAAAAATCGGTGGTGTGCGTGCGTATGAACTAGCTAGAAAAGGCGAGGAAGTGGCGCTTAAAGAGCAGGTTATGAGCGTGTATGAGTGCGAAATCCTAAGCTATCGCCACCCGTTTTTGAGCTTTAAAATTTCAGTTAGTGAGGGCGGATATATCCGCTCATACGGCAAACTTTTATGCGAAAAGCTAGGCGTGTGCGGGACACTAAGCGCGCTTTGCCGAGTAAGCGAGGGCGAATTTAGCCTAGAAAATACCAAATTTGATGACGAAGCGAGTATAAATCCCAAAGATTATCTAAATTTAAAAGAAAATTTTTATAATGGCGATAAAAATGAAATTTTGCTCGGCAAAAAACTTCGCGCGCAAAATTTTAAATTTCAAAATAACGGCGAATATTTGATAAATTTGGGCGAATTTCACGCGATAATCGAAATTTGCGATGGCGAAGTAAAATATCTGTGGAATAGGATAAAGATTTGAAAAGTTTTGCTAAAATAAACATTTTTTTGAAAATTACTGGCGCAAACGGCGCATTTCACGATATCGCCTCTCGTTTTGTAATTTGCGATGAAATTTACGACGAAATCAGCTTTGAGCGTGGCGAGCGTGGCGGATTTTGCATAGAGTGCAACAAAGAAATCGCTGGTAAAAACATTATCCAAAGCGCATACGAGCGGCTGTGCGAGAGCGGTTACAAAAACGAGCTCGATGAATTTTTTGCAAAATTTTATGTAAAACTTTACAAACAAATTCCAGCAGGCGGTGGATTGGGTGGCGGTAGTAGTAACTGTGCCGCGTTTTTAAAAATGATAAATGATGAGCTAAATTTGGGAATTTCAAAGCCAAATTTAATGCAAATTGCAAATTCACTCGGAAGCGATATTTGCTTTTTTTTAACTGGCGAAAAAAGCGCAAATGTGAGTGGCAAAGGCGAAATAATCGAAGCGTTTGATGATGAAATCCCGCCACTTAGCCTTTGCCTAAAAGGGCTATTTTGCGATACTGGCGCAGTGTATAGGGAATTTAGAAAAAATCATTTTGACAAAATTGATTTAGGCTTAGCTAACAAGCTTTTAAAGCTAAAATCAAGCGAAATTTTAAGTAATTTTGACGCTGATAGCTTAAATGATTTGCTAGCCCCAGCGCGCGCACTTTATCCAGATTTGCGCCTAGAAAAGGGCGAGTTTTTAAGCGGAAGTGGCAGTTCGTGTTTCAAGGTAAATTTAAGGTAAAAAAATGATAAAAGAACTTACAAAAAACAGAAAAGCCTTCCACGACTTCGAAATTTTAGAAAATTTCGAAGCTGGCGTGGTTTTAAAGGGTAGCGAGGTCAAATCCTTGCGCGCTGGCAGGGCAAATCTCAAAGACAGCTTTTGTCGCATAATAAGAGGCGAGTTGTTTTTGCTAGGGGCGCACATAAGCTATTTGGAGCACACTAACCCGCATTTTCGCCCAGACGAAAAGGCTCCAAGAAAGCTTTTAATGCACAAAAAGCAAATCGACAAACTTCTAGGTCATGTCAGCAAGGACGGCCTTACGCTGGTCGTTACCTCGCTGTATCTAAATGACAAAAACCGCGTCAAGGCTAGGGTAGCACTAGCGCGTGGTAAAAACCTGCATGATAAAAGAGAGGCGCTAAAACGCAAGGAAGCCGACAGAGAGGCTAGAAGCGCAATGAAAAATTTTAAGTAAAAAGGAGAGATTATGAGAAAAATTTTAACGCTGATTTTTGCCGGATTGCTTCTTTGTGGTTGTAATGATGAAAGTGCACAAAATGCGCAAAATAGCGAAGTGGCGGCGAAATTTATCCCATTTAGCGTGGGCGAAAAATTTAGCTTAAAAAGCGTCGTGGGTGGCGAAGTGGTGATCGAGCGCACGAATAAGGGCTTTAAATTAGCTGGTAGCGATAAAATTTTGATGTTTGATATCTTTGGGACATACTGCGAGCCGTGCAAAATCGAGGCTCCGCACCTAATGGACTATCAGCTAAAAAACGCAGATGATTTTATGATGGTTGGATTAATACACTTCGAGGATATCACAGATGCGCAGGTCGTGGAGAATTTCACCAAAAAATACAATGCGTATTATTTCATAGCAAACGACAAGCAAAATTCCCGTATCGTGGAGCAAATTTTAACCGATATCAACTACCGCCACGCACTTTCAATCCCATTTAAGGTGGTTTTTAAGGACGGCGAGTATCAGACACTGACAGATATAAACGAGGGAGATGAGCGCGGAAAGCCGTATTATTTGGGTATGGTCTCTACTAAGGTGATAGAAAAAGATATGCTTAGGATAAAAAATGGCAACTAAAACCAGCACAAAGGTGCGAGTTAAGACCTTCAAACCTTCGCCGTATCGCGTGGTGCTACTAAATGACGATGTTACGCCAATGGATTTTGTGGTGATAATTTTAATCGAAATTTTCGCTCACACCACGCAAAACGCAGTCAAAATCATGCTAAATGTCCATAAAAACGGGCGCGGGATTTGTGGGGTATATGCCAAAGAGATCGCCAAAAGCAAGCAAGAAGCCGTTTTAGAGGCAGCCGCGAGAGAGGGCTTCCCACTAAAATGTATTATAGAGGAGGATAAATGATAGGATTTTATTTACAAAAAGATATTGATAACGCTGTGCGAAACGCCGTAAAAGGCGGGTTTGAGTATGTTAGCATAGCAAGCGTGATATATGAAATTTTCTCAGATAAAAATTTTAGAAATTTTTTTGAAAACGAGTTTTCAAATTTTGAGTATGAAAATTTCAAAACCAGCATTGGCGAGCTAATCGCTTCAATGCCAAAATCAGATGAAAAAAACCGCACCAAGGTCGCAGCGACAACCGATTTGGCGCGCATTATGGGGCTATTTGAGGAGAGCATTGACAACGAAAACGAGCTAGATTTTATATCTTATGTCCTTGCTAGCAAGGATACAGACGCGGCTAAAATTTTCGAATTTTACGGGATAAATTCTTACGATTTTGATAAATTTAGAGATAGATATTTACAATGGTTCGACAACCGCGATATGGCGCAAAACGGCGAAAATGGCGAGATGGACGAGGGGCTTTTTAATGATTTTTTAGGCGAAGATGACGAGAGCAAAAAGAAAAAAAAACCAGCTAGCGAGCTATATACGACAAATTTAAACGAAATGGCAAAAAGTGGCAAAATCGACCCTCTAATCGGACGCGAAAAAGAGATCGAAAAGACCTTGCAAACCCTTTGCCGCCGCAAAAAAAACAATCCAGTCCTTGTGGGCGAAGCAGGCGTAGGAAAGACAGCTATTATCGAGGGAATTGCCCTAAAAATCGCAAATGGCGAGGTTCCAGCAAAGCTAGCTGATAAAACGATTTTTGCCCTTGATATGGGCGCGCTCGTAGCTGGGACGACGCTAAGGGGCGAATTTGAGGAGAGATTAAAAAATGTAATCGATGAATTTAGCAAAAATGATAAAGCTATACTTTTCATCGATGAAATTCACACGATTGCTGGTGCAGGGGCAGGCTCGCGCGAGGATTTGGATATGTCAAATCTGCTAAAACCGGGCCTTGCAAACGGCACACTTAGCCTAATTGGCGCCACGACTTACGCTGAATTTCGCAATCTAAGCAAAGACAAAGCGCTTGCTAGAAGGCTATGCAAAATCGACATAAACGAGCCTAGTATCGAAGATAGCGTGGAAATTTTAAAAGGAATTGTGAAAAAATACGAAGAATTTCACAATGTCAAATTTAGCGATGAAATTTTGCGCGAGGCTGTGAATTTAGCCAAACGCTACGAAAGCGACAAATTTTTGCCAGATAGTGCGATTGATTTGATCGACGAAGTGGGCGCGAGCTACGCATTTAAAGAGCATAGCGAAGCAATAAATGTCAGCAAAGAGGATTTGGTAAATGTGCTAAGTGCTAGCGCAAATATCGCAAATTTAAGCCAAAGCGTCGATAATAAAGAGACCTTGCGAAATTTAGAGGAAAATATCAAAAAAGAAATTTTTGGTCAAGACGAGGCGGTTTCTAGCCTAAGCAAGGCACTTTTGCGCTCTTACGCGGGACTTAGGCACGAAAATTCGCCAATTGGCGTGTTTTTATTCACAGGAAGCTCAGGCGTAGGCAAAAGCGAGCTAGCCAAGGTTTTGGCTAAAAATTTAGGTGTAAATTTCGAGCGATTTGATATGAGCGAGTATATGGAAGCTCACAGCGTGAGCCGCCTAATCGGCGCGCCTCCGGGATATGTGGGGTTTGAAAATGGCGGAATTTTGACAAATCAGATCAAAAAACACCCTTACAGCGTCGTGCTTTTTGACGAAATCGAAAAGGCTCACCCTAGCATGACAAATATATTTTTGGGTATTTTTGATAACGGCGTGCTAACTGACACAAACGGCACGAGTAGCGATTTTAAAAACACCATTATCATTATGACCTCGAATTTAGGCACCAAAGAAGCGCCACAAGTGGGCTTTACCAAAGACGAAAGCTATAAAATCGATAACGCTGTGAAGAGCTTTTTCGCCCCTGAATTTCGCAATCGCATAGATAAAATCATAAATTTCAACCCGCTAAAAGGCGAAATTTTAGAAAAAATCGTTGATAAAACAGTGCGAGAAATACAATCAGGGCTCAAAAATATCGAAATTTCGCTAAGCAAAGGCGCAAAAGAGTTTTTGATAAAAAAAGGTTATAGCGCAGAATTTGGCGCAAGAAATCTCAAACGAGAGGTGCAGTTGCAAATCTCAGATGAGATTAGCTCGGAAATTTTATTTGGCGCATTACAAAATGGCGGTAGGGTTTTTGTGGATTTCGCTGATGAAAAGCTTAAATTTGACTTTGAAAGCGTGCCAATGCTGGACGCGAAGGTATCAAATACTGCTCAAATTAGCGCAGATGAGAACGGCGGTTTAACCAAAAGTCCAGACGAACCCCAAAACGCCACGGTCATAAAATAAAAATGTCGAAATTCTACGCCTTCCCAAACCCAAAAACCGCGCCAGATTTCGCCCCGTTAGCTAGCGGGGGAGATTTAAGCGCAGAGTGTTTGCTAAGCGCATACACGCAGGGGATTTTCCCGTGGTTTTGCGAGGGAGAGCCGATTTTATGGTGGTCGCCAAACCCGCGCGCGATCTTAGAGCCAAAGGCTGTGCGCACCCAAAAGTCGATAAAGCCATATTTAAAACGATATGAAGTAAAATTCGACCAAAATTTCGCTGGATTTATCACCCTTTGCAAACAAACCCGCCAAAACTCAGATGATGGGACTTGGATTAGCGATGAGATTGTAGAGGCGTATGTAAATTTAGCAAATTTAGGCGTCGCTCACAGCGTGGAAGTCTATGAAGAAGGCGTTTTAATTGGCGGATTATACGGGCTGATTTTGGGCAAGGTGTTTTGTGGCGAGAGTATGCTCAGCCTAAAAACAGGCGCGTCGAAGGTCGCTTTAATCACGCTTTGTAGGGTTTTAGAAAAATTTGACTTTTTGATTGATTGTCAGATTATGAACGAGCATTTGCGCTTTATGGGGGCGCAAGATATGCCAAGGGGCGAATTTTTAGCCAAATTTCAAATTTTGCAAAACTTACCAAGCGGATTTGAAAAATTTAAAGATTTAGAAAAGTTGATATGATTTTACGGGATAAAAACTCAAATATCGGTATTTGCGTGCTTGCGGCTGTGCTAGGGTTTTTGATGTGCGTGTTTGTGTGGATGATGTTTTACTCTGCTAGTAGCGATCGCAGGCTTCCACGCCTTGACATAAACGAAACAAACAGCGCAATCAGGGGCTCAATCATCACCAAAGACAAATATGTCGTCTCAAACTCGACCAAACTCTACAAGGTCAGCATAGACTCTCGCTCTCTTGATCCGCACAAGCTCGATTTGTTTGTCAAACTCTACTGCATTTACACAGGCGATAGCGAAAAACGGGTCAAAAAAACAATCCAAAGCTCAAAGGGCACCACGGTTTTATCCTACAAAATCGACGCCAAAACAGCCGTGCATTTAAAAGAGTTAGCCTACAAGCTAAATTTAAAGAAATTTTTCGTAGCCTTTGAGACGGCTAGCGGGCGTGTAAATCCACCAGTGCGTATGAGCGTAAGCGAAAGTGGCGAAAAGCGCACTTACAATATCCAAAACTCCCTAACCCCGCTTTTAGGCTATATCAACAAAAAAGAGGTTTCAGGGATTACCAAGGTAGTCGGCATTAAGGGCGTGGAGAAATACTATGAGTATTATCTAACCCCGCTAAAAGACGAGTTTATCACGGGCCCAAGGGATCTAAAAGGCAATATTATCCTAGAAAAAAGCACTAAAAAAACAAACAAAATCGACGGATATAATGTCCATTTAAGCGTGCCTTTGGCGCTACAAAGAGATGTTGAAAGGCTAATTGATAAAGCTAGCTTAGCTTACGATGCCAAAGAGATAGTCGTAGGCATAATGAACTCAAAAACAGGCAAAATTCTCTCCCTTGCCACAAACGCTAGGTATAATCCCGAAAATATCACAAAACAAGATGTGAAAAACCTAAATTCGACCGCTAGCGAGTATGCTTACGAGGTTGGCTCGATTATGAAGCCGATAATTTTCTCAATCGCTTATGAGGGAAATTTAGTCAAACCAACCGAGATTATAAACACCCACAACGGCGCATACAAGCTAGGTTCGCGCACTATCCGCGACACTCACCCAGCAAAATCAATGAGTGGCGAGGAAATCATTGTGCATTCATCAAATATCGGTATGATTAAAATCGCCGAGCGTATGAGTGGGCAGATGATTTATGACGGGCTTTTAAATTTCGGTATGGCGCAAAAAACCGGTATTGATTTGCCTTACGAGCAGATTGGAAATATCCCTAGCGTGCGAAGTTTGGAAGGCAAGGTTTATAAGGCTACGATTAGCTATGGTTATGGCGCGCAGATGACATTTTTGCAGATGTTAAGCGCGTATGGGGTTTTTAATAACGGCGGAGTTTGGATTAGTCCAAGGCTGGTCGAAAATTTAGAAATGAACGGTAAAATTTACCCTGTAAATGAGAGCGAAACACGCACCGTGCTAAGCCCGCAAACAGCAGATGTTATGAGAGAAATTTTAATCAAGGTAGTAGAGGGTGGCACAGGGCGCAAAGGGCGCACGAGCGGTATCGAAGTAGGGGGCAAAACAGGCACCGCTAGAATTGCCAAAGGCGGCGGATATTCTAGCGCGTATAATAGCTCGTTTTTTGGCTTTGCGAACGACGCTCACACTAGCTACACCATAGGCGTGCTGGTTAGAGAGCCTAAAAAGGGCAGTTATTACGCGGCGCAAAACGCCTTGCCTGTGTTTAAAAGCATAGTTGATTTGCTAGTCGAAAAAGGATTTTTAACCCCTAGTGGCGATAGCGACAAGATAAATCATGTAGATATTAAAGATTTAAATGAAATCAAAGATTAAAGGATAAGCGATGAAAATAGGAATTATCGGACTTGGTTATGTGGGGCTTCCCCTAGCAGCGGCATTTAGCGCAAAATACAGCGTAGTGGGCTTTGATATAATGAAATCTCGCATAGACGAGCTAAACGGGGGCCATGATAAAACCCTAGAATTAGAAGATGACAAACTTGCCACCGCGCTAAAAAATGGGCTTAAATTTACCTGCGATATAAATGATTTAAAAGATTGCAACTTTTATGTCGTTTGCGTCCCAACGCCTGTGGATAAATTCAACCGCCCAGATATCACGCCACTAATCAAAGCTAGCCAGAGTGTGGGCTCGGTGCTTAAAAAGGGCGATATCGTAGTATATGAAAGCACGGTCTATCCAGGAGCAACAGAGGAGGACTGCGTGCCTGTTTTAGAGCGCACTAGCGGGCTTAAATTTAACGAGGATTTTTTCTGCGGATACTCGCCAGAGCGCATAAATCCGGGCGATAAAATTCACACCGTAACAAAAATCAAAAAAATCGTCTCAGGTAGCAATGAGCGCACCCTCGATATCGTCGATGAAACATACTCTTCTATCCTAGAAAACGGCACTTTTCGCGCCAAAAGTATCAAGGTAGCCGAAGCCGCCAAAGTCATCGAAAATACACAACGCGACATAAATATTGGCTTTATCAACGAGCTTGCGATTTTGTTTAACAAACTAGGAATAGATACCAATGATGTCATCGACGCAGCCGCGACGAAATGGAATTTCCTAAGCTTCCGCCCAGGGCTTGTGGGAGGGCATTGTATCGGCATAGATCCATACTACCTAGCCCAAAAAGCCACAGAGGTAGGCTATCACCCGCAAATCATACTCGCAAGTCGCCGTATCAACGACAATATGGGCAAATATGTCGCCACGCAGGTCGTGCAGATGATGATAAAATTTGACAAAAAAATCAAACATAGCAAAATTTTGATTTTAGGTCTTACCTTTAAAGAAAACTGCCCAGACATACGCAATACGCGCGTTATTGATATGATTGATGAGCTTAAAAATTTCGGTTGCGCGGTCAGTGTGTATGATCCATGGGCGAGCAAGGACGACGCGAAACGCTACTACGATATCGAGCTAATCGAAAAGCCAAATTTAGGCGATTTCGACTGCGTTGTAATCGCTGTGGCGCACAATCAATTTAAAGAATTCGACTACTCTACTTCACTAGTGTATGATGTGAAAAATATCTACGAAGGCGCGCAAGGCAGGCTATAATAAGTTATAATCCGGGGCTAAATTTAGCCCTGGGTTTTTTGGGCGTGAGTGATGATAAACGAGGCAAACTCATCGCCAAAATTCGGACACTCACAAACCTCGAAATAGCTAAATTTAAGCTCTTTTGCCACATTTCTAAAATACATATCAAGCTCAAATTTCGTCTCAGAATTATCTATACAAAACGAAATCGGAAAAATCAGCGCGCGCTCATTTTGCAAATTTGCCAAATGCTCGTTTAGGTTTGGTTCTAGCCATTTTACGGGGCCTAGGCGGGATTGATAGGCGAGCGAAATATCTTTAAATTTTATGCCAGATTTTTGCAAAATTTCACTTAGAATTTTGACATGCTCATTAACCTGCGCCTCGTAAGGATCGCCAGCGGCGATGATTTTTACAGGCAGTGAGTGAGCCGAGAAAACTAAGCTTGTGCGCGAAATTTCATCAGCGCTTAAATTTTTGATTTTTTCTTTGATTAAATTTAGCAGGATTTGGTTGTAAATTTCGCTTTTGTAAAAAATATCAACTATTTTAAAATTTGAAATTTCTAAATTTGCTAGGGTTTTTTTAGCGTCATCAATGCTCGATTTCACCGTCGTTTGCGAAAAATGCGGATAAAGTGGAAAAAGCAAAATTTCATCAAATTTCGCATATTTTGCCAAAACATCACGAGCAAAAGGGGCAGTGTAATTCATAGCAAAATCGCAAACAAACTCATTTTGGTATAAATTTATCTTATCGCAAAGTCGCTTTGTAAGCCCAGCGATAGGGGATTTTCCGCCAAGTTTTTCGTAGTTTTGGCGCGCTTCTTTAACGCGCATTTTAGTAATCAAACTAGCTAAAATTTTGCGCAAAATTTTGCTTTTAACACCCAAAATATTTGGATCGCAAAACATATTTTTTAAAAATACGCTAACCTCGTCTAGGCTATTTGGACCGCCCATATTTAGGAGAATTAAGGCTTTTTTCACGAGATTAACTCTCTTAGTTTGATTGCTTCATCAGGGGTCGCAATTCCCTCGAATTTAGAATTTTCGATTAAATTTAAAAACGCTTTGTGCTGGTATCTAAGCGCGTAATCATCGCGATCTACACGCTGATTTATCCGTCCGTCGTTTGTGACTTTGAATAAATTTAGGGATTCTAAATCGCCAAAATAAACGCCAGAATTTGTGCAAATCTCCACGCCGTGGCGTTTTAGCGGGTATAAATTTGATAGCAAAATCGTGCAATTACTCATCGACTTTGTGCGAAATGCGACGCCGATGCCGTTAGAATCGCCGTTTTTGCAGATATTTTGTGATGAAATTTCAGATTTGCTAAGCAGGGCAATCAAATCCAAATCCCTAATCAGCGCATTTTGCAAGCAGTTTGCACTCTCAGAGCTAAATCCATCTACGAAATTTATCGAATAAATTTTCTCGTCCTTAGCTAACTCCCTACACAGCGAGATTATGACAGGATTATAGCGCCCAGCATATCCCACGCCAAGCTTCGCGCCGTTAATCGAAATAGAGTAATTTATCTCCCTTGCCTCAGCCAAATTCCCAGCGAGCGGGGATTCTACAAAGATATTTTTGGTAAAAGGTATGCATTTTAAAATGATTTCTTTGTGCGTAGCAGGCGGTGTAGCGATGACCACAGCGTCTGGTTTGGCGCTTTCGAACATTTTCGATAAATCATTATAAAGTGGATATCTAGGGCCAAAATCCTCGGTTTTTTCTTTGTCATAAAGCGCGACCAAATCGAAATAATCGCTTCTTCTAAGCTCTTTGAAATGTTTTGCGCCAAGCTCCCCTAAGCCTATTATGGCTATTTTTTTCTTCATTAATTAATCCTGTAAATTTTGCATATTTTTCATTATAACGAATAAGAGTAAAAATTTATATTTCTTAAAATCAAAATTTGCTAAAATGGGCGCTAAATTTTACTAAATTTAGGATAGTTAATGGATATTAGAAAAGCTTATTTAGACTTTTTTGCGTCAAAAGGACACGAGGTTATGCCAAGCTCACCGCTTGTGCCAGATGATGATAGTTTATTATTCACAAATGCCGGTATGGTGCCGTTTAAAAGCATTTTTACAGGTGCGGTACCACGCCCAACTCCACCGATTCGCACGAGTTGCCAAACCTGCATTAGAGCAGGTGGCAAACACAACGACTTAGATAATGTCGGCTACACAGCGCGCCACCACACATTTTTTGAAATGCTTGGAAATTTTAGCTTCGGCGAGTATTTCAAAACAGACGCGATAGCCTACGCATGGGAGTTTGTAACCGAAATTTTAAAACTCCCAAAAGACAAACTCTATGTCACCGTCCATGATAGCGATGATGAGGCGTTTGAAATTTGGTCGCGCCATATCGCAAAAGAGCGAATTTATCGCTTCGGCGATCACGATAATTTCTGGGCTATGGGCGATACTGGACCTTGTGGGCCATGTAGCGAGATTTTTTACGATCAAGGAAGCGAGCATTTCCATAGCGACGAGGATTATATGGGCGGAGACGGCGATCGTTTCTTAGAAATTTGGAATTTAGTCTTTATGCAATACGAGCGAAGCGCAGACGGCAAACTCTCGCCACTTCCAAAACCTTCAATTGATACTGGTATGGGTTTAGAGCGCGTCACAGCGATAAAAGAGGGAAAATTCAGCAATTATGATAGCTCGCTATTTATGCCATTAATCGGCGCAGTAGAAAAGCTATGTGGTAAAAAATACGAGTATGAAACTGGCGCGAGCTACCGCGTCATCGCAGATCATATCCGCTCTGTTACATTTTTACTAGCCCAAGGCACGAACTTTGATAGAGAGGGCAGAGGCTATGTGCTTAGAAGGATTTTACGCAGGGCGGTTAGACACGGATATTTGTTAGGTATAAAAGAGCCATTTATGTATAAGCTAGTCGATGATGTTTGCGCTAGTATGGGCTCTCACTATACATATTTAAACGAGAAAAAAGAGGCGGTAAAAGAGCTAGTAAAACTCGAAGAAGAGCGATTTTTCGCCACTTTGGCAAACGGAATCGAGCTATTTAACGAAGAATTAGCTAAAACCTCAGGCAATATTTTCTCTGGCGATGTCGCATTTAAGCTCTATGATACCTACGGATTTCCGCTCGATCTCACAGCCGATATGCTAAGAGAGAAAAATCTTAAAGTCGATGAGGCTAAATTTGATGAGCTAATGGCGGAACAAAAACGCAGAGCCAAAGCCAGTTGGAAGGGCTCAGGAGATAAAGCACAAGCCAAAGGCGATTTCGCACAACTTATCGAAAAATTTGGCAAAAATGAGTTTGTGGGGTATTCATGCCAAGAGAGTGAGGGTCGAATTTTAGCCCTTTTGGACGAGAATTTTAAAATTTGCGATAGTTTAGAGCCAGGACACACTGGCTGGGTAATGCTAGATATCACGCCGTTTTACGCTACAAGTGGTGGTCAGTGCGCAGATACCGGCACTATCGAAAAAAGCGAGGTTATCGACACGCAAAAATTCTTTGATTTAAATTTATCTCAAATCAAAGTAAAAAGCCTGCTTAAAACTGGCGATCTTGTAAAATGCGTGGTAAGCGCTGGCAAAAGAGCGATGATAGCGCGTCATCACAGCGCGACACACCTGCTTCACGCTGCGCTAAGAGAGGTTTTGGGCGATCATATCGCGCAGGCTGGATCGCTTGTAGAGGCAAACAGACTTAGATTTGACTTTTCGCACCCAAAAGCGATGAGTAGCGAAGAGCTTGCCAAAGTCGAGCAAATCGTAAATCGCTGGATTAGCGCGGGCGCGCAGAATAAAACCGAAATTTTAGATATAGATGAGGCCAAAAAATCAGGCGCGATTGCGCTTTTTGGCGAAAAATACGGCGTGAAAGTGCGTGTGGTGAGCTTCGGCGATGTAAGCAAGGAGCTTTGCGGCGGCACCCATGTCGAAAACATAAGCGAAATCGGTGCGTTTTTAATCTCAAAAGAGAGTGGCGTAAGTGCTGGTGTGCGCAGAATTGAGGCGATTTGTTCGCAAGAAGTGCTAAATTTCACGCTAAATTTAAGATCGCAAATTAACGAAATTGAAGCTGAATTTAAAGGCGCAAACCCACTAGATGGCATTAAAAAGCTAAAAGATGAAATCAAAGGCTTAAAAGAAAAATTAAAACACGCAGGCGATCAAAAGTCCCTGCCTTGCCAAGAAATCTCAGGCGTGAAGCTTTGCGTAGCAGTAGTAGAAAACGGCGAAATTAAAACCATGATTGATGAGTTTAAAAACGCGAACGAAAAGGCTGCGATTTTGCTAATGCAAGTGGGCGAAAACGATAAAATCACAGTCGCAGCCGGAGCGAAAAACGCCCCAATCAAGGCTGGCGAGTGGGTTAAGATGGCAGCTCAAATTTTAGGCGGCAACGGCGGCGGACGCGATGATTTCGCTACTGCTGGCGGAAAAGATACTAGCATGGTTTCTAGTGCGCTAGCTGGGGCACTAGAATTTGCAAAAGGTAAGCTAGGTTGAACGAATTAGAAACGAGCTTTGCCAGAAGTGATCAAATTTTGCCCCTAATTCACATTTTAGGGGCGATTTGCTTTATTTGCGCGCATGTTTGCATTATCATGTTGATTCGAATTTTCAGCGATAAAGCAGACATCACAAACTCAAATTTCGAAAAAATCAAATTTTATCTTTCGAAATTTAATCTCTTTTTTGGCTCGTTTTTTTTGATTATAATTGTGAGTGGATTTTTTCTAAGCATAGGCAACAACTTCAAATTTGCAGACCCTATGATAAATGCCGTAATCGTTACGCTGTGGGTTTTGGCGGTGTTTATTTTGATAAATTTTGGCTATGTTTATTTTAAATTTTATTCGTTTAAAAAGGCGCTTTTAGCAGGCGATAAATTCGAAGCTAGCGAGCATTTGATTATCATCGCTAGATATTTTGTCCCGCTAAATGTCGCTGTATCGGTGCTTTGCACCTATCTTTGTGTAGCGGTGGGTAGATTTTGATTTATTTGGTTTCATCTTCGCCGACAAGGGCGCAGATTTTGCGGGAAGCTGGGATAAAATTCGAGCAAATTAGCTTTGAATTTGACGAAAATGTAGGCGACATAGCCGATGCCAAAACATACGCTTACCGCGTGGCAAGTGCGAAAAAATCGCAGTTTTTAGCCAAAAACAAAAATGCAAAAAATTTGCTTTTTTGCGATAGCTCGGTTTTGGTAGGTGGCAAAATTTTAGGCAAAGCAAAGGACATTAGCCACGCAAGAGAAATGCTAAACGCCCAATCTGACGCTATTAGCGAGGTTTATACGGCGATGATTTTTGTGGGCGAGGGTTTTGAGATAAGCACGCTTTTGGTAGCTAGTTATAAATTCGCCAAATTTAGCGAGGCAGATTTAGAAGCGTATCTAAAAAGTGGCGATTGGCGCGGCAAAGCAGGGGCTATGAGTATCGAGGGGTTTAATCAAAAATATATCCAAAGCTTTCGTGGCGATACTAGCACCGCTATGGGTTTAAATGTGGAAATTTTAAAAAGGTATTTAGATGGTAAGAATTTTATTTAGTTTTATTACGGTTTGTTTTTTCGCAGGGTGCGGTGTGTTTATGTATTTTTATACGCAAATTCGCCTAGAATCGAACTCAATTATTGATTATCACCCAGAGCTAACGACCAAAATTTACGATAGAAACGGTAACTTGCTTGCCAATATTTTCAACGAACAAAACCGCCTTTATACTAGATTTGACGAGATTCCAGGCCGTATGGTAGAAGCCCTAGTAGCTATCGAGGATACCGCGTTTTTCGAGCATCAGGGCATTAATACAGAGGCTATTTTTCGCGCGATTGTAAAAGATATAAAAGCGATGAAATTTGTGGAGGGAGCCTCCACTATCACGCAACAACTTGTCAAAAATTTGGTTTTATCTAGCGAAAAAAAGATAGATAGAAAAATCAAAGAGATGATTTTATCGCTAAAAATCGAAAACACCCTAAGCAAAGAGGAAATTTTAGAAAGATATTTTAACGAAGTGTATTTCGGACACGGGTATTACGGCGTCAAAACTGCCGCGCTTGGGTATTTTAAAAAGGATTTAGCTGACCTTAGTATCAAAGAAATCGCTATATTGGTGGGTTTGCCAAAAGCCCCTAGCCAGTATGACCCTACCAAGCACCTAGATTTGGCACTTTCTCGCGCAAACAATGTAATTTACCGCATGCACGAGCTTGGCTGGATAAACAAAACCGAGTATGAAATCGCAATGGCAGAAGAGCCGTTTGTCTATGATGAAACCCTAACCCAAAATGTCGCTCCATACGCAGTCGATGAGATCGTCAAAGAGGCAGAGAGACTGCTACCAGATGTGCGCACAGGCGGATATAGAATCGAAACAAGCCTTGATTTAAAGGCACAAGAAATGGCGCAAGAGGCGCTGATTTTTGGTTACAACGAAATTTTAAAACGCAACAAAGACGCAAATGCTAGCAATGTAAATGGCGCGATTATCGTTACGCACCCGCAAAATGGCGAAATTATCGCGCTTGTAGGCGGCGTGGATTATGCGAAGTCAAATTTCAACCGCGCTAGCCAAAGCAGACGCCAAACAGGGTCAAGCTTCAAGCCATTTATCTACCAAATCGCCCTAGATAGCGGATATTCGACGATGACAGAGGTCCCTGATATCGCGCGCGAATTTGATGATGGAAGCAACAAAAGCTGGAAACCGAAAAACTATGATAGCACATACAGTGGCTATATCACGATAAAAGAGGCCTTGCAACGCTCTCGCAACCTCGCTTCGATAAATTTAATGCAATCAATCGGCATTGAGCGCACGATTCGCAAACTAAATGAATATGGGTTTAAAAATGTCCCACCAGCGCTGTCTGTGGCGATCGGAAGTTACGGCATTTCTCCGCTTGAATACTCGACTATGTATTCGATGTTTCCTGGTCTTGGCATTAGCACGAAGTCCAAATTTATCACCGCAATCACCGATAATAACGGCACTACGCACTATATCGAGCCTGAGCGCAGACGCATTTTGCGCCCAGAACAGGCGTATTTGATGACAACGCTAATGAAAAACATCGTCCAGCGAGGAACTGGCACCAGAGCGCGCGTGCAAGGCATCGAGATTGCTGGCAAAACAGGCACTTCAAACGATAGCATTGATGCGTGGTTTTGCGGATTTACGCCTGATTTGCAAATCATTGTTTGGTATGGAAACGACGATTACAAGCCTATGCGCAAGGTAGAAGGTGGCGGTAGAACTGCTGCGCCTGTGTTTGCGAAATTTTTGGAAAATTATCTTAAAGAATACCCGCAAGCTAAGCGAAATTTCAGCGTCCCAAGTGGAGTATTTACCCGTAGATACGGCGCTGGCGATGAGTATTACACCAAAATTTCCCCACTTCCAAGAAGGGTTGAAACAAACGCAGAAGACGGACTGATGTTTTAGGGCGAAATTGCTGTCATTGCGAGCTTTCACAGAAAGCGAAGCAATCTACGAGCAAAAATCACCAAAACGCAAATTCCATGTCATTGCGAGGCGTGATAACGCCGAAGCAATCCAGAAAAATTTAAAGTAAAATTCTACTTAAATTTAGCATTGAACGATTTTTTAAATTTTAAGCGAAATTTGAAATTCTCTGTAAGGGGGAGGGCGCGCTTTTTAGGAGACGCTACCCTCCCCCTTACCAACCCCCACCCCTGTAAAACCTTAGAAGTGGCTAAATTTAAAGCTTCGCTTTAAATTTAGCTGGTTTTATTTTTACGGAAATGCTTCGCATTTCTCGCAATGACAAATCAGGCGTGAATTTCGCCAAATTTCACGCTAAATTCCGCTATTTTATCACCTCTTTCATCTCTTTTATCGCATTTTCAAGCCCTACGAAAATCGCGCGCGAAATGATACTTTGACCGATATTTACGAGCGAAATTTCGCTGTTTTTCACCAGCGCAGAGACATTTTGGTAGTTCAGACCCCCACCAGCAGTTACATTCATACCCAGCCCCTTGGCATACGCGCTCATGTGGCGAAGCTTGGAGATTTCATCTTTTAACATCGATTTTAGCGTATCCAGCGGGAGATTATATGCCTTTATCGCATGTGGCGTAAAAGCCAAATTTGACCTAATCGTCGCAAACAGCACAGAGTATGTGCCGGTGCGAAGCTCGATCGAGCGGACATTAAAATCATTTGCCATGTCGATTACTTCGCGCACAGGCTCGATAAACAGCCCCACGCGCACGCCTGAGTGTTGCAAAAACTCGATATCGCTCGCAATTTGCTCAGAGTGCAGATTTAGCCCACAATCCTCGCCAGAGTGTGGCACTAGCGTGATACGATATGGCTTAGCCTTGACCAAAATCTCCAAAAGCTCGCTCCCGCCGCTACACTCGACATTTACAGGCACCTTTGAGTGGCGCACGATATCGGCTATATCATCTTCGTTGATATGGCGTCGATCCTCGTGCAAATGAAGTGTGATTTGATTTGCACCCGCGCTGATTGCGGTGTATGCCGCCATTAAGATATCAGGGTCGTTCATCGCCCTTGCCTCGCGCAGAACCGCGACATGATCGATATTTACTCCAAGTAGCATTTTAACTCCTAAGAAAATTTTCGCTATTATAACCAAAAAAGGTAAGGAGAAATTTATGGTTTTAGGCTTTGATTTGGGCTCGAATACACTGCGCGCATGCGTGATGAAGCCAGCCAAAACAGGCTTTGAGATAGTTAAATCTAGCGAGCGCATAGTCGGCTCGGCTAGGGGATTGGTGGCAAACAAACCTTTGCAAAATGACGCCAAAGAGCGCATTTGGCGGGCTTTGGGCGAAATTTTAGAAGAACTTTCGGATTTGATTTATGAGCGAAATTTAGAGATTTTGGATAATTGTGCTAAAAATTTAGAGAGCAGGAATACCTGCGCGCGAAATTTTAAAAACGCTAAATTTAGCCTACCTTACGCCGCTGTGGCGACGGAAGCCTTTCGAGTCGCCAGCGATAGCGTAGAATTTTTCGAAAAACTTTACAAAGAATTTTGCGTAAAATTTAGCATAATAGACGGCGAAACAGAGACAAATTTGACCAGGCTTGGTATCGAAAACAGACTTCAAATTTTAGGTATCAAAGCGCAAAATGCCGTCAGTATCGACCTTGGCGGAGCTAGCACAGAGATAAGCAGTGCCGAATTTGGACAAAGTTTTAAATTTGGCATTGTGAGATTTTGCAACGAAAATCCTGGAATTTTACAAAATTTTAATTACGCCAAATTTAGTCAAATCGCAAACGAGCAGACAAGAAGCGCAAGGGAGTTTTTGCGCAGTTTAGGCGCAGGAAAAATCGTGCTCACAAGCGGTGTGCCAACCACGATAAGCGCCCTTAAATTGGGGGTTTGCGCCAAAGATTACGACGCAGACAAAATCAATGGAAGCGTTTTGAGATTTAGCGATTTTGCTGGGGCAATAGGGCAAATTTTGAAATTCTCAAAGCGCGAAGCCGATGAGGCAATGGGCGAAAATAGGGCGGAGGTTATCGTGGCTGGGGCGCTACTTTTAGAGGCGATTTTGAGCGATTTTAGCGGTAGTGGCGCAGATTTTATCGTCGTTGATGATGGATTACGAGAGGGCGTGTGTATAAATTTAATGCAAAATTTGGCGATTAAGAATTAAATTTTAAATCCAAAAATAGTATCATACCCAAATTTTATCAAGGAGAAAAAATGGTAAGAGAGCAAATTTTAGAAGATATTACAAAAGATAATAAATGAAAACAAATTTTAGAGAATTAACACTTTTAACAACTATGTTTATTGCTGGTATTTTAGTTTGCTGGATAGGACTTTTAATAAAACAACAAAATAGAAATTTAGAAAATCCTTGCTATTATGAATATATTAAAAATTTACGATACGACCAAAATTATAGTGGCAGGTTTGCATATTGTGCTAATATACAAATAGATAGAATATCGGATGCCAAATCTTGGATAAAATATTATTTCAAACATTTGCCAAAAGAAGCAAATTTTACTTCCCAAGAACAAATAGTTGTAGATAAAGTAAAAAAAATTATAAACGATGAATTTCTGGAAAATACGGAACAACAATGAGTTCTTTTGTTTTTGTAGTTACTTATCTTTTACAAAAAAACATATTAGAGATAATTTTAAAAATTTTAGAATTCATTATTTTTTGCAAAATTATTTATTTTATGTTGCCAATTAAACACAAAGACAAATGATATGTTTAGTTCAATTATAGACCATTTAATATTTATTTTTGCAACTTCAACCACACTTATGAAATTTTCCATAAGTAAATGGATTGCAACATTATTGATTTGCGGTAGAATACTTTACTGGCTAGTGCCTTTAACAGTCTATAATTATAAAAGAAACGAATTAATGAAAAGCAAACTTTTATTTATGTATTTTGGAATATTCATTTGGTTGATTTATCTTTGCATATACGACACAGATGACTGGTTAATTTATCCTTGTATTGCTACCATTATTTCGTTGATAACGATAAGTTATTTGGCGTTTAAATCAGAAAAAATATCAGTAAAAATTGAACGACAACCACAACCCAAAAAGCCAAAAAAACAAAAAACGCAAAAGCCTAAATTTGATAAAAGCAAAAATTCGCTAAATTTTACAAATGTAAAATTAAAAAATAAAAAAGGCGATAGTAGTAATGAAACAAAATAAATTCATCAATATATTCATCGCCGTAATTTTTGGATTTTCTGCTACGCTAAACGCTTCAATACTCCCAAATTTCCAAATTCTACAATCAAATTTAAATTCGGTCAGTATCGAAAATCCACGCTGTATTTCAAAATCAAACTATAACCGAGAAGCCACAAACCAAACTACACAAAGTATAAAAGCAAAAGATTATGAAGCCATCATCTCAGCTACCGTGCAAAACGAATACGCCGAGATTGGCTCAAATTCGGCGCTAGTGTCGATGGCAAACGCCTAAGCGAAGCGGTAAAATCGGCTTTAAACTAAAATTTAAAATTCGCAATTTAGGCTAAAATTTAAGCAAAATTTTAGCCTAAAACTATTGACAAAAAATCAAATTTTGCATATAATCTAGCACTCAAAGATACAGAGTGACAACTTTTAGAAAATCAAAACTAATTTAGAAAGGACGAAAATGAATTTTCAACCACTTGGAAAACGCGTTTTAATCGAGCGCGAGGAAGAGACCAAAACCACAGCTAGCGGTATCATTATCCCAGATAACGCTTCAAAAGAGAAGCCATCAACTGGCAAAATCGTGGCTGTCGGCACAGAGTGTGATAGCGTAAAACTTGGCGATGTTGTAGCGTTCGCAAAATACGCTGGCGCGGATATCACAATAGATGATAAGAAATATCTTATCTTAAATTTAGAAGATGTTTTAGGAATACTTAAATAAAAGGAATCAAAATGGCAAAAGAAATTTTTTTCTCAGACGAAGCTAGAAACAAACTTTACTCAGGCGTAAAAAAACTAAACGACGCAGTTAAGGTCACAATGGGACCAAGAGGTAGAAATGTGCTTATCCAAAAAAGCTTTGGCGCACCCGCTATCACAAAAGACGGCGTAAGCGTAGCAAAAGAGATCGAGCTTAAAGACACTCTTGAAAATATGGGCGCAAGCTTGGTTAGAGAGGTAGCAAGCAAAACAAACGACGAGGCAGGTGATGGCACAACTACTGCGACCGTGCTAGCTCACGCGATTTTCAAAGAGGGCTTACGCAATGTAACAGCTGGCGCAAATCCTATCGAAGTAAAACGCGGTATGGATAAATTTAGCGCAGCCGTAATCGAAGAGCTAAAAAAATCTGCAAAAGCAGTAAGTGGCAAAAAAGAGATCGCCCAAGTCGCTACAATCTCAGCTAACAACGATGAGAGCGTGGGTGATTTGATTTCTGAGGCTATGGAAAAGGTCGGCAAAGACGGCGTAATCACAGTCGAAGAAGCAAAATCAATCAACGACGAGCTAAATGTGGTCGAGGGTATGCAGTTTGACAGAGGCTATCTAAGCCCATATTTCATCACAAACCCTGAAAAAATGCTAGTAGAGCTTAGCTCACCGCTAATTTTACTTTTCGATAAAAAAATTACAAATTTAAAAGATTTGCTTCCGGTTTTAGAGCAAGTGCAAAAAACAGGCAAACCACTTCTAATCATCGCAGAGGATATCGAGGGCGAAGCTCTTGCGACTTTGGTCGTAAATAAACTTCGTGGTGTGTTAAACATTTCAGCTGTAAAAGCCCCTGGATTTGGCGATAGAAGAAAGGCAATGCTAGAAGATATCGCTATCCTTACAGGCGGAACAGTCGTAAGCGAAGAGCTAGGCAGAACGCTAGAAAGCGCAAATATGGCTGATCTTGGTCAGGCTGAGCGTATCGTAATCGACAAAGACAACACTACAATCGTAAATGGCGTAGGCGAAAAAAGTGCAATCGACGCTAGAATTGCACAAATCAAAGCTCAAATTTTAGAGACAACAAGCGATTATGATAAAGAAAAATTGCAAGAACGCCTTGCAAAACTAAGCGGTGGCGTAGCCGTAATCAAAGTAGGCGCAGCAACCGAAACAGAGATGAAAGAGAAAAAAGATCGCGTCGATGACGCGCTAAATGCGACAAAAGCAGCTGTCGAGGAAGGTATCGTAATCGGCGGCGGCGCTGCGCTAATCAAAGCTAGCAAAAATGTCAGTCTAGATCTAAGTGGCGATCAAAAAATCGGCGCAGATATCGTCAAACGCGCACTTTACGCTCCACTTCGCCAAATCGTAGAAAACGCAGGATATGACGCAGGCGTAATCGCAAATGCAGTCGAAAACGCAAACGATGAGGCGCAAGGCTTCAACGCTGCAAGTGGCGAATTTACAAATATGTATAGCGCTGGAATCATCGATCCGCTAAAAGTAGAGCGCGTAGCTTTGCAAAATGCGGTTTCAGTCGCTAGCATGCTACTAACCACAGAAGCGACAGTCAGCGAAATCAAAGAGGACAAACCAGCTCTTCCTCCAATGCCAGATATGGGTGGCATGGGCGGTATGGGCGGTATGATGTAAGCTTGCCTAGCGCAAATTTAAGAGGCAAATTTAAGAGGGGCAATTCCCTCTTAAATTTGCAAAAATTTATTCTATTTCTCGCTATAATCTTATTAAATTTTTAATTCTTTTTTTGTAAAATCAAGGCTTTTTAAAAGGAGAAAATATGAGAAGTCAAATTTTAAATTCCTTTGTTATTTTTGCCGTTTGTTTAGGGTTAGCAGGGTGTGTCCAAAACAAGCCAAAACCGCGCGTGGAGCCATATCCGATAGTCAAAGACAGCTCCAAACAACCGCCTAAAAAAACAAAAAGAATTAAGAAAAAACAAAACGCCTCTAAACAAGATAGCACGAAAAAACCTATCGCGCAAAATTCAGAGAAGCGTTGGGTTGTGGATATCGACTCTCTAAAAAGAGAAGAACCGCCAGCTACGGAAAAAAAGCCAAAGGTGGATAATGGCACTCCTCGCAAATACACTGTCCCGGTAGAGTAAATTTAGGCTAAGCGATGAAACGAGTTGAGCGAGTAGAGCAGATGAGCGAGATTTTAGTAAAAGTGCAAAAGTGCCTAGACGCATTTGAACTTGCCCTTGACGAGTATAAAAATTCGCAAAAACTTATCAAAAAACTTAGCAGATATTATTCTAGTAAATTTTGGCTAAGTGATTACGAGGCCGATGAGAGCGGTAAAATACCGCGAGAAATAGGTGAAGGGAAAAGCCTTCGTGCGATCAATCGCGGTGCGCTAAGCGAGGATGGAATTTACAACGCTATTTGGCTAAACAAACGCCTAGCGCGCGATATGAAAAAATTATCAAATTTGATTTGTAAGGAATAAAAATGAACAAAAAATATGTTTTTATCTTGGTTTTACTAGCGCTCTGCGCTGTGGGAGCGCTTTTAGGCGTGGCTAAAAAAGATGAGCTTAAATGCTACGCAAAAGATGCTCAAAGCTGCCTAAATGTCGGTATGAAATACTTCGAAAACAGCCACGACCCAGTAGCGCAAAAGTATTTCAAAAAATCTTGTGATTTAAAAAGCGCGTATGCGTGCTACAATCTAGGCGTTATGTTTGACAACGGCTTTGGCGTGGCTAAAATGGAGCCAGAGGCGATTAGGTATTATACCAAGGCCTGCGATAGTGGCTACGCCCCAGCATGTGTAAATTTAAGCTACATTTACTACGACAGCTCAGTTTATAGCAACACAACCCAAGCTATCGAATTAGCCAAAAAAGCCTGCGATTTAGGCGAGGGAAGTGGGTGCTATAATCTAGGGTTTTATTATCTAAAAGGCAACGCATACCGCCAAAACATACCAGAGGCCATAGCTAGCTACGAAAAAGCCTGCGATCTAAACTACTCCCCAGCGTGCGGACTAATCGGAAATATGTTTGCCAAAGGCGAGTATTTGCAACAAAACAATCAAAAAGCCATAGCTTTTCACCAAAAAGCCTGCTCTCTTGGCAACGAAAAAAGCTGCGCGCTCTTTAAAAAGCAATAAATTTATCTAAATTTCAATGGCGTTAAATTTGCAAATTTAACGCCAAATTTATCTTTTAAATTTCACTACTTCGCTTAAATTTTCATTGAGTTTGATTGTATTTTGCATGCCGAAATTTGATGATTTTATCGCGTCAATGCGCTTTTGCAAAAGCGGGTGCGATTCAAAAAGATTGATAAAGGTATCGCTATCACCAAGCTTTTTTGCGCTAGCGAAAAACTCATCTGCACCGCCAATGTGCCCATAAGCGCAGTTTAAAATCCTAAGCGCCTCGCTATCGGCGGCGGCTTCTTGCGAGCGCGAATATTTGCCAGCAATCGCTCCGCCTAAAATTTGGCTTAGTCTCTCATCGCTAAAACCGAACAAAATCGCCATTACAGCGCCATTTCCTAGACCTTTTATGTGATCTCGGTGCTTAAAATGCGCTAATTCATGCGCTAAAACAAAGGCTAGCCCATTTTCGCTTTTAATATGCGAAAAAAGCCCAGTATTGACCGTGAGTGCGCCATTTAGAGCTGCGCTTGCGTTTGGGATTTTGCTTTCGTTTATCACGATAAAATATTCGTTTTTGACCTTGGCGCATGAATTTAGCCGTGAGGTTAGGGTGCGGATTTGCTCGGCGAGCCTCTCGTGTTTTGGCTCGATTGCACGCTCGCTTTCACTGGCTTTGAAAATTTTATACTCTTTGCCCTCTGGGATAAATTTCACAGCCACGCCCACGAAAATATTTAGCGCGAAAAACGCGCACGCGATAACTGCGACAAGCCCCACGCCAAGGGCTAGGAAATTTATAGCATGATTTTCTTTGGAATAATTTTGTTCGCCCTCGTTTTGCGAGGGAATAAATTTAGCCATTGAAATTCGCCTGTTTTGGCTCTTTGGCATAATAAATCGCCGTAGCGTAAGCTAGGATTTCCACGCTTCCGACATTTTTCGTGGTTTGATTTATCGAGCTTGTTTCTATGCGTAAATTTATAATCTCGTCCGCACCCAAGGCCTTTTCTTTTAGCCTAATCACAGCCTCGCGTCTAGCGCGGTCTAGCAGGCTTTCATACGGCACGACATCGCCACCGAAAAAATTTATCACGCTAGCGTAAATTCGCTTGAAATAATCAATACTTATAACCACATTTCCGCTTACAAATCTCACTCTTTCGATTTTGTCCGAATTTAGCAATGGGTGTTTTGAGTTTGTGGTGGGTATGTGTAAAAACAGAGCCTCTTTTTTGCGAATTCTAGCGAAATGGCGCACCTCAGCTTGCTTGCCAAAGATATATCCAACCCCAAGCAAAATGAGAAATATTATAATATCGCTCATAGCTTACCTTGCCAAAACTGCCGTGCCATAGACATAAATTTCACTCGCACCAGCCGCAACCGAACTAGTGGAAAATCGCAAATTTACAATCGCATTTGCACCCATGGCTCTGGCCTGCGCGCACATACGCTCGATTGCTTGTTCGCGCGATTCTTCGAGTAGCTCGGTGTATCCTACTAGCTCGCCACCTACGATATTTTTCAGGCTCGCCATGATATCGCGTCCGAAGTGTTTGGCTCTGACTGTGCTTCCACTCACCACGCCGAAAACCTGCTCGATCTCACGCCCCGGGATTGTCTCTGTATTCACCAAAGTCATCATAAGTGAATTTTTAAAATTTGCCATATTTTCTCCCAAATTTTACAAAATTTGCGAAATTTTAAATTTCGCAAATTTAGCTTATTTATAGTTTTTCACAAATTCTGCTATGCGCGCGATTCCCTCTTTTATCTCGTCCATTGAGCAAGCATAACTAATCCTAAAATGCTCGTCCATACCAAATCCCACGCCCGGCACGGTCGCTACAAGTGCCTCATCTAGCAGTTTTGTGCAAAATTTCATGCTATCTTTTTCTACTTTGGCGCAGTTGATAAATAGATAAAACGCACCGTCAGGTTTGACTACGCTAAGACCCTCTATCGCATTTATAGCATCTACGGCGTAATCACGGCGTTTTTGATACTCTTTATTCATCATAGCGATATATTCATCAGCCTTGCCTTCTAGCACAGCCACGGCACCTGCTTGGACTATGCTTGAAATATTGCTCGTGCTTTGGCTTTGAAGTTTTTTCATAGCTTTGTTTAGCTCGTCGTTCGCACACGCTGTATAGCCAAATCTCCACCCAGGCATTGCGCCACATTTGCTAAGGCCATTTACGGTGATAGTGCGATTAAACATATCCTCGCTGATACTTGCACAAGCGACAAATTCTTTATCAAAAATGATTTTTTCGTAAATTTCATCTGCGATTACGGCGATATCTGTGCCTTTTAGCACCTCGGCAATCGCTACTAACTCATCTTTGCTATACACAGCTCCTGCTGGATTTGACGGAGAGCAAAGGCTAAGCGCTTTCGTGCGTGGCGTGATAGCTGCTTTTAATTCATCTGCTGTGATTTTGTATTTATTTTCTGGTTTTGTGTCGATTATGACAGGTTTGCCACCGCAAAATTTAACAATCTCAGGATATGTTACCCAAAATGGCGCTGGCACGATAACCTCATCGCCATCATCTATCAAACATGAAAAAATATTAAAAAGCGAGTGTTTAGCCCCTACATTTGTGATGATTTGGCTAGGTTTGTAATCCAGGCCATTATCTCGTTTTAGTTTTAGTGCGACTGCGTTTAAAATTTCAGCTGTGCCTGGGATTGGTGTGTATTTGCCACAGCCCTTAGCCATAGCCTCTATCACGGCATCTTTCGCCGCCTCGGCAGTATCGAAATCAGGCTCGCCTGCGCTAAAAATAATCACATCTTTTCCGCTAGCTTTAAGCTCTTTTGCGCGTGTGCTAATGGCGATTGTTAGGCTTTCGCTTAGTCTGTTTATGCGTGAAGCAAGTTTCATTTTTTCTCCTTTTGGTGTGTTTTTAAACAATCATAAATCATCTCTTTGACGCTGAAAGTTTCGTCTTTGCCTTCATAGTTTGCGGTATTATAAATATCGCTTATCTTGCAATCATCTTCACCGCACTCTAATTTATAGATTATTTTTTGACTCTCTGGCGTCCAGCCTTTGCAAATTTGCTCTACCTCTACATCTCCAAATTTTGAAATTTCAAATTTATATTCTGGGTTATCGCAAACATCTTGCCCAGAGATTGTAGGAGCATAATCTAGACAACCAATCTCTCCGTTTGCGAATTCCTCATCTTTCAAAAATGCGATTTTTAAAGAATTTGTGCAAATTTCGCCACAAATTTTATCAAAATTTTCTTGATTTTGATATATTTTTTTAACTGTTTCTATTTTAAGATTATCAAATTCCCCAGCGTTTAACGCACCGCAAATTCCAAGCAAAATCAAAATTTTTCTCATTATTCCCCCTGTTATTTGAGTGATTTTAGATAGTTTTCATACTCTTGGTTGATCTCTTTTTCTTTGTCGCAGAGATTTTTATCGCCATTTTGTATGCAATCTTCTAAAATTTCAATTCGTTTGATTAGATATTTCATCAGCTCTTTGTTGATATCTGGGAGTTTGTTATGCGCTAGCGGATCGCTATCGCACTCGCCTAAAATCCTAGCTGGCACGCCCACGGCTGTGGAGTTTGCGGGGACATCTTTTATCACGACAGAATTTGCGCCGATTTTAGAGTGCGCTCCGATTGTGATATTGCCTAAAATTTTCGCCCCAGCTCCTACGACTACGCCATTTTCTAGGGTAGGGTGTCGTTTGCCCTTTTCCAAGCTAACGCCACCTAGGGTTACATTTTGATAAATCAAACAATTATCGCCGACAATCGCCGTCTCGCCGATGACCAAACCAGCCGCATGGTCGAAAAATACGCCGCTGCCGATTTTCGCCCCTGGGTTGATATCCACAGCAGTGATTAAGCGCGTAATGCCAGAGATTATGCGCGCGATAAGGCGGAATTTGCGCTCATAAAACCAGTGCGCGAAACGATAATTGATCAGCGCCCACACACCTGGATAGCAAAAAATCACCTCAAATACGCTATTGCACGCCGGATCTTGGCGAGATGGCTCGGTAAAATCGTGTTTTATAGTTTGCCAAAAAGTCATAATCCTGCCTTATTGGATAGTTTTTAAATAGCTATTATCATTTAGGAACAAATACAGCTCGCCTAGGACATGCTTTTTCTCTTTTTCTGAAAGCAGTGGCGAGTTTGCGATTCGTTCATTTAGGCTCTCTCTGATATCGACTACATCATAATCCATATCATCTAAGATATCAATGACAGATTGCGACTCGATAAAATCCGTAATCTCAAATCCGCCGTCTTTTAAAATTACGGTTGCCTCATTTGGGTGAGCGAAGAGGTTGTGATTCATACCAAGCACCTCTTGATACGCCCCGACTAAGAAAAATCCGAGGAAATACTCTTCCTCTTCTGGGTCGATATCGTGCAAAAACAAAGGATTATGCTCTTTATCAAATGTAATCTCGCCGTCGCTATCGCAGGTGATATCCCACAGCGTCGCAGAAAGCGTAGCGCGCTCGTCGAGGTGTTCGAGTGGCATGACTGGGAAATGCTGTTTAATGCCCCAAAAATCAGGTAAGGATTGGAAAAGCGAGAAATTTACCAAATACCGCTCTTGCGCATTTCCTAGCGAATTTAAGAAATTTCCATACTCTTGCTTATTTCCCAAAAGCGCATAAGCCTTGCGCACGACTAGATGCACCAAAATTTCGCCATTTGAGCGATCTGTGAGATCCACATAGCCCAAATCAAAGAGCGTCAGCACGCTCTCCATGTGCGCCATAGCGTCATGCAGGTATTCTAGGGCGTTTGAGGGCTTTAACGAAGTATAAAGATCGTAAAGCTCGGCAATGACTGGCGGATTTTCCTTTTTCAAAGCCAGTTTGGCCTCTGTATATTCTTGGGTAAAAAGCTCCAAAACAGGCGCGACCAGCACAGCGTGGCTAGCTGCGACATAACGGCCACTTTCTATGAAAATATTTGGCTCGACCTCGTTTTTATCCTGCGCGATTGATTTTAAAAGGAAAACGACATCGTTTGCGTATTCTTTGAGGGTGTAATTTCTGCTGAAATTTTCCTTCACTTGCGAATATTCTATCGCCAAACCACCGCCTAAATTTATCGAATTTAGATTTTTCGCGCCCATTTTGCGAAGTTCAGCATAGATGTTTCCAGCCTCGACTAACGCCTTTTTGAGCGGGTGAATTTCGGTGATTTGCGAACCGATATGGAAATGAATCATCGTAAATTGCTCGATTAGATTATTTTTTTTGAGCAAATTTACAGCCTCAATTAACTCGGTCGAAGTAAGGCCAAATTTGGAGTTTATTCCGCCACTTTTGACCCAAATTCCGCTACCTGAATTATGAAGTCGTATGCGAAGCCCGATAAATGGCTTTGGCGCAAAGCGCTCTTTGGCGGTTTCGATTATGGTTTTTAGCTCGTTTAGACCCTCGATTGTAAGCGTGATATTGTGTCCCATCTCAGCGGCGATAAAGCCGATATTGATAAGCTCTTTGTCCTTAAAGCCATTTACGGTGATTGGCGCGTTGTCGTTGTTATACGCCATGGCTAAAAGCAGTTCTGGCTTAGATCCAGCCTCCAAGCCATACCCGTAAGGCTTGCCGATTTCGACCAAATTTTTCACAAATCCCGGGAATTGATTTACTTTGAGCGGATAGACGGCGTTGAATTTGCCCTTGTAGTCAAATTCTTTTATCGCGCGGTTGAAATTCGAGTAAATTTCGACAATTTGTTTTTTGATAAGGTGCGGAAAACGAAGCAAAATAGGGCCTCTAATGCCATCAGCCCTGATTTCTTTAACCATATCGACAAGTGGTTGTTTGAAGTCAGAATTCACGCACAACTTGCCAGAATCAATGACAAAATTTGAATTTCCCCAAATATTTAGTCCATAATCGTTCATACTCTATCCTTAAAAAAGTCTTCGATTTCGTTAAATTTAACCATGTCTTGGCTTTTATCCTCTAAATTTTTGCACCATACGCTAGCGTTTTTAAACTCATCTTCGCCGATACATAGGCAAAATTTAGCCATTTTTGAATCTGCGCTTTTTAGGTGTTTTTGTAAATTTTTTGGCTCGTATGCGATATGAGTTTTGGTGATTGCGCGCAGTTTTTGTCCGATAGCAAACGCACAAGGCACGATTGCCTCGTCCATTGCGCCGATGTAAATTCCATTGCGAGAGCTAGGAGCTTCTTTTAATTTTAAAATTTCGATTAGCCTTTCAATTCCTATCGCAAAACCCACGCCAAATGTGCTTTTGCCACCCAAAAACTCTACTAGTCTATCGTATCTGCCACCACCGCCAACAGCGCTTTGTGCGCCAAGCTCACTGCTGACGAACTCAAATGCAGTTTTGCAGTAATAATCAAGCCCTCTAACCAATCGTTTGTCGATTTCGAAATTTAGCCCATTTGCAAGCAAAATTTCTTGCAATTTTTCAAATTCGCCTTTGCACTCATCGCTTAGATTATCGGTGATTAGTGGAGCGTTTGAAAGCTCGCTTTGGCAGGCTTCGTTTTTGCAATCAAGCACACGGATTGGGTTTGTGATAATGCGCCTTTTGCAATCCTCGCAAAGCCTATCCTCGCGCTCATTTAAAAATTTGATTAGTTTGTTTTTATACTCTGGCATACACGAGCTATCGCCTAGGGAGTTTAGTTTGAGCGTAGTTTTCACGCCTAGTTTGCGCAAAATTTCGGCTAGTAACAAAATCACGCTCGCGTCCTCATACACGCTTCCCTCGCCAAAACACTCTACGCCAAATTGGTGAAATTCGCGTAGTCTGCCTCGTTGCGGGCGCTCGTAGCGAAACATCGAGCCGGTGTAGTAAAATTTGCGCACGCCACCAGCCTTGTCAAATTTATTCTCGATAAATGAGCGAACGACCCCAGCCGTGCCCTCTGGGCGCAAGCAGACGCTATCGCCACTTTTGTCATCAAACTCATACATTTCTTTGCCGACTATATCGCTACTCTCGCCCACGCTTCGGCGAAATAGGGCGGTTTGTTCTAGTTTTGGGGTTTCAATTAGCTCAAATCCATAATTTCTTGCGCTTTGTTCGCATACACTTACAATTTTTGCAAAAAGTTCGGCCTCTGGGCCCATTAGGTCGTTCATACCACGCAGTGCTTTAATCATCTATAAATTCCTTTATTTTTTTTGTTATTTTATCAATATCATCGTTTGCATTTACGATTAAAAAATTTAATTTTAGCTTTTGTAAGGTAAATTTTATCTTTTCTTGCACTCTAAGCAGATACTCCGCGCCACGAAGCTCGATTTTATCGTATCCCGCGCGAGTATTTAGCCTAGCTATCAAATCATCTTTACTAATCTCAAAAAATACAAATTTACCATAAATTTCACCACCAAGCGCGATTTTATTTAGCATTACAAGCTCGTCAAATTTAGCGTTTTCATCGTTGGCTAGGGCGTAGGCGATACCTGAGATGAAACTTCTATCACTTAGGATTAGATTGTGCGAATTTGGCAAAACAACCTTCTCGTGGTGCTCAGCGCGATCAGATAAAAACAAAAACATCTCAGCAGTTTTTGAGATACTTCCGCAAATTTGACCTAAATTTATGTGGTTGTCGCCGTTAAATTTGAAATTTTCGTTTAAAATTATACTACGCAAAATTTCGCCAAACCTCGTAGCGCCCGGTTCTTTGGTAACTATCGCGCCAGGATAAATTTCAGCTAGGCGCGATATTTGCGTGCTTTTGCCAACTCCGTCAATTCCCTCAAAGGCTACAAACATCAATTTTCCTTTTTAAGCAGTGGCAAAATTTGCTTTGGCACAAACTGCGAAACATCGCCGTCGTGGCGCAGTATCGTGCGAACCATAGAGCTCGAAATAAAGGCGTTTTTCAGGCTTGGCATCAAAAACACACTCTCAAATTTATCCCATAGCGATGTGTTTGTGTAGCTAAGCTGTAATTCGTATTCGAAATCGCTCACCGCGCGCAGTCCCCTAATACAAAAATTCGTGCCATGGGATTTGGCGAAATCGACTAGCAGGTTCGAAAACGGCTCGACTTTGACATTTTTTAGATCGCTAAGGGCAAGCCTTGTCATCTCTAAGCGCTTTTCTAGCGAAAAACAAGGGCTTTTGCTCTCGCTAAGTGCGATTGCGACGACGACCTCGTCAAAAAGCCCAAGGGCGCGTTTGATTACATCTAAATGACCATTTGTGATAGGATCAAAAGTCCCAGGATAGATACATTTTCTCATTTTTGCCACCTTTTAAAGAGATTGTTTGCCACGCCCATAGCGTCGCACCATTTGCCGATTATGAAATTTTGCATATCTTCTAAATTCTTCGCACCGCTGTATCCGCCGATAATGGGCGGAGCGATGATGACGCCGAGATTTGCTAACTCGCTCATTGAACGAAGCGAAATAGGCGAAAAGGGCATTTCGCGCACGCCAAGGATTAGTTTTTTGCGCTCTTTTAGCGCGACGGCTGCTGCGCGAGTGCTAAGAGTATCGGCGATACCTGCGTGAATTTTCGCTAGTGAATTGATAGAGCAGGGGGCAAAAATCGTAGCGTCTATACCAAACGAACCAGACGCCACACTCGCGCCAATATCGCTATCATCGAAGAATTTCACAGCTTGATTTTCGCTAATGAAATTTGCAAAATTTATATTATTTTCGGATTTTAAGACGATTTTTGCATTTTCGCTTATGATTGCGTAAATTTCGTTTGGTGTGGTCGATAAAAATTTGATTAAATTTAACCCAATTTCGCAAAAACTAGCACCGCTTACACAAACTAGGATTTTCATAAGCAAACTTTTTGATTTGGATTTAAAAAAGTGGAGCGGGAAACGAGAGTCGAACTCGCGACATCAACCATGGCAAGGTTGCGCTCTACCACTGAGCTATTCCCGCACGAAGTAAAAAAGAACTTGGATTTTAGCAAAAAATTTTTCATTTGTCAATACTTTCTAAAAAATCTAAGCATTATAGGGCTATCATCGCCAATATCGCTTAGTGCAATAGAGTTAAATTTCAATAAAGGCATTATCATAAACGAGCCGAATTTATCGCATTTTGCCTCAAATTTGCCACCTGCAAAATCGCCGAAAATTACATTTTCTCGTTTTGGATTGCATTTTATTTGCTCTTCCAAAAAAGCTTCAAAGCCTTCACTCATACAATCAAATTTTCCGCCTAAATAGCGCAAAATAGGGAGCATAAAAAGTAGCGATACAATGTAGGCTGCCATTGGATTTCCAGGTAGGACGAAAAAGAACTTCTCACCTTTTTTAAAGCATTTTGTAGGCTTTCCGCCGGGTTTTAAATTTATCCCGTTTAGGATATTTTCAAATCCAAGCCCGGTTAAGACCTTTTCCATAAAATCAGCCTCCCCGACGCTAGCTCCGCCACTTGTGATAACCACATCGTAACTTTCATAAGCTTTCTTCAAAGTATCCAAAACCACATTATAATCATCTTTTATAATGCCCAAATTTTCGCACTCAAAGCCATTTTGCAAAAGCAAAGCGCAAATTCCTGCCGAGTTCGCATCATAAATGCTAAAATCATCCGCCCTCTCGCCAATTCTCAAAAGCTCGTCTCCGCTCGAAAATAGGGCGATTTTTGGCCTTGCAAACACTTCAATCTCGCCCACGCCTTGGCTAGCTAAAAGCATAATCTCAGGCGGGGTTAGGGCTTTGCCTTTTTTTATTAGCACTTCGCCCACGCTAAATTCTTCGCCCGCTTTTCTATGTCCGTCGCCAAATTTAGGATTTTTTGGCATTTGTAGTTTTTCACCCACAAACTGGGCGTCTTCTAGGCGGATTACGGAATTTGCGCCCTTTGGGAAGGGTGCGCCTGTCATTATTTTTTGCGCTTGATTAGCTTTGATTTCATAAATTTGCTTAGCCCCTGCAAAAATAACAGGCTCTACGATTTCTAAACTCTCTCCCTCAAATTTGGCATTATAAGCATATCCGTCAAGCGCAGAATTATCAAAAAGCGGCGAATTTCGCAAAGCTTTAAAATCCATAGCCAAAATTCGCCCTAATGCAAAATTTAAGCTAACAAACTCACTTTTTAAATTTAAATCAATGCTAGAAATTACCGAATTTATCGCTTCATTTAGGCTTTTCACTCTTCAAGCCTTTTTATTTTTGCGCCAAGTTTTGCGAATTTTTCCTCTAATTTCTCATATCCGCGGTCTAGGTGATATATGCGATGCACGCGCGTAGTGCCACTTGCTGCAAGAGCCGCTAAAACAAGAGCCGAGCTAGCGCGCAAATCTGTCGCCATGACATCAGCGCCTGCGAGTTTGCCACCCTTGATTGTAGCGATATTGCCGTTTAGTTTGATATCTGCGCCCATGCGGTTTAGTTCGCTCACATGCATAAAGCGGTTTTCAAACAGCCTTTCCTCGACCGTGCTAGTGCCCTGCGCGACGCAGGTTAGCGCCATAAACTGCGCTTGCATGTCGGTCGGAAAGCCCGGATATTCGGTAGTGATGATTTTGGTTGCTTTGATTTCGTCTGTTGGCAAAATGGTGATTTTAGAGTCGTTGCCGCTTCCTAAAATTTCAAATTTAAATCCCATATCCTCAAATTTCGCTAACACAGCGCCCAAATGCGCAGGATTTACGCTTGTAACGCTGATTTTAGAATTTGTTATCGCCCCGGCGCATAGATATGTCCCAGCCTCGATACGATCGGGGATTACGGTGATTTCGTTGATATTTAAAAGTTCGCCCGCTGTGCCTGTGATTTTAAGCTCGTCAGTGCCGATTCCTTCGATTTTTACGCCAGCACTAGCTAGGGCTTCGCACACAGCCACGACCTCTGGTTCTTTGGCGGCATTTATTATGCAAGTCTCCCCGCTAGCAAGCGCAGCCGCCATTACGACATTTTCGGTGCCTGTAACGGTGATTTTATCAAACGAAATATTCGCACCCTTTAATGCGCCCTCGCACACGACATAGCCTTCTTCGATTTTGACCTGCGCGCCCATTTTTTCGACTGCCCTTAGGTGCAAATCAATCGGCCTTGCCCCTATCGCGCATCCGCCTGGCATGCTAACTTCTGCCTTGCCAAAACGCGCTAGCAATGGACCAAGAACTAAAATCGAAGCGCGCATTTTGCGCACGATGTCATAAACTGCCTTAGTTGAGTTTATCCCTCTTGGATCAATTACGGCGGTGTGAGCGTCTAGATACTCGCATTTTGCGCCTAAATTTGCCAAAAGCTGGATTAGGGTTTTGATATCTGAAACATCTGGTAAATTTTTAATTGTAACTGAGTTTTTGGATAGTATAATTAGCGCGATTAGCGGTAGTGCCGCGTTTTTGGCGCCTGAGATTTTTATTTCGCCACTAAGCTTAGCTTCGCCTTTGATTTGTAAATAGTGCATTTTCTCTCCATTTTGATTGCAAAAATTTCGCCGTGATTATACATAAATTTGCTTTAAAATTACTATTTTATTACATTTGGTTGCTAAAATGAAAACACATTTTGTATTTTTTAAGGTAGTTTATGAAAAAAATTTTTGCTTTATTTTTAGGGGCGTTTTTGATGAGTGGCTGCTCGTGGCTAGCTCCGTTTTCATCGCCTGCAAACCCCACTACGCAAGCAGACTATGAGGTTTATGAGGATAACTCTGGCTCATCACAAATCCCAGGAAATACCTACAACACAACACTCATTTCATGGGTCGATAAATACACCGGAACTAGGGTAGGCGGGGATTGTAGCGGGTTTATCACAGCGCTAAATTCTAAAAACAAAGAGATTTTTTTCAACTCAAAAGAGCTACCTAAATACTTCACAAACGGCAGAAAATCACAAGCGATTTATAATTATTACAAAAAACGCGACCTAATCGCGCACAAAAACCCGCGAGTAGGGGATTTAATATTTTTCCAAAACACCCTTCAATCAAATAAAAAACGCATAAACAACGAAATCAGCCATATCGGCGTGATCCGCGAAATTTACGCAGATGGCAGGATAAAATTCGTGCATAATTCGCGCGGTAGAAACAAGGTCGATTTTGTAAATTTAAACAAAAAAAATACTCACAAAAACGGCAAAAAAATCGAAAATAGCTATATCGTGCGCTGCGGAAGCAACAAGATTTCTTGCCTAGCTTCAAATCGCTTCGCAGGATATGGTCGCGTAAAACAATAAATTTTAGGAAATTTATGCAAATGGCAAATTTCGGACAGGTCGGCAAGGTCACGCTAGCTATCATCATCGCAAACTGCGTGCTTTTTGTCCTAGCGAATTTAATCCCAAATTTGGGCGCGTATTTGGGGCTAAATTTGCTATTTTTTGACGGATTTTTTTGGCAAATTTTATCATCATTTTTCATGCACGCTGGAATTGCGCATTTGGCGATGAATATGGCTGTGTTGTATCAATTCGGTTCTATTTTAGAGCGATTTTTCGGTAGCGTTAAATTTACGATTTTGTATTTTGGGCTTGGAATTTTTACAAATTTAATCTGCCTGATTTACATTTTTTGCGCTTACAAATTTATGGGACAAAATATAAATTTAATCGGCGCGAGTGGCGTAATCTGCGCGCTTTTGGGCGTGATTTTGTGCTATGAGAGGCAAAATTTAAAAAGCGTTTTGGCTATGGTTGCGCTTATTAGCTTTGCTCCGCTTTTGCTAGCTTCAAATGTGGCGTGGTATGCGCATTTGATAGGGTTTGGGGCAGGGTTTGGATTCGGCAAGATACAGCAAAAATTTAAAATTTTGTAAAATTTTGCGTAAAATTATACGAAAAGGAAATTTATGAAACAAATTTATTTTATCAGACACGCCAAAGCCGAGGCTTTCGCACAGACAGATTTCGAGCGCAAACTAAGCCAAAAGGGCGAAGATGACGCAGGCAGGCTAGGGGAGCTTTTGGCAAAAGAGGGGATAGCGCCTGATATCATCATCACTAGCCCTGCCAAACGCGCACTAAAAACCGCCAAAATCATAGCCAAAAATATTGGCGCCAAAGATATTTTAAAAGAAAAAAAAGAGCTTTACGACATCAGCACGCGAGAGCTAGCGGAGTTTGTGCGCATGCTCGATGAAAAATACAAAGTAGTTTTCATAGTAGGCCACAACCCCACAATCGGCGCAGTGTGCGAGTATTTCAGCAACTCAGTAATCGAAAAATTCCCAACTTGTGCGATTTTCGGATTAGAATTTGAAGCGGAAAATTTCGCTGAGATTAGCGAGCATAGCGGGAAAGTTTTGCTTTTTGATTATCCAAATTTGCATTTACAATAGATTTTGCAAGGGAAATTTTAAAGTATTTTGCAAAATTTAAACGCCAAAACGGCGTTTAAATTTATAAATTTTATCTCGCAACGCAGATTATTCCGCTGCGCCGAGCGTTCGCTCTCTTTTGTCGATACTTATCTGTCCGGCGTAGAGATTGCGGTATTGCGCGTGCAGGTTGTATCCGTCGAAATCGTCGTCCTTATAGACGGCCTTGTAAAGATCGATCGCCTTTTTTATCCTGAAATGTAGGCTGTCGCGCGGATACTTGACATCTTTGCTATACATTTTGTTGAAAATATAATTCAGCAAGATAAACGCCTCTTTTCGCGTTAAATTTTGCTTGTTTTTGAAAAACTCTTTTTCGTCGAAAATCAGCACGAAACCATAGTTAGAATCGGTGTTTGTTTCGGTTTCGTTATAGTCAAATTTGACATAAATTTTCTCTTTGATTTGCACGAATTTCATTTCGTTGAAATCGAATTGAAAATAGTTCGGAACACCCCTGAAATTCGAACGCCCACCAAATTGCTTTAAATATAAATTTTTATTATCGCCGATTATTACAACATCGAAAAGCATATCAAACCTTTATCATATATATAATTCATAATTTTAATAAATTTGGGTAAAAACTCGGTAAATTTGTAAGCCAAATTTCACAATTTTCAATGAAATTTAAACGAAATTTTGCGCCAAATTTTCGCGATGATCGATACTCAAACACCCCACAAACACATTGCGATACTGCGCGTGCATATTGAATTTATGGTCTTTTTCTTTGGTGAAATTATAAATTTTGTTTAAAAACTCAATCGTTTTTTTTATTTTTGCGTGCAGGCTGTCGCGCGGGTATTTTACATTTTTGTCATAAATTTTATCAAAAAGATAGCTTAGCATATAAAAAATCTCTTTTTTAGAAAGGTGAGTTTTGTTGTTTATAAAAAATTTATTGTCCTCGAAAACGAGGTAAAATCCGTAGTCCAAATCAGATTTGCAACCTGTGGATTTGATAGAAAGTTTGTTGTTTAGCTTGACAAAAGACATCGCAGAAAAGTCGAATTTCAGGTAGTGCGGGACGCCGTTTAGGTTCGAGCGACCAAACCGCTTTAAATATAAATTTTTCGTATCGCCAATTAAACTGATATCAAAAAGCATGTCAAACCTTTCTCATCTGATTGGTCTAGGCATTATAGCGCAATAAATTTAATATAAAATTAGAAGCATGATTACATTTTAGGTTTATGTATTTTTAAATTTTATTTTTAGTATTGAAAACTGCAATTTTCATTTTTACTTTTATATCCAATCCTACTATTTTAAAGTTCATCTTTTTCAATAATTACTTGTAAAATCATAGTTCGTATCCTCTCGATTTCACTTTTGCGAATATCATTTCGTAGATAAATTTTAGTAAATTTTAAATTTTTTTTAAATTTCTCTGGATTGCTTCGTCGCCTTGCTCCTCGCAATGACACGGATTATAGCGTTTGGTTTTTTAACTCGTAGATTGCCACGCTCGATACACTCGCTCGCAATGACAAATCAGGGGAAATTTTCCGCTGTCGTTCGCTCGCAATGACAATGGAAAGCGTAAAATTTCAAATTTAAATCCACTTTGCCATGCGAGCAATGCTCGCTCGCAATGACAAACAATGAGAAATAACTAAATTTGGATTATTTAAATTCAGTCGTGATTGTATCTGCGATGAATTTCGCGTGTTTTATGAAAAAAAAGTGATCCCCATCAAGCGGGTAAAATTTGCTATTTTTGATGAGCGAGTGGATTTTCTCTCCGCTACTTAGAGCAGTGGCTGTATCGCTAATACCCCAAAAAATCAGCGTTTTTTCTGGTTTAATCTCGGCAAAAATCGGCTCGAAATCCTCGCGAATCACATTTTTTAGCGTCCCAAACATCTCTTCGCTCATACCAGAAGCGTCTTTGCTGGCAAAAAATCGCCAAAATTTCGCAAGCCCAATATATTTTAGGCACTTAAAAACCGCGATTTTCGCCCTCACCTTCAAAGGCTTTGGCTCGATTATCCCAGCCGAGCTTAGCAAAATCAGCCTTTTTGGCGCAAGCAGAGTGGCGACCTTGCCACCAAAACTATGCCCCATAATGGCCTCTGGTGCGCCTCCAAGCGCAGTGATAAACTCTCTTATTATCCCGGCATAATCCTCGCTTGTAAGCGCGAATTTTGGTTGCGAGCTAGCGCCAAATCCGGGCAAATCCACGAAAACTAGCCTATAATTTGGGAAAAATTTCGCCTCGAAAACCCTCTGCATAAGCTCTTTTTTCGCGCCCCAGCCGTGCAAAACCAAAATATACGGCTCGACGCTTAAATTTTCGATTTCGTAGCTGATTTTGTATTCATTGCCACCAAATTTTATGGTTTTACTAGCCATCTTGACCCTTTTTACCATAAATCGCTTTGAGTAGCTCGACTGCCTTTTCTAGGCGCTCGTATTCGCTCATGCTAAGCATTACAGCCTCAAATTTATTATTTTTGACAATCATAGCCTTTTTAATCTCTTGGCTATTTAGTTTTTTTAAAATTGAGCTAAAATTTCTCGCCATTTCCGTCGCTGTGTAAATTTCGTCTTTATTTAACATAAACAATCCTTATGTAAAATTTTACGCAAAATTTAGCGTAAAATTTTTAAATTTAGCTTATTTATTCGCTGAAATTTTTGTTATCAAATCATACGAAATCGGAATTTCCTTAGTCGCAGGAAGCGAAGTAGCTAGCTTGCCCAAAACCTCCGCAAAGTCGCTAAATAGGTAGTTTGCCATACTTCCTGGATTTGGATTTATCTCGTTTAGATAGATTTCGTTATTTTGCACGAAAAAGTCGCACCTAATCAACGCCCCCTCAAATCCACCGACATTATAAAGCTTAGCAAACGCGTCTTTCATCTTATCCTCGACTGACATACCGATTTGCGCCTCTTCGACCACGCCAGTGCGCGAAAAGTCAAGGTATTTTCTACCAAAATCCAAATATCCCTCTTTTTTCGGCTCTTCGATGAAGGAATACTCGATTTTGCCGTCGATTTTAGCCCCTGCTAGGTTGTATTCTTTGATATTTTCCATATATGGCTCGACGATTGCGCTATCATCTAGCTCATAGACCTTATCCATGCAGTAGTCAAACTCTTTTTCTGATTTTGCTATGCCAATACCGATACTAGAACCCAAATGAGCGGGTTTGATGATGACTGGGAAGTTGAAATTCGGCAAGCTGTTGCGATTGACGATTTCAAATGGCACGGTTTTTACACCTGCAATTTGCGCTAGGTATTTGGTTAAAATTTTGTTGTAGCTTAGCACGCTAGCCTCGATTCTAGGGCCGATATAAGGGATTGAGAAAAACTCAAAAAGGCTTGCGAATTTTCCGTCCTCGCCGTCGCAACCATGGATCAAATTCACATAAACGCTCACTTCAAGCATGCTTTTTTTGCCAAACATACCACCGCTCATATAAAATCCGCCGTTTGAGATATTTAGCTCTTTTGATTTTGTGTATTCGCCGTTTTTGAAATACACTGCGCGCATATTTTTCTCTTCGATTAAGAAAAATCTCCTATCTTTGTCACAAAAAACAAACGCCAAATTCTCGCCCTTTAACGCGTCTTTGACCGCGATTGCAGAGATTATACTAATCTCGTGTTCGTAACTTTGACCACCAAAAACTATACCGTATTTCATTATTTCTCCTTGTAAATTTTAAATTTATGCTAGTTTTTTCAATGCCTCTTTGATCAAATCAGCCGTATTTGTGCTGACACAATCAAGCAAAATTTTACTGATTCTATCGCGTTTGAAGCCTAGACTTTCAAGCGCGCTCATCGCCTCTGATTTATACACTTCGCTCTCGCCAAACTCCATAAGTTTGGCGTCCCCTAGTTCGGCGATTATGCGCCTAGCTGTCTTTGGGCCGATCCCTGGCACGCTCGTTAGTAGCGCGCTATCGCCTGTGATAATCGCGCGAGAAAAGCTCTCTGCGCTAAGCGATGAGCACACAGCCATTGCCGTGCTAGCCCCTATTCCGCTTAGTTTGATTAGCATTTCAAACATATTTTTCTCTTTTGGCTCCAAAAATCCATAGAGCAAATTTGCGTCTTCTCTGATAATCTGAGTTATCAAAAACTCCACCTTTTCGCCCCGCTCTACCCTAGCGCCACACCCTAGCGAAATCGCCACAGCATAACTTACGCCACTAGCGCACTTTATCACGCATTTAGTGGGCTCTTTGTGCGTGATGATTCCTTCTAATCCTACTATCATTGAATTGCCTTTAAAATTTCATCAATTGCCAAATTTAACGCCGAATTTGTCGCATTATAAATGCTTTGCGAGCTTGGATCTGGCACGAAAACTCGCTTTGTAATCACGCCAGATTTTATGCTTTGCACAGCGTTTAAAAACTCGTATCCAATCGTGATTTTAGCGTGATCGCCATCGACTTGAAGCGTGATAAGCGTGGTTTTTAGCCGCAAATCTCTCTCTTGTGGCACAAAAATCGGATTTAGCGCGCATGTAGAAAACGCCGCGTCGATTAGGGCTTTATAAAGCATTTCGCTTGGCATTGTGATATATTTAGCGTCGCTAGCGTATCTCGTGCGAGATTTCCAATCCACGATTAAAATATCGCGTCTATCGACCAAATTTGTCGCAGTTACACTCTCGATATAGATATTTTTGCGTGAATTTGACTTCGCGGCGCAGTGTTTTTGGTCGTATTTAAGCTCGTAATAAGTATATGGCTTAGCACTCTTTGCCAAACAGCCTCCCAGCAAAGCTCCTGCCAAAACTGCGCTAAATGCGCATAAAATTTTTCTCATTTTCAGTCCTTTTTGGTATCTCTAAAAAAGAATTCATACGGATTTTCTTCTAGCCTAAACATCGCGCCTTGAAATTCTCGCAAAGCCTTGTTAAACTCGCTTAGCGTGGTTTTGGCCTCGTTTAGGGTAGGATCTAGTATGGCTTTGAGATTGTATTCGCCCCGCTCTACGCGCTTTGCCATAATCTGACTTGTTTTTTCAAGCGAATTTGAAAGGCGCGTCGCACTGCTGGCAAAAGCATTAAATTTATCCAAAATTTCGTCTAATTCGTGCTCTCTTTCGTTTAAATTCGTCATTAGGGTGTTGAAATTCGCCATTAATGCGTTTAGTTCGTTAAATTTCTTCTCATCGCTAAGTTCGGCGCTAAATTTGTTAAGCGAAGTTAAAATTTCATCGACTTTTTTCATATTATCTTGCGATAAAAGCGAGTTGATTTTAAATATCATCTGCCCTACACTATCTGTGATAACTTCTGCTTTGGAGCCGATTTTATCGAGCAGGGTTTTATCTAGCTCGATGATTGGCTTTTCTTCATTTTCGCTAAATAGCTCGCCACTTCCCTTTGTGATATTTAAAAACGAAATTCCACTAATGCCTTGCGTTTCGACCTTGGCGATACTATCTCGCGAGATAGGGAGTTTGCTTTTAAGCGATACTTCGATTTCGATTATTGCATTTTCGATATCGACAAAATCTATTTTTTTGATGATTCCAGCATTTACGCCGATAAATTTGACATCTGAATTCTCGCGAATTCCAGTCGGAAGCTCCTTAGTATGGATATAATACGATCTGTAAGTCTCCCTAGTATCGGTGCGAGTTAGCATCCACCACACGAAAGCTGTAAGCGCAAACACACACGCCATAACAAATGCGCCCACGATTGTATATGAGGTTCTATTTTCCAAATTTTGCTCCTATTTCGCTCTCATTTTAAATAGCTCTTCAAGCGGGTTGTTTTCTAGCTTTTCGATTTCGCTCAAAGCCCCTTCAAAGATGATTTTTTTATTATCGACTATCAAAAATCTATCAAGTATATCAAAAATACTATCCACATCGTGCGTTACCATTACTACGGTTACGCCAAGATTATCTCTTAGCTCACACACTAGCCTATCAAGGGCGCGCGAGCTAAGCGGATCTAGCCCTGAGTTTGGCTCGTCTAAAAATAAAATCTCAGGGCTTAACGCCAATGCCCTAGCAAGGGCGACACGCTTTTTCATACCGCCACTTAGCTCGTTTGGATTTAGCATTGCGCTCTCTTTTTTAAGGCCTACCTTTTGTATCCAAAACATAGCAAGCTCGTTAATCTCTTTGTCGCTAAAATTTGAGTATTCGCGCAGTAGCACGCCTACATTTTCTAGCACATTCATCGAGCTATACAGCGCGCCGAATTGAAACATCACACCGCATTTTAAGCGAATTTCATTGCGCCTATCCTCACCCACGCTCCAAATATCCTCGCCAAAAATTTTAATCTCGCCGCTTTTTGGCTGGTTTAGGTAAATCAGCGTTTTCATTAGAGTGGTTTTTCCACTTCCACTTCCGCCCAAAAAGCCGTAAATTTCAGCCTTTTTCACGCTAAAACTCACATTATCGTGCATTATGCGCGTCCCATACGCTGTGGTTACATTTTTTGCGCTTATTATCTCGCTCACAGCCCAATCTCCGAGAAGAGTATCGCAAAAATCGCGTCTATGGCGATGACCCAAAATATTGCATTTACCACGCTGATTGTGGTGTATTCGCCGATACTTTGTGTATTTCCCTTGACCTCAAATCCTCTCATACAGCCAATTATTGCTATAAATGCGCCAAAAAACGGAGCCTTTATCATACCGGCGAAAAAGTGGCGAATTTCGACATTTGATTTAAATCTATCCAAATAATCCAAAAATCCTATCTCTAAATACGCCTCGCAAACTATCATTTGAGCGAAAATACATATTGAATTTGCGATAAAAATGATAAATGGCATACAAATCACCATAGCCAAAATTCGTGGCATTGAGAGGAAATAAAACGGATCAAAGCCCATTGTTTTCATCGCGTCGATCTCTTCTGTGATTTTCATAACGCCAATTTGCGCTGTAAAACTCGACGCAGAACGCCCAGCAATGACAATCGCTGCGATTAACGGGGCAATCTCGCGCATGGTTAGAGCGCCCATAATATCGATGATATAAATACTAGCCCCAAACTGCGATAGCATATCTGCGCCAATGTAAGCTAGCACCACACCGATTAAAAACGCGGTCAAAGCCACGATAAAAAGCGAGTCAATGCCGTTGTCTTTGATAAAATTTACGGTCTCTTTGAGGCGAAATTTGCGCGGGTGCAAAAATAGCGAAAATACCTTGCAAAAAAACTCGCCCAAAAATGTGGCTAGATTTACAATCCCAGCCCAGCCTGCGCAAAAATACAGCCCTATTTGAGCCAAAATCCCCATGCCATGCACTTTTGGCATAAAATTATGGTCTATGCTCTCATCGCTAATAAATTCGAAAATTTTCTCTATTTTTGGATTTTGGCTCCTAAATTCCACGCTTTTGCCACGCATTAAATTTTTAATGCTATAAGCCATGAAATAATCCAGCTTTTCGACATTTGTAAAATCTGCTACGAAATTGTCTAAATTTGATAGTGTTTTTTTAAGTAAATCAAGCTGTTTTTTTCCGCTTCGATATGTCCAGCTACCCTCAAATTTTAGGGTTTTGATGAAGTTTTGCGTATCGAGCGAAAATGGCAAATTTTGCAAAATATCCTCTTTCAAAATCAAAAAATAGGCGAAATTATATTATAATCTATCTTTTTATTTTATAAAATTTAACGAGGAATTATGTTTAGAGGGTTTTTTACAAACAGCGTCGGAACGCTAGCTTCTCGCATTTTGGGCTTTGTGCGCGATTTGCTGACGGCTTCGATTTTGGGCGCTGGTGTGTATAGCGATATATTTTTTGTGGCGTTTAAACTGCCAAATTTATTTAGACGACTTTTTGGCGAGGGTGCCTTTACGCAGGCGTTTTTGCCAAATTTTACCGCTTCGAAAAAAAAGGGGATTTTCGCAGCTTCCGTGCTGATTAGATTTTTTCTTTTTATTTTGTTTTTAACTGCGGTTGTGTGGGTGTTCGCGCCGTTTTTTACTAAAATTTTAGCTTATGGTTTTTCGGACGAGCAAATCACGCTAGCAACACCATTTGTGCGTATAAATTTCATATATCTAGCTTTTATTTTTATCGTTACGCTTTTTGCCTCTATGCTTCAATACCGCGATCATTTCGCCACTACGGCGTTTTCGACCGCTTTATTAAATTTAGCTATGATTGCTGCCTTGCTTTTGGCTCGTGGCAAAGATGAGCGAAGTATCGTTTTGTATCTATCTTGTGGCGTCGTAGCGGGCGGATTTTTGCAGTTTTTGGTGCATGTGTATGCGCTGAAATTTACCGGTATGCTAAGAGTGCTTCTTGGCGGATTTGCTAGACTAAAAAATGGCGCAAAAGCGCAAACCAAAGGCTTTTATAATAACTTTTTTGCCGGGGTTGTAGGGGCTAGCGCTTTGCAACTTAGCTCATTTATAGATACATTTTTCGCTAGCTTTTTAGCCAGCGGAAGTATCAGCTATCTATACTACGCAAACCGCATTTTTCAGCTTCCGCTCGCACTTTTTGCAATCGCGCTTAGCACGGCGATTTTCCCGCGACTAACTAAACAAATCAAAACAAACAACCAAAAAGAGGCGCTAAATTTAATCGAGCGCGGATTTTACATGCTTTTGGCGCTTTTAGCACTCTCCACAATCGGCGGAATCATGCTCTCGCACGAGATTACCAAAATTTTATTTGAGCGCGGAAATTTCACCGCCACTAACACAGCCCAGTGTGCGGCTGTTTTGGCAGCGTATATGGTAGGACTGCTACCCTTTGGGCTATCGCGCATTTTTTCGCACTGGCTGTATGCGCACATGAAACAAAAGCTAAGTGCGAAAATTTCGCTTTGGTGCGTGTTTATAAATGTGATTTTGTGCGCTATATTTTTTAAACCATTTGGGGCTGTGGGTTTGGCGCTTGCTAGCTCGATTACAGGGGGATTTTTGTTTGTTTTCAATCTCTATTTTTTTGGATTTAATAACTTTTTGGCTATAATCAAGGCTAAAAAAATCCTTCTAATTCTAGGGCTTTGCGCACTTGAAATAGGAATTTTATATGTTTTAAAAGGTTTATATTATGGTAATTTATGATACTGCAAGTAAAAAAAAGGTCGAATTTATTCCGCTTAACGAAGATGAGATTAAAATTTATGTCTGCGGGCCGACTGTGTATGATGACGCGCATTTGGGGCATGCTAAAAGCGCGATTAGCTTTGATTTGCTTAGGCGTGCGCTAGAAGCGCAGGGCAAAAATGTGAAATTTGCTAGAAATTTCACCGATATCGACGATAAAATTTTAAAAAAAATGAGCGAGAGTGGAAAAACTCTAAGCGAGATTACAGAATTTTACACCAAACGATATTTGGACGATATGAGCGCGCTAAATGTCCGTGACGCCGACATTTCGCCCAAAGCGACAGAAAATATTAATGAAATTTGCGCCCTTGTTTCAAATTTGCTAAATTTGGGCTATGCGTATGAAATACCAGGCGATGGGATATACTTTGATACCACCAAAGATAGCGATTATTTAAGCCTTAGTGGCAAAAAAGCAGAGGATCAAAACAGCGAGTTTGCGCGCGTGGTTTCAAACGAGCAGAAAAAAAATGAAAAAGATTTCGCGCTGTGGAAATTCGATGAGGCGTGGTTTGAGGCGCCATTTGGGCGTGGCAGACCCGGCTGGCATAGCGAGTGTGTGGCGATGATTTTAGCCCATTTAGATAGCCGTGACGCCGAATTTTGCATTGATATCCACGCTGGCGGAGCTGATTTGCTCTTCCCGCACCACGAAAATGAGGCTGCGCAGTGCAGATGTAGCGAGCATAGAGCTTTGGCTAAATACTGGATGCACAATGGCTTCGTGCAGGTAAATAACGAAAAAATGAGCAAAAGTCTAGGCAATAGCTTTTTTGTCAAAGACGCCCTAGCCCTCGTGCCTGGCGAGGCTTTAAGGTTTTATTTGATGAGTTCGCATTATAGGGCAAATTTTAACTACACAATCGATGATTTACTAGCCTCTAAAAAACGCCTTGATAAAATTTACCGCCTTAAAAAAAGGGTAAATATGGCGCAAAATTTACCTTGCGTTGAAGCTAAATTTAGGGGCAAAATTTTAGAGTTTTTAAATGATGATTTAAACACATCTGGCGCGCTTGCCTGTGTCGATGAAATGGTGTCTTGCGCAAATGAAGCACTCGATAAAAACCCAAAAGATAAGGCTTTTAAAGCGCAAATTTTAGCAAATTTAGAATTTGTCAAAAATACCCTTGGCGTGCTTTATATGGACGAGGTTAGCTATTTTCAATTTGGCGTAAGCGATGATGAAAGAGCCGAAATTTTGCGTCTAATCGAGCAAAGAAGCGAAGCTAAAAAGCAGAAAAATTTCGCCCTAGCCGATGAAATTCGCGCCAAACTTACAGCGATGAAAATCGAGATTATGGATACGCCAAGTGGCACGATTTGGGAAAAAAGCGCGCAATAAGTAAATTTAAGGAAGAGTTTTGAACGATTTTAAGACAATTTTAAAAAGATTTAAACCATTTTTGATTGATTATAAAATCCAGTTTGCGCTGGCATTTTTGGGTATGATTATGACCTCGCTTGCGACATCTGCGAGCGCGTATTTGGTAAAACCGGTGCTTGATTATATCTTTGTCGAGAAAAACACACTCTATCTCTACCCGCTTGCGTTTGCGATTATAGCCGTGTTTGCGATGAAAAGTGCCGGCACATTTATCCAGACATACTACACTTCATTTATCGGGCAAGATACCGTGCGCAGACTGCGCGATTTGCTCGTTTCAAAGCTAATTAGGCTAGATTTGAAATTTTTCAACACACACAGCACTGGCGAGCTGATTTCTAGGACGATGAACGATATCGAGCGAATCCGCACGGTGGTTTCAAACATGATACCTGATTTTGTGACGCAAATCATCACCATTTTTGGGCTTCTTGGCGTGGTGATTTACAATAGCCCTAAGCTTTCGTTTTTTGCGCTCGTGGTCTTTCCGGCTGCGATTTATCCGCTATCGCGCCTAGCCAAACGCATGAAAAAGGTCTCGCGCCAATCGCTAGAAAAGACCTCTGATATCACATCGGCTCTAAATCAAATTTTTACAAATATCGAAATCGTAAAGGCTAGCAACGCCCAAAATTTCGAGGTAAAACACTTCGAGGAAGAAAACTCAAAATTTTTCAAGCTAAATTTAAAGGCAATAATTACAAACTCGCTCGTAAGCCCCGTAATGGAGATGCTTGGCGCACTTGGCGTGGCTGTGGTTATCATCGTAGGTGGCAAAGAGGTCATCGAGGGCAAGATGAGCATAGGAAGCTTTTTTAGCTTTTTGACCGCGCTTTTTATGGTCTATACGCCGATAAAAAAGGTCTCATCACTGCATAATAAAATGCAAGACGCCACGGCTGCTACTGAGCGGACTTTCGAGTTAATTGATTTAGAGCCAGCCATAATCGGCGGAAGCCTAAAAATGGGCGATATATCCACACTGACTTTCGAAAATGTCTCGCTTAGCTATGATGAAAAAATCGCGCTAAAAGATATAAATTTTAGCGTTAAAAAGGGGCAAATTTTAGCCCTTGTGGGAAATAGCGGCGGCGGCAAAAGCTCGGTGGTAAATCTCATAATGCGCTACTACGACGCCAAAAGCGGAAATATACTTTTTGACGGCAATGAGATTAGCGAATTTGACATCGCAAGCCTGAGGGATAATATCGGCTTTGTGAGCCAACGAATTTACATTTTTAACGATACAATCGCTGCAAATGTCAGCTACGGCGCCGAATTTGACGAAGAGCGCGTCATAAACGCACTGCGCCTTGCCAATGCTTATGAATTTGTCGCCAAGATGGAAGACGGCATAAACACGCTTTTAAGCGAGTTTGGCGCAAATCTCTCAGGCGGACAGCGCCAGCGTATAGCGATTGCGCGCGCGCTGTATAAAAACCCGCAAATTCTCATTTTCGACGAAGCCACGAGCGCGCTAGATAACGCCAGCGAAAAGGAAATCTCATCTGTCATAGAAAAGATAAAGGCCGATAAAATCGTAATTGTCATCGCTCACCGCCTATCCACTATCAAAAACGCTAGCCAAATCGCCGTGGTCAAAAACGGCGAGATTATCGCAATGGGCGATGATGAAACACTGAGCGCGAATTGCGATGAATACAGGATTTTAAAGGGTCTAGCAAAGGATTAAATTTCGCAAAATTTGTCCAAATTTTGCGCCCAATTTGTCATTGCGAGAATTTAAAATTCCTTGCGATAAATTCGCTGTCATTGCAAGAATTTTGCGCCCAATTTGTCATTGCGAGAATTTTGCGTTAGCAAAATTCGTGGCAATCTACGACTTTAAAATTTAAGGTCAGTATTTTTGCAAATTTATTGTTTATAAATTTCAAACTCGTAGATTGCTTCGAATTTGCGTAGCAAATTCTCGCAATGACAGATTATGCAAATTTTTCCTCAAATTTGTCATTGCAAAAATTTTGCTCTCACTTACCATACTAAAACAATCGCAAATTTTGCAAATTTAACCTTGAATTTTTCAAATTTCGAGTAAAATACCAGCTTGAATTTCAATTTTTAGGATATTTATGTTTAAAAGCCTGCGTGCGGCAAGGACGCTAAGTGCGCTATTTCTAGCGATTTTTTTTATGTTTATCGGGGACGCGCTAGCCCTATCATCAGCCGGTGTCATACTCAAAATGCGCGGCCAAAGCGACCTAATCATCGGCATTATCTCATCGTTTTTCTTCTTAGGCGCCATTTCTAGCGTATTTTTCACGCCTACGATCATCGGCTACTTCGCCCATGTGCGCTCGTATTATATTTTTAGCGTGGTTTTTGCGCTGTGCGCCCTAGCCCACGATATCAGCGCAAATTTGGCGTTTTGGGCGATACTTCGCTTCGGGCTTGGGTTTTGTTATTACGCGCTTTTAATGATAATCGAAAGCTGGATCAACTCCAAAATCACAAACTCTATTCGCTCACGCGTCCTAGCCGTGTATGAGATTGTATTTTACGGCGCATTTACCGTGGGTGTGGGGATAATCGCGCTAAATTTAAGTGCGAATTTAATCTTTTTTCTAAGCGGATTTTTCATACTTTTTGGGCTAGTGCCTTTGAAATTTATGCGTTTTAACCCGCCCGCAAAAGCGCAAAAAGCCACAATCTGCATGCCAAAAATCTCGGTTCTACCGCCACTTGCGCTTGCGACGGCAGTTTGCGGCGGGATTTTGATAAACGGATTTTTTTCAATGGCGAGCGTGTATGTGCTTGGAAGTGGAAATGTCAGCCAAGTGGGCTGGTTTATGGGGCTAGCCATGGTCGGGGGCTTCATTTCGCAGATTTTTGCTAGCCCCGTGTCTGATTTTTTCGGCAGGCGCAAGGCGATAATGCTAGTGTGCGCAATCGGCGCATGCTCGGCACTGGGGCTGTTTGCCACTGGGAATTTCGAGGTCAAATGCGCCCTAGCCTTTTTGCTAGGATTTGGCGTTTTTCCGCTATACTCGCTCGCAATCGCGCGCGCGAACGATTCCTTTACAAACAGCTCCTCAATCTCGCGCGTGCAAATCTCAGCCTCGCTTTTGTTTTCGTATTCGCTCTCATCGTTTTTCTCGCCCATAATCATAGGCGGGGCGATGAGAGTTTTCGGCGCAGATGGGTTTAGCGCGGTGTTTTTCGTAGCAATGGTGTTTTTGCTCGTTTTCGCATACTTCCGCCCCGAAATCGCCCCGAAGATTTGAAAAATTCCAATCGAGAGAAATGCGAAGCATTTCCATAAAAATAAAACCAGCTAAATTTTAAAAAGCAACGCTTTTTAAAATTTAGCCACTTCTAGCGTTTTACAGGGGAAATTCGCACGGAGCAAAAGGCGCGAACAGCGCTTTTGCGTGCGAATTAAATGTAAAGGGGAGGGTAGCGTATTCAAAACAAGCGAAGCGCTCGGCGTTAGCCGATGTTTCCTTGAAAACTAGCATAGCGGTGCGAGGCGGAAGCCGAAGCAGAGCAAACAAGCGCGCCCTCCCCCTTACGGAGAATTTCACGGCGCAGGTTAAATTCCTAAAATCGTTCAATGCTAAATTTAAGTAGAATTTTGAATTTAATTTTTTCTGGATTGCTTCGCTACGCTCGCAACGACAAATCATCAAACCTCACTCCTTGCTTAGATACCTATCATACACGATAAATTTATAATACACCGCAGCGATTATAAACATAAATCCCATTAGAAATGTTATCTGCCACAGCGCCAGCCCTAGCGAATACAGCGCACCGATAACCGCTGAGGTCAGAGTTGCGACGATGAAATACGCCATATCATTATACGCAATCACCCGCCCGAAAAACTCCCTATCGACATGGCTTTGGAGTTGCGTGAAAGAATACGACCACACCGTCGTGATAAAAAATCCAGCCATCACGATACCGATAAACGAAAGCCAGTAATTAAACTCCAACGCCGCCCAGAGCATGATTCCCCCGCCCTGCCCTAGCAAAATCCAAAAATACCGCTTCAAATTTACGATACGCGTCAGCCACATCTGCCCAAAAAACGCCGCGGCTGAGCGCGCCATATTCATCAGCCCAATCACCAACGACGCGCTTAGGATTTCTTTATACTCAAATTTCGCTAGTAGCGCGATGAGATTATCATAAGTCGTAACCGCCACAAAGGCGTGAATTACGATTAAATGCACCACCAAAGGGCGCGAGCGTATGTAAGTAAAGCCCTCTTTTAGCATTTTTATCGCGCTTTGCGTGCTACTTCCTGCAATATCTTTAAAATTTAGGCGAATTAGGATAAAAAATGAAAAAACATACAAGCAAAAATCCAAAATAAACGCCGCTCTAACCCCAAAATAGTGTATAAACACCCCAGCTAGCGCCATACCAAGGGTATAAGTAATCGTCCAGCTAATGCTAGTTAGCTCATTTGCTAGCTTCAAATACGGCTTTGGTAGAAATTTCGGCAGGGTCGAAGACTCGGTTTGATAAAAGAGCGTCCCAGCCACGCTTCGCACCACGACGATACCCAAAAGTAGCCACAAATACGCCAAATCATTGATAAAAATCAGCATGAAAATCGTCACAATCTCTATGGCGAACATGCTCACCATTAGGGGCTTTGGGCGAAATTTATCCACGATAATGCCATTAATCGGGGCTAAAAATATATTTGGTATAAACGACACCACACCCACAGCGGTGATCGCCCACACAGGCGCGCCCAGCTCGATTAGTAGCGTAGCGATACCTACGATCGAAAACCACACGCCAAACATGCAGATAAATCCCGCGCTAAATAGCAAGCGATAGTTGCGAAAATTGCGAAGTAAAATATAATATCTAACCATTTTTGCCTTTCAAAAAACCTCGCATTTTAGCCAAATTTGGCTTAATTATGTGTTTTGGGTTTGGCTAAATTTGCTCGCTATTGTCATTGCAAATACTGCCCCGAAATGCGCGTTGATTTGTCATTGCGAGGAGCTGTGAAACAGCGACGAAGCAATCTGCGAGTTAAAAATTTAAAGCGTGTGTTTTTGCTGTCATTGTGAGCGTAGCGAAGCAATCTAGGGAAATTCAGATAAATTTTGATAAATTGAAATTCTCTCTAAATTTTACTGGATTGCTTCGAGCCTTTCGGCTCTCGCAATGACATATTTTTTTGTCATTGCGAGATTTCGTAGAAAGCGAAGCAATCTACGAGTATAAAATTCTTTGCGGTGAATTTGCAAAAATACCGACCTTAAATTTTTCACTCGTAGATTGCCACGAAACAGCTTGCGCCGTTTCTCGCAATGACAAATTAGAGATTAAAGAATTTTTCTGAATTGCCTCAAAAACTTAGTTTTCTCGCAACGACAGATTGGATAGATAAAATTTTCAGCCATAAAAAAAGGCGCCTTAAAAAAGGCGCCCAAGTATAGTATCAAAAAGCACTAATTATAGCAATGCTTCATAAATATCATCTAGAACGAACATTTTCTCTTCTAGCTCACCACGATAGAATAGCTCGAAAGTTTGCTCATACATATCAGCAAAGAAGCCTTCTTGTGATAGAGATAGGATTTTGCTATCCACGATTTCCATTAAATCGCGGTTGCCTTTTTGAGTGCCTACGCAGTTGAAAGCGATAGCTCCTATGCGTTTGATAGCAAGCTCAAATCTATCATCAACAAAAGGAATAGTAGCGATTGCTGTGATTTTTCTAGCATAGCCGTCAGCTTCGCCAGCTCTTAGCTTATCCAAACACTCTTTTGATGTAGAGCAAGGAACTTGTTGGATTTGTGGTTCTTTGTTAAGAGCGACTTCAGCTGATGTGCCTGGGACAACTAGAACTCTTCTACCTCTTAAATCGCTTAGTCTTTGGACGCCTAAATCTTTTTTAGTAACAACAGCATCCGTTGTTGAAAGATAAGGCATAGAAAAGTCCATTGATTTCTCGCGCTCAGGCGTTCTTGAATAATTGTGGATTAGCAAATCAACTCTGTTTTGAGTTACTGCGTCCATACGCTCAGCATCTTTAACAGCGACGAATTCTACCTTACCACCGTCTCCTAAAATGGCTTTTGCTAGTTCTTTCGCCAATTCAATTTCAAAACCTTGAAATTTGCCACTTTTTGAAATAGAACTCATTGGAGCATCGTGCTCACCTACACCAATTCTTAGCGTATTGCTCGCTTTGATTTGTTCTAGTGTGTTAGCACCAGAAAAAGTCACTGCGCCTGCTAATGCCAAAAGACCTAAAAACTTTTTCATTTTAACTCCTTAAAAATAAAACCGAAAAATACCTAAAAAAAGTAAATAGAAAGATAACACGCGCCCATTTACCATAAATTTTAGATAAATTTGCAAATTTTACTTCAAAAATTTCAAGTAATTTTAATGTAAAAAAACTTAAATTTTAAGAAAAATAATCAAAATTTGCATATTTCAAAAAAAAATTAAATTACACATTAAACCTAAAATGCATTACATCGCCATCATTTACTACATAATCCTTGCCTTCTAGACGCATTTTTCCTGCCTCTTTTGCCCTACTTTCACCACCGCACGCCACGAAATCATCGTAGCTAATCACCTCTGCACGGATAAAACCACGCTCGAAATCATTATGTATCACGCTAGCCGCCTTTGGCGCTTTCCAGCCTTTGGTTATCGTCCATGCGCGCACTTCCATAACCCCAGCGGTAAAATAGCTTATCAAATTTAGCTTCGCAAAAGATCTTCTGATGATATTATCTAGTCCGCTTTCTTCCGCGCCTAGGCTTTGAAGCATTTCGTGCGCTTCATCATCACCTAGACCGATTAATTCCTCTTCGATTTTAGCGCAAAGCTTGATAACTTCGGCATTTCGCGCATTTGCATACTCTTTTACGGCTTTTACATACTCATTATCCTGCGCTATGCCGTCCTCATCGACATTTGCGCCATAAATCACCTCTTTTGCAGAAAGCAGGCGCAACTCTTTGTTTAAGCTCGCGAAGACTTCGCTGTCTTTGTCTGCGAAATTTGAAGCAGGTTTGCCTAAATTTAAATGTTCTAAAAGCTTATTTGCGAGTGCCAAGGCCTCTTTGGCGCCTTTGGCGTTTGCTTTGGCCTCTTTGTTTAGCCGCTCGATTTTTCTGCCCAACTGCTCGATATCGGCTAAAACAAGCTCGGTTTCAATGATTTCGATATCGCGGATCGGATCGATACTGCCCTCGACATGCGTGATATTGCCGTCTTCGAAGCAACGCACGATATGCAAAATAATCTCGGCTTCACGGATATTTGAGAGAAATTTATTTCCCAAACCCTCGCCCTTGCTAGCACCCTTTACAAGTCCAGCGATATCGACAAATTCGATCGTGGAGTGCATTATGCGCTCTGGATTTACAATTTTGGCTAGCTCATCAAGCCTAGTATCAGGCACCGGCACGATAGCCTTGTTTGGCTCGATTGTGCAAAACGGATAGTTTTGCGCCTGGGCATTTTGCGCCTTTGTTAGCGCATTAAAAGTGGTAGATTTGCCCACATTTGGCAAACCTACGATTCCAACAGAAAGCCCCATTAGCCCCTCTTTTCTAGCTCTTTTTGCAGAGCCATTAGATAGTATAGATTTGCTCTAACTGCCGCACCTGTCGCGCCGAATTGGTTATATCCCCACGCTTTTTCGACATAGGCTGGGCCTGCGATATCGAGGTGGAGCCATTTGTCTTTAAATTCAGGTTTGATAAATTTATCAAGGAAAAGTCCCGCTGTGGTCGTGCCACCGTATCTGCTAGACGCTGTATTTGCGACATCTGCAATATTTGATTTGATAAGTTCTCGCAAATAATCATTAAATTCCAAAATCGTAAAAAGCTCGCCACTAGCTTTGGTTAAATTTTTAAATTTTAATTTTAGCTCTTCATTATTTCCTAAAAGTCCGCTTGTGTATTCGCCAAGTCCCACTACGCAAGCCCCTGTAAGTGTCGCCATATCAATTAACAAATCAGGGTTTAAATCCTGAGCGTAACTTAGACAATCAGCTAGCACCAACCTACCCTCTGCGTCTGTGTTTCGCACCTCGATACTCACGCCAGAGCGAGAGATTAGCACATCGTCTGGTTTGTAGGCGTTGCCACCTATCATGTTTTCGGTAGCACCGATGATAGCGTGGATTTCAAAAGGCAAATCAAGCTCGGCAGCGCCTTTGATAATCGCCATAGCTGCAAGCGCACCACTTTTGTCAGCTTTCATTGTCAGCATATAATCGCTCGGTTTTAGGCTAAGTCCGCCACTATCATAGGTCAAACCCTTGCCCACGAAAACGACCTTTTGAAGGCATTTTTCAGGTTTGTAGGTAAGGTGAATTAGGCGTGGGCGATGAGCTGAGGCGCGATTGACAGCCAAAAACGCGTTCATTTTCTCTTCTTCTAAAAATCTCTCATCATACACAGCTACGCTGACATCATCGTAGTTTGAAGCCAAAATTTCAGCCTCATCTGCCATTTTGTGCGGAGTGTAAATTTCAGGGATTTCATTGACGCCGTTTTTGGCGAAATTCGCTGCGTCCGCCATAATAGTGCCAAATTTCACGCCACGACCAGCTTTATCGGCTTCTAGCGTAGAGCCTGTGTATGTGTCGCTAGCGATAAAAATTTCATTTAGAGTGTAGGATTTTTTTTCGCTTTTGTATTTGTTAAACTCATACGCGCCCAGCACTGCGCCCTCAGCCATAGCCATTGCGCTTTTTTTCGTGCAACCGCAATCATAAAATGCGATTTTAAAATTTGAAATTTTAAGATTTTTTAGCGTGTTGTATGCCTGCGCTACGCCCACTCTCACGCGGTCGTATTCTAAGGCTTTTATGCCTATATATAGCCTTTTTTGCTCGCTTAAAAGCAAATTTCCCTCGCCTTTGTAATCAAAAAAATCAAATTTATCGCCGTCTTTGACAAAGCGGTGAGCTGTGTCACCACCGACGATAAAAATCACCTCAAAATCCGCATTTATCGCGTCAAAATTTTGATTCAATAATGTTACTTTCATCTCTATCCTTTCTTAAATTTATAAAATGATTTTCTAATCTTGCAAAAATTTTATAAAACCCAAAGACAATTCCGGCAATCAGCGGTATCGCAAAATACCAGTATTGCTCGATCAAATTTATCGCTTGCCAAATTTGCTTGCCGAAATACCACGCAGGTATCATCGTCATACTCGCCCATGCAATCGCGCTTATGAAATTTATAAATGCAAATTTTTTGGCACTATAACGGGTAATGCCGATACTCATCGGAATTATCATGCGCAAACCATACATATATCGCTGGATAAATATCAAAATCCAACCCCAACGCTGTAAAAGCAGGTGCGCGATAGCAAATTTGCGGCGTTGGGTGGCTAATTTTTTGCTAATGTAGTTTTTATTATACCTGCCGATATAAAAATAAAATTGATCGCCCGCAAATGCCCCACACGCCGCGACAAAAATACCAAGTGGTAAATTTATATGCCCCTCGTGCGCCAAAATCCCGCCCAAAACTAGCGCGATTTCGCCCTCTAATGCGCACCACACAAAAAGCACGATATAAGCGTATTGATGATACTGGGTTAGAATTTCTTTGAGCGTTTCTTCCAAACTAAGCCTCTAAAACGCAATAAACTTTCGTTCTTGCTTCAAATTCGCCCAGATCGTTTAATGCACGCAAATTTAGCAAAAAGCACGCTTCCACGCAATCGGCGTTTGTTTGCGCGATCAAATCAAGCGCGGCTTTGGCAGTGCCACCAGTAGCGATTAAATCGTCGATTAAAAGCACTCTGGCTTTGCGATTTTGCGCGTTTGCGACTGCGTCAAAGGCATCGACATGCATTTCAACCTGATCGAAGCCGTATTCGAGAGAGTATTTTTGCGAAATGGTGATATATGGAAGTTTTTTTGGTTTGCGAATCGGCACGAAAGCCAAATTTAGCCTAGCCGCAAGTGCCGCACCAAAGATAAATCCCCTGCTCTCAATCCCTACGATATAATCAAGCTCGTAATCCTTGTAGCGATCTACGAGATGATCTAGCAAAAAGCTAAATGCCTTTTTATCGCCCAAAAGTGTCGTTACATCGTAAAACAAAATCCCGGGTTTAGGGAAATCCTCGATAGTCCTTAATGATTTAAAAAGATAAGCTTTATCATCATTGCTTAAAGTTTTCATCCTCTATCCTTTAATAATTTTGCATTTTGCAATCTTAAATTTAACTTTTCTGCTTCGTCGCTTTGCAAGGCCTGTATGCTAAGCTCCAACGCAGATTTTAGCTTTTCTTGATTTTCTTTTAATTTTGAAATTTCATCTTCGCATTTTGCCAGTTTATCGTAAATTTTAATATTTTTACGGATCGAAAGCACCAACAATACAGCCAAAACAAAGCTTAAAATTTCAAAAACTACTATCATATCTCGCCCTATTTTGCGCTCACATCGCAGGCAATCACACCTAGCTTATTCACGCGTCTTTCGTGTCTGCCGCCACTAAAATTTGTGCTAAAAAATGTCTTTATCATATCCTCGATCTCTGCGATTCCTAGCACTCTTGCGCCAAATGCAAGCACATTTGCGTTATTATGCTCCCTGCAAAGCCTAGCAGTTAAGCTATCGTGGCAAAGCGCGCAACGAATATGTGCGTGGCGGTTTGCCGCAATCGAAATCCCAATGCCTGTGCCACAAATTAAAATTCCATAAATTCCAAATTTTGTGCTATCTTCGCTGTTTTGCTCGCCGTTTGCGCTGGCTAAATTTTTGCTTTCAACCAAAATTTTATCAGCCAAAATTTTCGCGAAATCAGGATAATCCACGCTGATATTTTCGTCATTTGTGCCTAAATCTTCGAACTCATAGCCCAAATTTGCGATTATTTTTTTGACCTCTTCCTTCACAGCCGGCGAAGCGTGATCACCCGCAATAAAAACCTTTTTTACCTGCATTTTTTCCCTTTATTTTTGCTCATAAATCAAGCTCTCATCGCTTTGAAGCGTGTCGATGAAGCGCCCTATTCTCTCCCAGCGGATTTTTTTATCAGGATCGATACTAAAATAAGTAAACCATGGCTTGCCTACGATTAGGCGATACGGCACGGTGCCCCAATACCTGCTATCGCCCGAGTTATTGCGGTTATCGCCAATCATAAAAAACTCATCTTGCGGAACTTTGATATAAAATGCGTTAAATTTCACACCGCCGTATTCATATACCTTCTCGCTCTCAGCCACCATTATAGGGCGCATTGCTAGGCTTTTGCGCTCTAAATTTCCAAGCATGCTTGCCCGCATGGCGTTTCTAAAATGCGGATTGTAATTTATGCCTTTAAATTTATACGGTTCTTTTACATATTTTTGTCCGTTTAAGATGACAATATCGCTTTTATCGTAGTTTTGCTCTATAAATTCATCGCCCTCGTTTGGTCTGAGGTAGAAATTATCTAAATCAAAAATCACTTCATCTCCACCAACGGCAAAATTTCGCTTGACATAGTGAATTTTCTCATCTTTTGGATAGCGAAATACCACGATATCACCACGCTGTGGGCGTTTGCCTTGGATTAAATGTCCGTCTCCGTCGCTATCAGGGGCTACTGGAACCTCGATAAATGGGATATGAGGAGTTGGTATTCCGTAGCTAAATTTTTTCACAAACAAAAAATCGCCCTCTAAAAGCGTAACTCTCATCGATCCGCTTGGAATCACAAAAGCTTGCGCCACAAAAAGTATGATAAAAAGCACAATGCAAATCGTGCCAACCCAGCTAGATGAAAAGCGATAAAGCGAACCTAGAAATTTCATTTATTTGCTTCTTTTTAGGCGGTTGCGCGCCGATGTGATTGTGTTTTGAAGTAGCATTGCGATTGTCATAGGACCCACGCCACCAGGAACTGGCGTGATAAACGAGCATTTAGGCGCGACTGCGTCGAAATCCACATCGCCGGTTAGTTTGCCGTTTTCTAGGCGGTTTATGCCTACATCAATGACCACTGCGCCATCTTTTACCATATCAGCACTTACAAAATTTGGCTTTCCAATCGCTGCGACTAAGATATCAGCCTGCGAGCAAATTTTGGCTAAATTTTTGGTGCGAGAGTGTGTGATAGTAACGGTAGAATTCGCGTTTAAAAGCAAATTTGCCATAGGTTTGCCGACTATATTGCTTCTGCCAATTACCACAGCGTTTGCGCCGTTTGTTTCTATGCTGTATTCAGCCAAAAGTCGCATAATGCCAAGTGGCGTGCATGGCACAAAAGCCTCTAATCCGCTAACTAGCCTGCCGACATTTACAGCGTGAAATCCATCGACATCTTTGCTAGGATCGATTTTTTCTAAAATTTTATTTGTATCAATGTGTTTTGGAAGTGGAAGTTGGACAAGTATGCCATCGACATTTTCATCAGCATTAAGCTCAGAAATTAGCTCTAATAGCGCAGTTTCGGTAGTTTGCGCGCTTAGATGATATGGGTAAGAATTTATACCGCACGCTACGCACGCCTTTTCTTTGCTAGCCACATAGGTAGCACTAGCCTTGTCCTCGCCCACTAAAATCACCGCAAGCCCCGGAGTGACGCCCTTCGCACTAAGCCCTGCGGCTGCGATTTTTACCTCTTCTTTGACCTTTGCGCTTATCGCTTTTCCGTCGATTAAAGTCATAAAAAACCTTTAAATAAAAATTTAAGCTTCAATTTTACCTTAAATTTAATAAAAATCAGATTTATTTTTGGGCTAAATTTGGGAATTTTAAGTGGAAATGGTAGTTAAAAAACTACCATTGAAATTTATCTTTTTATATTTTTGTTTGCTTCTTGGGCTTTGATTACGGCGTCCATGCAGCCTGTGGTGCAACCAGCGCTATTTTGGTTGAAATTTGGCTCGATTTTTTTCTGCTCGATTGGCGCGCTCTCGCTCACGCCCGGCTCTTTCGTGCCACCGCAACCGATAAAAAACCCAGCCACTAGGGCGCATAAAATTAACTTTTTCATAAATTCTCCTTTATTAAATTTAAATTATTCATTACGCAAAGTTTGCAAAACATCGACTTCGGTGGCCTTTTTGGCTGGATACCATGATGAGAGTGCTACTATTATCACAGCTCCTACTACGGTAGAAATCAAATCGCTAAATGATAGCTCCATAGGCAGTTTGCTGCTTCCATAAACATCGGCTGGCAGGTCGATGATATCGAAATTTCCAAGCAACCAAACCCCAAAAAGCCCCAAAATAAGGCCAAAGATTATTCCGCTTCCGCCAATCGTCGCCCCAAGCGAGAAAAATGTCTTTTTCACCTCTTTTTTGCTCGCCCCAAGGCTAAGCAAAAGCGCGATTTCTTGGCGACGATTCATCACGGTCATCAAAAGCGAACTAACGATATTTAAGCTAGCCACTAAGATTATTAGCAAAAGCACCAAAAAAAGCGCCCGTTTTTCAAGCGCAAGGGCTGAGAAAAAGTTGCCGTTTTGTTGCCACCAGCCAACAGCGCGCGCGCTCGGCGGGAGATTTTCTTTTATGATTTCTAAATCCTTAAATGGATCGTCTGAGAAAACATGCACCCCGTCATATCGCCCCTCGTCATAGCCCAAAATTTTCGCCAAATCGCCCACGCTCGCGTAAGAATATGCCTTATCATAAGCGATTAAGCCAGAATCAAAGCTAGCGCGCACCTCAAATCGCTTCATTTTTGGAATCAGCGCAAATCCGCCTGGGTCGTTTTTGGTAAAAATCATTGTGATTTTATCGCCCATATCCAGCATAAATTCGTCCTTTATGCCCTTACCGACCATAATGCCAAATTCGCTCAAATTCGCGTCTTTCGCCCCATCTGCGACGACTGAGTTTATTTGAATTTCATCGGCCAAATTTACGCCAAAGATTATCCCACCCTCTAATCTATCGCCATTTTTAGCGATGACTTGCGAGCTGATATATGGGCTAAATTTTAAATTTGGGAAATCACCCTTTAAAATTTCGACATCATCGTTTGTGATACCACCGCGAAACTGGCTGTGTATCGTGATAGGATAGTTCATCGTAAAGAGTTTGCGTTGAAATTCTTTATCGAAACCGTTCATTATCGCCATTGCGATGATTAGCACCATTAGTCCGATACTCACGCCCAAAAACGCCAAAATCGCGGAAAGCGTGATAAATGGCTGGGATTTGTCGAAACGCAAATATTTAAAAAGTAGATATTTTATCAAAGTCTGCCCTGTGAATTTTAAAATTAGGCGTTTGCAAGTTACCTTGCAAAACCGCCTTTTTTAGGGCCACCTTTTCCGTGGCAGTCTTTGTATTTTTTACCGCTTCCGCATGGACACGGGTCATTTCGTTTAGGTTTTTTCGCGCCTAGCGAAAATTCGCTATTTTCTGTGCTTTGATTTTCACTCGATTTTAAATTTTCGCTTGAATTTGAAATTTCATCTTCATTTGTGTTAGCTTCGTTTATTTCGTCCTGCGCTTCGCTACGCATTTGCTCTTGCATAGCCTCTCTTTCGGCGTCGATTTCTTCTTGGGTTTTGAAGCGAATTAGTTGCAAGGTGCGGATACTATCGCTTTTTAGGCGCAAAACAAGCTCCATAAAGAGATTGTAGCTTTCTTTTTTATACTCAGTTAGCGGGTCTTTGTGATTGTATCCCCTTAGTCCAATGCCCGTTTTTAGGGTATCCATTTGGTATAAATGCTCACGCCAGTCGCGATCAACGATTTGCAAATAAAGCATTTTTTCGATCTCTTTGCGCTGAGCCTGATCGATTTGGCTCATTTTTTCCTCGTAAGAGTTTTGAAGTTGCTCTACAATCACGCTTTTTAACTCGCCATAATCATTAGCATTTTTCAAATTCGCCTCATTTAGCATCTCGCCAGTATCGTTTAAAATGCGGTTTATTATCGCCTCATAATCGAATTTTTCCTTCTCATCTCCGTCGAAAATCTCCAAATCATCTAGCACACTTGCGATATACTCTTCGCGGTTTTGCAAAATTTTGTCTTTTAGATCAAATTCTTTATCCAAAAGCTCGTTTCGGTATTTATAAATCGTCTTTCTCTGCTCGTTTGCGACATCGTCGTATTCTAGGATATGTTTTCTAGCCTCGAAATGCAGGCTCTCGACCTTTTTTTGCGCATTTTCTACGGCACGAGAGACCATTTTCGACTCGATATGTTCGCCGTCTTGCAAACCCAAACGCTCCATAATATTTTTAATCTTATCGCTACCAAAAATTCGAAGCAAATTATCCTCTAAACTCAGATAAAATCTACTCTCGCCCGGATCTCCCTGACGGCCTGAGCGACCGCGGAGCTGGTTGTCGATACGGCGGCTTTCATGGCGTTCTGTGCCTAGGATATAAAGCCCGCCAAGCTCCCTGACTTCATCATTTATGCGGATATCAACGCCACGACCCGCCATATTTGTAGCGATTGTTACAGCGCCCTTCGCACCGGCTTCGGCGATGATTTGTGCCTCTTTTTCGTGGTTTTTAGCATTTAGCACAGAGTGAGCGATTTTTTCTTTAACCAAAAGCTCGTGCAAAAGCTCTGATTTTTCAATCGACGCGGTGCCCACTAAGACTGGCTGACCTTTTTTGTTTAGCCTTTTTACTTCTTCGATTACGGCGTTAAATTTCTCGCGCTCTGTTTTGTAAATCAAATCGTTTTGATCTAGTCTTTGCACTGGGATATTTGTAGGGATTGAAACGACCTCTAATTTATAAATTTGAGAAAACTCAGTCGCCTCAGTTTGGGCTGTGCCGGTCATGCCTGCTAGTTTTTCATACATTCTAAAATAGTTTTGAAATGTAATATCAGCTAGGGTTTGGCTCTCTTCTTGGATTTGCACGCCCTCTTTGGCTTCTAGTGCTTGGTGTAAGCCCTCGCTAAAACGACGCCCCTCGCTTAGTCTGCCTGTAAATTCATCGACGATGACGATCTGCCCCTCACGCACGACATAATTGACATCTTTTTTAAATATATAATTTGCTTTTAATGCTTGGTCTAAATAGTGGCTCAAAACGGCGTTTTCAAGCTTGTATAGGTTATCTACGCCAAAGAGTTTTTCGGCCTTTGCAATACCTGCTTCGGTAATTAGCACGCTTTTGTTTTTTTCATCTAGGATAAAATCGCCAGTTGGCTTCTCTTTTGGATCGTCTGGCGCCTGGCCTTGCACCATTTGTTTGGCTACTTCGTTTGCTTTGACATAGCCATCAAGTGTGCGGTTTGTAGGGCCTGAGATGATTAGTGGAGTTCTAGCCTCGTCGATTAAAATACTATCGACTTCATCGACGATTACGAAATGATGACCTCTTTGCACTTTATCTTCGCTGCTAAATTTCATATTATCACGCAAATAATCAAAGCCAAATTCGTTGTTTGTGCCGTAAGTTATGTCGCAAGCGTAAGCCTCTTTGCGCTTAGTATCGTTATACTCGCCACCGACTACTACGCCAACGCTAAGTCCTAAGAAATTATACAAAACGCCCATTTGCTCGGCGTCGCGTTTGGCTAGGTAGTCATTGACCGTAACGACATGCACGCCCTTGCCACTCATCGCGTTTAAAACTACTGGCAAAGTTGCGACCAGTGTCTTTCCCTCGCCTGTTTTCATCTCAGCTATCGCGCCGTCATTTAAAACCATACCGCCGATTAGCTGGACATCGAAATGGCGCATATTTAGCACCCTTTTTGAGGCCTCTCTAACGATAGCAAAAACATCATACAAAATTTTATCAGTTGTTGTTTCGCCCTTTTGGATTTGCTCTTTAAGTGCGTTAAATTCGCCCTTTAACGCCTCATCATCGAGTGCTTCGTATTTTTTTTCTAGCGCGTTTATCTCTTTTGCGCGTTTTGCGTATTGTTTGACCACACGATTGTTTTTCGTGCCAAAAATCCCTCTAACTACTCTTTTAAACATTTCAAACCTTCATTTTAAAATTTTAACCGAACATATTACCATATTTTTAGTTTTTATTTAATTAAACTTAATAAAAACAGCTATAATAACGCAAAATTTTAAATTTAAAGAGGTTTGAGATATGAAAAAATCTGTTTTTGCATTGGCGTTTTGTGCTTCGTTTTCGCTCGCAAATCCGCTCGAATTCGACACTCTAAGCGCAAATTTCACCCAAAGCGTCCAAAGCGAAGACGCCAAAATCAACTACACAGGCGATTTTAGCGCGACCAAAGAGCATGCCGTGTGGCACTACACAAGCCCTACGAAAAAAAATATATTTTTTAGCTTCACAAAGGTTACGGTCATAGAGCCTGATTTAGAGCAAGCTATCATCACAAATATCAAAGAAACGCCGAATTTAGTGGCGATTTTATCTGGCGCGAAACAAAACAAATCTGGCGCTTACGAAGCCGAGCTTGACGGCGTGAAATACTTCATCACCACCCAAAACGACGCCCCTAACCAAATCTCATACACCGACAAACTCGATAACAAAGTCGTGATAAATCTGCAAAGCGTGCGCAAAAACGAGAAAATAGACGAGAAAATTTTCGCGCCAAATATCCCTAATCACTACGACATAATCACGCAATAAAGGGCAGAAATGAGAATTTTATTCGTTTGCCACGGAAATATTTGTCGCTCGCCAATGGCGCAGGCTATCATGGAAAATTTAGTAAAAATTCGCGGTTTGCAGGATAAAATTCATTGCGATTCCAAAGCCACTCACACCGATGAAATCGGCTCTGCGCCCTACTACGAAACCAAGCGAGTATTGCGCGAAAAGGCCGTGCCTCTCATGGCTCATGTTGCCACACAAATCACAAAAGCTGATCTTGAAAAATTTGATTTGATTTTGTGTATGGACGAAGAAAACATGCACTCATTAGCCCGAATTTTTGGGCTAAATTCGCCAAAAGTAAAATTCTTGCTCGAATTTGCGGTAGGCCAAAACGCGCCAAAATCGCAAAAAATCATCGCAGATCCATACTACACGCGCGATTTTGAGAGCTGTTATGACGATATCGCCAAATCGTGCGAAGCGCTAATGCAAAAAATAGAAAATTTAGAAAGCTTTTGATAAAATTGGCGCTTTAAATTTCAGCAAGGATAGAAATGTTTAGGTTTTTGATACTTCCGTATTTGGTGCTAGAAATGATAATCACATACTATTTTTTGCACGCAAACGGATTTGTGATTTTTGTCATCGAAGTCCTTGCCAGCACGATTTTGGGGCTATTTTTGATGACAAAACGCCCAATGGTAAATTTGGCAAATTTCGCCCGTATCACGCCAAAATATATTTTGAGTGAATTTGGCTTTGTCGCGGCTGGTTTTGCGCTATGTGTGCCACTCATACTTAGCGATATTTTGGGCATTTGCTTGCTTGTAGCGGCGGTGATTTTATACCTGAAAAACCCCGCTTCCAAAAACGACACATTTTATCGAAACAGCAGCGATTATAGCGCACAAAACAGCGCCCATTACAGACCCAAAAACCACGCAAACGACGATATAATCGACGCTGAAATCATCGAAGAGAAAAAAGGAGAATAAATGCAAAATCTAATCATAGCCACCCGCGGAAGCGTGCTAGCTCTGTGGCAAAGCGAACACATAAAATCGCTAATCGAGCAAAAACACGGAATTAAGGTCGAGCTAAAAAGCATGAAAACCAAGGGCGATAAAATTTTAGACACACCGCTTGCAAAAATCGGCGGCAAGGGACTATTTACCAAAGAACTCGAAGAGTGTATGCTCCGAGGCGAAGCCCACCTAGCCGTGCATAGCCTAAAAGATGTGCCAGTTGTCTTTCCCGAGGGTCTAGTTTTGGCTGCAATCGGCGCTAGGGAGGACGAAAGGGACGCGATGATTAGCGAAAAATACGCTAAATTTAGCGACCTGCCAAATGGCGCCAAAATCGGCACCACGAGCCTTCGCCGCAAAATGCAACTTCTAAAAATGCGCCCTGATTTAGAGATTATTTCGCTTCGTGGAAATGTCCAAACACGCCTCAAAAAGCTAAAAGACGGCGAATTTGACGCGATAATTTTGGCAATGGCTGGGATAAATAGGCTAAATTTAAGGGCCGAAGTGGCGTATATTTATACCTTCGAGCTCGATGAAATGGTGCCTGCAATGGGTCAAGGAGCACTAGGGATTGAGTGTGCCGACAAAAAAGAGTTGCTCGAAATTTTAAATTTCATAAACGACGAAAACAGCGTGCTTGCGACAAATTTAGAAAGGGCGTTTGTGGCGAGATTGGAGGGCGGTTGCCAAGTGCCAATCGGCGTAAATGCGCAAATCTCAGATGATAGCGTGATCGTGCGCGCGGTCGTAGGACTGCCTGATGGAAGCGAGTTTATCGAGGATAAACTCTGCCTTGCACGCGCAGGACTCGATGCGAAAATGGCGCAAAAAATCGGCGCAGATTTTGGCGATAAATTTATCGCCAAAGGGGCAAAAGAGCTTCTAGCCCGCGCCGAAGCTATGGCGTAAATTTGCCTTTTATGCCTTGCGGTGGCGTAAATTCGCCATTGCAGGGCATTAATCTACAAAATTTTAAAATTTCAAATTCCACGAAACGCTAAGCTTGAATTTTATTTTTGGATTATTTAAAAACAACCCACGAGAGCGAGAGCTTAACGCATAGTGGGGTTAAAAATCCGTATCATACTCGCCACCAAAAAGGGCTAAAAACAGCGCAAAAACCAAAGAGCCATATTTTTTATCAAAAGAAATAAGATGATAGAAATTCCGAAGAAATTTATCTAAAAATCAAAGGTAAAAACGCTAAATTTACGCCAAAATTTAGCGCAAATTTTGATATTAATGTGTAAATTTTGGTTAATCAGCGCAGTGTTTTGGCAAAAATTCATAAAATTTTAAAATTCTGCGAATTTAGCTAAATTTGCGCTTTAAATTTTTAGTGAATTTTTTATTCGCGCACAGATAGACGCCGTATCCTAGGAAAATGCAAATCGCCATTACCACAGCTAGCGAAAATGGGTGATTTGCGCCGGCAGCTCCCACGATTGCGGCGATTAGCCCAGCTACCGCCATTTGCACCGCGCCTAGCACGGCTGAGGCAGAGCCTGATTTGCCCTTAAAGCGCGCCATGGCAAGCACCACGGCATTTGGGATTATGAGCCCCTTCATACCCAGCGTGAAAAAAAGGCAAACCTCAAACGCCCAAAATCCAAGCCCCAAAAGCCCGCACCCAAGCAAACACAAGGCCCCCACAATCATCGCTAAAAAGGCAAATTGCAAAATCACAAAAGGCGATATTTTTTGCACGATTTTGGCGTTTATCGCCGAAAAAATCGTCATTGACAGCGCATTTACGCCAAAAATCAGCCCAAATTCCTTGCTACTTAGCCCAAAATGCTCCTTAAAAACAAACGCAGAGCCCGTGATATAGGCAAACATCGCCGCCATTGTAAGCGCAGACGAAAGCGTAAAAATGAAAAATTTGCGATTTTGCAAAATTCTAGCGTAGTTTATAAAAACGGGCTTGAAGCCCAGTTTTAGGCTCTTGTCGATAATCGCGCTCTCCCTAAGCCCTAAAAATATCATACAAAATAAAATTATTCCAAGCACAAAAAGCGTGCCAAATATCACTCTCCACCCGCCAAAATCTAGTATAAACGCTCCAAATGTGGGCGCTAGCATAGGCGCTATGGAGCCTACTATCATCATCAGCGCCAAAACTGATGCGCCCTGGGCGGTGTCAAATTTATCATTTATCACAGCGCGCGCAATCACCACGCCAGCGCACCCGCCAAGGGCTTGGACAAATCTAAAAAATATAAAAGCGTAGATATTTTGGGTATTGGCGCATAAAATACTCGCCACGATAAATAGCGCAACGCCCGCTAGCAGGGGCTTTCTGCGACCATAAATGTCGCTTAGTGGGCCATAAATCAGCTGACCTAGCGCAAATGCCACAAAAAACGCGCTGATTGAGAGTTGAGTGTAAAACTCGCTCGTCTCAAAGCTGGTTTGGACATTTTTGAGCGCTGGCAGATACATATCCGTCGAAAGTGGCGCCACAGCCGACATATAGGCCAAAACTATGATTAAATATGGTTTTGCGATTTTAGGCGAATTTAAAAATTCGCCGATTTTTTCAAACATCAAATTCCTTAAATTTCAAAATTTAGCTAAATTTTGCCCCTAAATATCCACAGGGTTTTCGTCGTTTTCACTCGCATTTTCATCGCCAAAAAGCTCTTCGCCTTGACTTTGATTTTGCGTATATGCGCCCTGTTTTAGGACATTTGCCATATTTGTATCAGGGATTGCGAAGCTTTCGATATCTACGCTTTGGCTTGGCACATCTACGCTTTGCATAATCTCATCTGCCCCAGTTTCGATAAATTCCCCGCTCTCGCTTTCTTGCGCAAAATTTGACGCAGTATCTCCCACGCCCTGATTTGCAAAATTTGGCGCAAATTCCGGCGCAGTATTTGGCGCACCTGCCCCATTTTCTAGTGAAATTTCGCCCACCATTGGCATTGCTTCGGCAAAATCCGGCGTCATATCAGGCGTCATTTCAAACTCGCTACTCTCCATTGGCGCACCACCGAAGCTCACCAAATCCACAAAACGCGTATAAGGCCCCTGAAATGCGACCTCTATCGTGCGCCCTGCTTCGCCTGAGCGGTTTTTGCCGATGATGATTTCCGCCTTTTCTTCTAGCTCATTTCGCTTAAATTCCTCGATCTCGCTCGGATCTTTGCCTGCCATTTCCAGCGCAGCTCTTTTCTCGCGATACGCCCTTTCTTTATAGACCTCATCGCGATAAACAAAAAGTATAATATCCGCGTCCTGCTCGATCGCCCCACTCTCGCGCAAATCCGCCATTTGCGGGCGTTTATCTGATCTAAGCTCCACGCCACGATTGAGCTGCGAAAGCGCGATAATCGGTATATTTAGCTCGCGCGCAAGTAGCTTTAATCCGCGCGAAATTTCAGCGATTTGCAAATGCCTCTCGCTAAAATTACTCGTGCTTGTCATAAGTCCTATATAATCCACCACGCAAAGCTCGATATTTTCGTGCGCGGCTTTGAGTTTGCGCATTTGGGTGCGCACCTGCTGGATATTGACATGACCGCTATCATAGACGAAAAGTGGCAAATCCATCATACGCTCACACTCGGCATTAAACCTGCTCCAATCATCATCGCTTAGTGTCGCACTTAAAATCGAATTTAGTGGCACAGAGCTTCCGATACTTAGCATTCTATACATAATCTGCACGGCTGGCATTTCGAGTGAAAAAAACACCACGCCCTTGCCCTTTTCGAGCGTTTTTAGCATGGAGTTTAGCACGAAGGCTGTCTTTCCCATACCTGGGCGCGCAGCGATGATGATAAGCTCGCCCGGTTTGTAGCCTTTGGTGAATTTATTGAGGTATGTAAAGCCCGTATCAAGCCCCACTAGCTCAGAGCCTGCTTGCTCTTTTTGTTTGCGTAGCTCGCTGACGACTTCGGTAATGATTTCGGGGCTGGTTTTGACCCCGCCGTGCTTTTCCTCGTCGATTAGTTTGTAGATTTCTGCGCTGATTTTATCGGCGGCTTCTTTGGCTTTTTGGGTTTCATTTACGATAGTAGGCGTCCTGTGCGCGATAGAATTTAGCCCGCGTTTTATGGATTTTTCTTTTAGCTCGTTTGCGTATTTTCGCGCGTCGATTAGTCCGCTCGTGGCTAAAATTTCGGCGAAAATTTGCTCATTATACCTGCCTTCTAACCATTTTTTGATAAAACTAGGCGCGATAGGCTCATCATGCGCCACGCACTTCGTGATAGCCTCATAAACATCAGCGTGTGGTTTGAAATAAAAGTCCCCCACGCCAATCATATCGCCGATTTCGCTGTATGCCTCGTCGTCTTGTATGAGCGCGCTTAAAATCGCTCTTTCCATATCCAAATCGTATAAATTTGCAGCTACTTCCATAAATTTGCCTTGATTAAATTTGATTAAATTTCATTAAATTTGCCAAAATTTAGCGCTCTTCGTAGCGCTTCACTTCGTCCTCTACTTCGCTTAAAAATCTCTCCACTAACTCGCTCTCTTTTAGCTTTGCTACTATTTCGCCGTGTCTGATAACTAGCCCGTTTCCCTTGCCAAAGGCGATTGCGACATCTGCGCCTTTGGCTTCGCCAAGTGCATTTACCACGCAGCCCATGACAGAGATGTTTAAAGGTGCTTTTATGTGTTTTGTTCGCTCTTCTACGATTTTAATCGCACTTACTAAATCGCTTTGCAAACGCCCACAAGTAGGACACGAGATGATATTTATGCCACTTTTTTGCACTCCGGCGTCTTGAAGTATCGCTTTGGCGACTTTGATTTCTTCTTCGAGTTCGCCTGTGATCGAAACTCTCATCGTATCGCCGATACCCTCTAAAAGAAGCGTTCCAAGTGCGATTGCACTTTTTATCGTCGCGTGGAAGGTCGTCCCGGCCTCTGTAACGCCTAAATGAAACGGATACTCGCAAAGCGGACGAAGTGTGCGGTAGGCTTCAACCGTGCGAGGCACATCGGAGCTTTTTAGCGAAATCGCAATGTCGGTAAAATCGAAGTCTTCGAGCAATTTGAAATTATAAAGCGCACTTTGGATCATGCCTTGTGGCGTTCTACCAAATTTAGCTTCAAACTGCTCTTCTAATGAGCCGGAATTTACACCTATGCGAATCGGCAAATTCCGCTCTTTGCACGCTTTTACCACTTCTTTTATGCGCTCACTTCCGCCGATATTGCCCGGATTTATGCGAATCGCATCGACAAAAGGGGCGACTTCAAGCGCCAAGCGATAGTTAAAATGAATATCCGCGACTATCGGCAAGGGCGAATTTTTTTTGATTTCACATAGTGCCTTTGCGTCGTCGTGATCCAGCACGGCACATCGCACCAAATCAGCCCCCGCAAAATAAAGGCGATTGATTTGCGCAAGTGTGCCATTTATATCTTTTGTCTTCGAAAATGTCATCGACTGCACCGAAATCGGCGCGTCCCCGCCGATAGCAAGGGAGCCCACTTTTATCTGTTTTGTTTTGTATCTCATTTTTTTACCTTAATTTATTTTGTTGTAACAATATATAAATGTTCCAATGTTTTATCGCCACATTGCTTATAATGTCTTTTTTCATTATCTTTTTCTGTTCTGAAACGACGATATTCGGTTGTAAATTCTACAAGATTTCCACTATTTTTCAAAATACTAATTATATCATCTCTATTTATTATGCCTTCATTGTTATAACTTAAAATAATATATTTAGCCGAAATATTGTCTATTAAATCATAAAAAGCCAATGCCGCATTAGATTTTTGAGAATATTTTGATTTTTTATCTTCATAGTCTCTCTGACCAGTTTTTCCTTTTAAATTTTGTTTATCCCAAACAGCAAGAGTTTCTAAGACATGAAAATTTGGTGCGTATTGTCTTTCATTGTATGGTGGATCTATATAAACAATATCTGCGACAATTTTTCTAACTAAATCATTTGCATTTTCCTGAAATACTAAATTTTCCATATTATTATTAGTAATATTTGGCTCTAATAATTGAATCTTTTTTAGAGCCATTGAACGCCAAATTTTCAAATATGCTCCATATGTGCCAGATATATTTGCAACAAAATCTGCCGCATTTATTAACGAAAATAATAATACATAATACTCGTCTAAATTTATTTTATTGTCTAATTTCCATTTTTGAATTTGCTCTCTTATAGCGTCAATCTTCATAGCATTGTCGTCTGAAAAATATTGTCTTTTAAATTTACCACTAGGTGCAAAATTTTCAAAAAAATATCCTTTAAACGGACTAATAGAATTTAATATTTGCAAAACTTCTTCAATGCCGTTTTGCGAAATTTTTTCAAATTTAGGCACTTCATTGATTTTAAGTAAAACATATTGAGCAACATAGGAATAAGTCATAAAATCATTAGAAATTATTCTATATCCTTTATCTTTAAAGTATTTACCGACAGAAGCGGTTCCGCTAAATAAATCCATAAAAGTCCCATTTTTTGGTAGATTTAGACTATTCATAGAATTTTCTATAAAGTTTAAAAGTCTCGTTTTATTGCCTATATATTTCATAAAAATTCTTTTATTAATTGATTTTTTAAATTTATATTGAAATTTTCTGAAAATATTAATGCAAATTTTGTCTCGTTATTTGGAGACAAATAAACTATAATTACCACAAAATTTTCGTTATTAGCAATATCTTTAAAGTGATTTCTTTCTATGCTACCCTTTATTTTATTGATTTCACAATCTAAAAAATAATATGGGTCTTTTTCTATTGGCGGCAAGTCTAAATTAAATATAAAAGTATCAAATTTTATATTACTTTTTTTATACATTACATCTATTAATTTACTCATATCTATAAAAGCTTTTTTTATTTTTTTGTCTTTTAAAAATTCAACGAATTTATTCTTTCCTTCCGCTAACATAAAATTATTATTCTGTTGCATTATTAAATCTAATTTGGTTGAAATTCGATGAATTTTTTCTTGCTTATTTTCTATTGCAATTTGTTGCCAAGACGAATGGTGCGTATGAATAAAGCATAATTTCCAATCGGATTTTATAGTTGATTGATTAAGATAAGTTGATACGATAGCCACTTCTTCTGTTTTGTCATTAGGAAATACTACTTTTACGCTTGATGGAAAAAAATTATTTTGTTGATTTTTTTCCTTATCAAACGAAGTTATAATAGTCTTACCATTAAAAATCAAAATATCTACATAATTACTTATTGCTTTATAAAGTTTCGAGCCTTTTTTACTTTCAAAGTCAAAATCATTTGGTGTTTCTACATAACAATAACCTATTATCGGTCTTATTTTATTTCCGTATATATCGTAGGCAAACAATTCACTAAAAGCAACTATTTCTCCACTTTCTGGGTCTGGCGAAAATGTTAATTTGCCATTTGAAATTTTATGAATGCGAAGTGGAAAAATTATAGCTTCATTATGCGCGCTTATGTCTAATGCTGATTTAATACTATTTTTTTTTCGGCTAAATTTATCTGTTAAAAATTTTAAACAATCGGTTGCATTTGCAATGCCTATTTTCGCACTTCTTGAAATATATGATTTTGCCTTTACTTTACTCAATAAATCTTTTATATATGGTTTCTTACAATATAAATTCCATTGTGAAAATTTACTATAATCAAAATTTAATAAACTATATTTGTTTATAAAATTATCATTTTTATCATAAATATATTCCAATAAACTATTGACAAAATTATCACTATCAGCCAAAATCCCATTTTTTACATTATCGTCAATTATAGGAAAATCTTTTATTAATCTTGCTTCTTGTTTTGCTTTTTTGGAGAATTTTGGCTCTTTTAAATAAGAAATCATATGTTTAAAAAATTCTTTTTCCAATTCAAATTTTAATTTTTCATTTTTTTTATTTGTATCGGCTAAAATAACAGACTTAATGTAATTTATAAAAAGCTCTTTACTATCTTTTGGATTTCTAATTCTAGTTCTTGCATTTTCAAAATTACTTTCAAAATATGCTACAAAAGACGGAACTTTATATCTAGCGCTATAAACTAAATGATTATAAACTTGCAATGAAGTTGGCTCTCGTGTAGTGTCTTGTGATTCGTCTTTTCCAGAATAAAATGTTTGATAAATATAAGGAACCTTAATCCTTGAAGCACCGAGCTTTCTGCCTTCTCTTTGCCACTGTGAATTTCCGACAGAAGCAGTTTCTGTATTTTCACCAGCCAAAATTACTTTTTTACTATTTATAGAATATAAAATATAATCCGATAAATCAACAAATGATTTTATTTGATTTACTTGATCAGGCAAATTCCATTTATCATACGAACCACATATTTTGATAGAGTAAAAATTTTTATTTTCGTCGCAAAAAATATATATTGGTTGATCTATCGGCTCATAAACTACACCATAAAATTTCAAATAATCATCATTTTCTGTCAATAAATTTAATAAAGATATTCCCTCTAATATATTATCGGAATATAATAAAAATTCGCAATTTGGTTTTAACTCATCAAGATCAGACATTTTTATTTGTTTACTTTTTGATATTTTAGAATTTACTAGTAGCGTTTGCATTTTATTTCTCTTTTCTAAAAATTAAAATATGTTGATGAATAAGTGATGGAATATATGCAAATGGGTAACCATATATATGCAACATTTTTGAATCATCATGCCAAATAATATCTGATTTTAATCTAAAATCTCTTATTTGCGATATTGCATTTGCCAATTCAGCAGATAAAAAATGATATTCCTTTCCACGATACATATCGCCTATAAATACAGCCATATAAGCATTTTGTTTTAAGGTTGGAGCAATATTTTCAAATATAATTCTCATTTCATCAAGCCATTCTTTTTTTGTTTGTAAATTTTCATCATTAAATTTAGATAATTTAGAAATTCGCCCAGACTTATTTGAACGAGTATGCTCCAATTTATCCATGATCCAATATGGAACATCTGTCAAAACAAAATCTATACTTTCTTTTTCTATTTTTTTTAGTTCATTTACAGCATCTCCAACTATAACAGGAAATTTTTCTATATTTTCAAGCTTACAAACTTCTTTATAAATATTAACCCATTTTTCATTAATTTCTATACCAATAGCCCTTCTATTGCAACGAGCCGCACCAAGCAATGTCCCACCGACACCACAAAGCGGGTCTAATACCAATGCTCCAGATTTTGTAAAAATTTTAATCAAATCAGCACACAAATCAGGTGGTTTTTGTCCGCCATGCTGAGAACGAAGTTTGTGTTGCAAATTCGACGGATATTGTTTATAAATTACAGTTTTAGTGGAAAACTGCCACTGAGCACCATTTAAATCATTTAGTTTATTCCTAGGATCGTATTTCGGCTCTTTTTTTTGTCGTTTTGATTTAGCTCTATAATTTTTATCTAAAACTTCACTATCAGCACTACCGCCAATGTTATCAAAAGAAAAAAGATTCATAATTACCCCGTTGATTTCATAAAGAGTTTTAATTTTACAAAATTTTTGCTTTTAAGCTTCTTTATACGATGTTATATAATCTTTTAAAATTTCCTCCCAATTTTTTACAATAAATTTTAAACAATTCATAACTTAAAAATAACCAAAATCTTAAAATTTAAAACAAAACCCAACTTTAATATGATAAAATGCAAGTGTTTTTTTAATTTTTTTATAAGGATTGCTTATGAACGCATTTTTTGTTTTAGGCGACGATGTGCGCGATGTCACAGCCAAATTTGACGGCGCTGTGGCGCTAAATATCGTCCCAGATGTGGCGAGCGAGAGCGAAATCATATCGCTTTTAGAAAAAGGCGAGATTGCACAAATCTCAAAAATGGCAATAGCCAAATTTGACGCAGTCTCAAAAAACGCAAAATGCGTAATCGTCTATGGCGCAAAAGGCTTCGATGAGGTGCTAAATTTCGGCCTTAGCAAGGATTTATCTCTGCCTGTTGTAGGGCTATACAGCGACGAGAGCAAGGCGAAAATCGCCGAGAATTTCGCCAAAAAATGTGGCGCACAAGTTTTGCGCTTCACCACAAAAGATGTCTGCGCTGATTGCCTAGGCGAGGCGCTAAAAGGCGCGAAATGCGAAATTCTAACCCCAGTGAGATTTGAAAGCACACTTTATGCCAAAGCAGCTGCAAACAAAAAATCAGTCGTCCTACCAGAAGCCGATGATGAGAGAATTTTGCGCGCTAGTGAAATTTTACTAAAAAGTGGCGCGGTAAATTTAGTCTTGCTTGGCGATGAGGCAGAAATTAAGGCAAAAGCTGGAAATTTAGGGCTAAATTTAGACGGCGTCAAAATCATAAACCCAGCAAACAACGAATTCTCTGATGAGTTTGCAAACACCCTTTACGAACTTCGCAAAGCCAAAGGCATGGAATTAGAAAAAGCGCAAAAACTAGTGCGAGATCGCACATTTTTCGGCACTATGCTAGTGTATAGTGGCAAGGCCGACGCTATGGTCAGTGGCGCTAGCACGACCACAGCTGAGACTATCCGCCCAGCACTACAAACAATCAAAACAATGCCGGGCGTAAGCACGGTGAGTGGCTCATTTATCATGTGCCTAGATAGCCAAATCGTGATTTTCGCAGATTGCGCCGTCGTGCCAAACCCAGACGCAAACGCCCTTGCAAGTATTGCGATTAGCTCGGCAAATACTGCGCGCGCATTTGGACTAGAACCACGCGTAGCCATGCTAAGCTACTCTACCAAAGGAAGTGGCTCAGGACCAAGTGTAGAAATCGTCGAAGAAGCCACCAAACTAGTTGGCGAGCTAGCCCCTGATTTAGCAGTCGATGGACCATTGCAATTCGACGCAGCGTTTGATCCTACAACCGCAAGCAAAAAAGCCCCAGGCTCAGTGGTAGCTGGCAAGGCAAATGTCTTTGTTTTCCCTGATTTAAATGCAGGAAATATCGGCTATAAAGCAGTCCAACGCACATCTGGCGCAGTGGCAATCGGCCCAATCTTGCAAGGTCTTAAAAAGCCAGTTAATGATTTAAGCAGAGGTTGCAAGGTCGAGGATATCGTAAATACAGTGCTTATTAGCGCAATTCAAGCAGGAGTAAATTAATGGAAATTTTAGTTATAAACTCAGGTAGCAGTTCAATCAAATTTAAATTCCAAGATATGGATAACAAAACTTGCCTTGCAAGTGGCGTCATCGAAGAGATTGGCTCAGAGCATTCAAAAGCCAAAATCGAGGCAGGCGAGTTTGAAAAAGAGGTCAAAGAGCCGATTAAATCGCACGAAGAGGGCATTGAGATAATGTATCGCTTGCTAAAAGAAAGTGGCACGCTAAAAGACATCAACGATATCGAGGGTATCGGACACAGAATCGTCCAAGGCGCTGATTATTTCGACAAAGCAGCCTTCGTAGATAGCGATGTGCTAGCCAAAATCGAAGAGCTTTGCCCGCTTGCCCCTCTTCACAACCCAGCAGCAGTTGCTGGAATCAAATCATGTATGAGCGCGTCAAAAACCCCAAATGTGGCTGTTTTTGACACTACATTTCACCAAAGCATGCCGAAAGAAGCATATATGTATGCGCTTCCGTATGAATTCTACGAAAAAAACAAAGTCCGCAGATACGGCGCACACGGCACTTCTCACTGGTATGTATCACGCACAGCGGCTGAATTTTTAGGCGTGGATTATGATAAATTTAACTGCATTACGCTTCACCTTGGAAATGGTTCTAGTATCACCGCTATCAAAAATGGCAAATGCGTCGATACTTCAATGGGTATGACTCCATTAGAGGGCCTTATGATGGGCACTAGGTGCGGTTCGATAGATCCTGCGATTATCGCGTATATGGAGCGCGTGGCAGGTCATGGCGCACAAGAAATGGACGCGATAATGAACAAAAAAAGCGGACTTTTGGGCGTTTGTGGCACGAGCGACTTGCGCAAAGTCGAGGAAATGATGGAAGCAGGCGACGAAAAGGCAAAACTCGCCTATGATATGCTAGTCTATCAAATCGTCAAACTCGTAGGCGCATACTACGCAGTGCTTGGCAAAATCGACGCTATCGTCTTTACTGGCGGTATCGGAGAAAACGCAAATATCTTGCGCGAGAGAGTTTGCGAGAAGCTAGCGCATTTTGGTATCGCAATCGACAAGGCTGAAAACAATGTCCGCAGGAAAATCAACCGCGATCTAAGCACGAGCGAAGCAAAAATCAAAACTCTAATTATCCCTACAAACGAAGAGTTAGCGATCGCCGAGCAAGTAGTCGAGGTGCTAAAAGCCAAAAATTTGGCATAAATTCAGTGAATTTTAGGCGAGAAATCGCCTAAAATTTGCCTATTTTTCAAAATTTACGCTACAATACGCGCTTAAATTTTAAAATTTCACTTCCACACAAAATTTAAAATTTCACCGAATTTAAGGGTTTAAAATGAGTAAAATTTATTTTATCAGCGATTTGCATTTCGGACACGAAAACATTATGAAATACAGCCCAAAATACCGAAATTTTAAGAGCGTGGCCCAAATGGACGAGTATCTAATCGCCCTGTGGAACGACACTGTGAGCGATGATGACATCGTCTATAATCTAGGCGATTTCTCATTTCACAAAGACAGCGCCAAAACAGCGCGGATTTTAGAGCGGCTAAACGGCTCGCATAGGCTGATTTTGGGCAATCACGACAAACAAATCATCGCAAACGCCGATTTGCAGGGCTATTTCGACGAAATTTGCGATTATAAATATTTCAAAGCCCCCGGCGTGAAAAAGGGCTTCGTGCTATTTCACTACCCGATTTTGGAGTGGAACGGCGCGCATTATGGCTCGGTGCATTTATACGGTCATGTGCATGACAAAACCCCGCCGCTAAAAGGGCGCGCGATTAATGTTTGCTATGATTATAACGGCAGATTTTTGGAATTTAAAGAAATTTTAAAAATGGCTGAGAAGCTGGATTTTAGTGGGTTTATACATAATACTAGCGATGATGAGAGCGAGGAAGAATAAATTTGTCGCAGGGGCTACCCTGCGCTTAAAGTTGAAATTTATTCCAAAAACTCTTTTGGGACAAGCTCTTTTAGCGTTTTTTCATCGACATAAACAAAATCATACCAAAATTTGCCGTAATATCCTTGATAGGTTAGGCTAATATCGTATTTTCCGTCATCTGTTTTTGATACTTCGACATCTTCGATATGCATCATACCTCTTGCGTTTGGTTCTAAATTTTCAAGCAATTTCTTTTCTGCCTCGCTTTGGCAAACAGCGGTTATATTTTTATCCCAAGTGATAATATTTCTAAATGAATCTTTTTCACGCTGGACTTCGTATTTATATATCCCGCCATTTTGAAGTGCTTGTTCGCAAGGGGCTGAAATCTCTTTTTTTATACCAAATTGCTCGCCGTATCTGGCAAAATAAAACTTTGTTTTCTCTCTTTGTTCATCATTAAAAAAATCGCTAATATAAGTATCTTTAAGAAATATTGGATTTTTAGGGTCTTTTATGTCATACAAATCACAAAAATGCAAATTCATCGTCCCTTGCATAGCATTATCGCTATGGCAAATTTTCAGATATTTTTTATCGCCCAAATATGCAAATTCTTGCTCATAATCCCTAACGCCATAAGTAAATTTTGGATTTTGTGCAAATTCTTTCGTAATATCAGCTATATCGTCTTTGATAGCTTGGTGAATATCTTTTTTCTTCAAACACTCTTCTACTTGATCTTCGCGAACATAGGACAAACTATGGTGGCAAAAATCCTGCTCTAATTTTTTGTTAAGCTCTTTGTTGTTTGTTTGGACTATACGGGCTTTGTATTCGACCTTGTCGTTTGCGATTTTGCCGTCGTAGTAGAATACGACTTTGGCATCAAGGGGATTATCCTCCGCTGCAAAAGCATTAAAAGACAAAATAGATAGCGCCATAAATATGGTTTTTGTTTTCATAATATCTCCTTAAATTTACTCAATCACAAGTTGCATTAGATACAAATCTTCGCCGTCGGTTACCTTTAAATCTCTGCTTTCGCATTTTGGGCAGATGAAGTTGTTTTGCTCCAAAACGCCGTTATAACCGCATTTTTCGCACTCTATAACGACATCTTGGATATGGATTTTTAGCTCGGCATTTTCGCAGACCGTGCCCTGCCTAAACACATCGTAGCAACTCTGCAAATAATGCGCCTCCACGCCACTAAGCCTGCCTACTTTGACTACGATTTCTTTGATTTCTCCGCCGCCGTTTTCGTTTAAATTTTTCTCGCAAAGCTCAACTAAGCTTTGCACTATCGACATTTCGTGCATATTTTTCCTTTTTTTAAATTTTTAAAACCATAAAATACACAACTAATCGCATTTACAAGACAAAATACGCCAAAATAAAATGACGATTGTAAAAATCCAATAAATGTGTGTTGAAAGACCGAATTTATTAATATTTCTTTGTTTTTATAAAACACAGAAATCATTTTGCCAGTATATGTCGCTTCTGACATACCTTTACCAAGCATAAAAATACCAATAAGCAACAAAATACTTTTTGAAAAAAATCGAAAATTTTCAAAAACTTTATTAGCATAATCGGTTCGCATAAATATGCCAAACATACAAAATATTGTGATTACCCACGATACACTAGTAAAAAATGCTGTGAAATTCGGCATTGTGCTAAGACTTTGATAATATTCTATATTTGGAAAAAATTGTTTCATAAAATCTACAAATTTAAGCCCACTTTCGCCACTTCCAGCATCTTTTGGCAAAATAAACGGACAAATTATATTTATCACAAATACAAACGGGATAGAGTATCCATATATTATTTCTTTTATTTTTTTATTTTTCATTTTATTTTCCTACAAGATAAAATTTGTTCGTTTTTCTAATATTTGAAATTTCTAAATTTAATTTTTCTTTTAAAAAATTTTCAATTTTAAAAAAGTCATTTTTTCTCAATAAATAGCAATTTATAACCACATTTTTATTTGATATTATTACTAAATTAGAATATAAACATAGTTTATTATTTTTATTTAGTGCAAATATGGTTTTAATCCAAAAAACTACAAATTCAGAAATTATCGCTAAAAATACTGCTACCAATATCGGAAAAATTTTGATAAACATTGGTAAATTTAAATTTTTTCCAATAACTGGGCGTATTGATTTTTCAACGCTTTTTATATCAGTAAGATTTATATAAATATCCTTTTTATCATCATAAATTTTATCATTGTAAAAGTATATTTTTTCTGGCTTTTTCAGTTTTTTTATGAGATAAATTATCGCTTTGAAATGTTCAAAAATTACAAAGAAAAATAAAAATAAAAATTTTGGATTTCTAAAATAACTAATAAAAATTTCATCGCTTGTGCTAGCTTGCCACGCTGGATTCAAAAACAAGAAAATGTAAATCAAAATGCAATCTACAAATAATAAAAGTCCAAAATTTCTAGTTATAACTTGAAAATTATTGTTAATAACAAAAAGTAGTTGTTTATTTTCCAAATTTATCCTTTTGTTTTTGCTGTTCGGTCAGTATCGTTGATACTGAATTTTAAATTTCAGCAAATCCTAGGCAAAAGCTCACCCTTTGGAAGCTCCAAAAACCGCCCTGAGCCATACACATTTTGGATTATCACCCTATTTTGCGATTTTGCCGTGCCTGTTACTTCGCCGATGATTTGCGCATTTTTATCAAATTTACGCAACACTTCCAAAGCTTTTTCTTCATCGCCGTTAGCAACGACTGCGACAAAAGTGCCTTCGTTTGCCAGTTCATAAGGTTCAAAACCAAGCAACTCGCACACGCCCACGACTTCATCGCTCAGCGCGATTTTTTCTTCGAAAACCAAAATTTCATTGCCCGAAATCTCGGCAAATTCGTTCAAAACTGCGCTCAAACCCCCACGCGTGGCATCTCTCATAGCGCGGACTTTCACGCCACTTGCTAGCAACTCCCCTACTACGCCGTTTAGCGGTTTGCAGTCGCTTTTAAGCTCACTTTCAAGCGAAAGCTCATCTCTGGCGGCCAAAATCACAGCCCCGTGTCTGCCCACATCGCCACTAAGCAAAATTTTATCGCCGATTTTGATATTTTTTGCTTTGATATTTGGTGCGAGAATTTGCCCTATTCCGCTTGTATTTATGAAAATCTTGTCGCATTTGCCGTGCGGGACGACCTTAGTATCGCCACAGACGATTTTTACGCCACACTGCTTTGCCGTGTCGGCAATGGAAGCTAAAATTCGCTCAAATTCGGCGAATTCCAGCCCTTCTTCGATGATGAAGCCCACACTGATAAAAAGCGGTTTAGCGCCGACCATACAAAGGTCGTTTATCGTGCCACAAACTGCGATTTTACCGATGTCGCCACCGCTAAAAAATATCGGCGTAACGACATACGAATCAGTCGTAAAAGCTAACTCGCCACCGAAATTTGGCAAAATCGCGCTGTCGTTGCACTCACGCAAAATTTCATTATCAAACGCCCTAAAAATCGTATCATTGATGAGCTTATTCATCTCTTCGCCACCACCACCGTGGCTAAGCAAAATCGTTTTTTTCAAATTTTATCCTTATTTTGTAAAATTTTACGCAAAATTTTATGAATTTCGTGCGTATTTGAAATACGCAGCACATGCGCCTTCACTACTTACCATGCACGAGCCTATTGGATTTTGCGGAGTGCAGACCTTGCCAAAAACCTTGCAATCATAAGGTTTCGCCTTGCCGCGCAGTATCTCGCCACAAATACAGGCTTTGCTCTCGCCCTTACTTTGGATATTTTGCAAAATTTCAGCGAATTTTACTCTCGCGTCAAATTCGGCGAATTCGGCTTTTAGCTTCATACCACTTTTTGGGATTTCCCCTAAACCACGCCACGAAAAATCACAAATTTCAAAATATTTATCTATTAAATTTAACGCAGTTTTGTTGCCGTCAGCCTTAACCACGCGGTCGTATTCGTTATAGACTTCGTGTGTGCCAGCTTCAAACTGAGTTACCAAATTTAGCACACCTGCCATGATGTCAAGCGGCTCAAATCCGCTTACGGCGATTGGTTTTTTGTATTTTGTAGCAATATTTTCGTAAATTTTGCTTCCTGTGATGACACTGACATGGCTAGGTCCCAAAAATGCGTCGATTTTGGCTTCCTTGTCTTGCAAAATGGCTTCCACAGGAGCCGGGACGGTTACATGATTTATGTGAAAAAATAGATTTTTTAGCCCCAAATTTATCGCTTTATCCACCAAAACCGCACTCATCGGCGTGGTCGTCTCAAAGCCAATCGCAAAGAAAATGACATTTTTATCCGGGTTTTCTAGGGCGATTTTTAGGGCATCGAGCGGACTATAAAGTGCGCGTATATCGGCTCCGTCCGCGCGCAGTTTTTGTAGGCTCGTGGTGCTTCCAGGCACGCGCAACATATCAGCCAAAGTGCAAAAAATCACGCCCTCACTCGACGCAAGAGCGATTGCTTCATCAATGCGAGCTCGTGGCATTACGCACACAGGACAGCCCGGACCATGCACGAAATTTATATTTTCGCCTACCAAATTTGGCAGACCAAATTTCATAATGCTGTGCGTATGACCACCGCAAATTTCCATGATATTTATAGGCTTTGTGCTTTTTTGCTTTATCGCTTCTGATAGCCCTAAAATCAGCTTTTTATCTCTAAAATCTTTTATCAAATCCATTTTTACTTCTTTGTAAGTTTATAACTTTCTTCGATTAAATCGTATGTCGTCGCCTCGTCGCAAACGCCAAACACTACGCTAATCCAATGCTTTTTGTTCATGTGATACGCCTCTATGATACTCTTGCCGTCGCGCAAAATTTCGCCCAAATTCGGCTCGATTTTCAAATTTAAAATATCAAGCGTTTTCTCGCCCACAAACGCGCCGGGTTCGACGCCCAGAGTTTTTACGCTCACGCCCTTCATCAGCACAGCAAACCATTTTTTGTTTTTTCGTGGCGAAAAACGCAAAAGCCCGGCGCACTTTTCCACAAATACTCAGGCTTTGCGCGATACCTACGCCAGATTTCTTGGATTAGTGCTTCTGCTTCCACCGCGCGCCTTATTTTAAAATTTTCGCTTTCGCTGTCATCTCGTAAATTTTAAATTCATAAATTTTAGTATGACTTAACGCACCCAAAGCCACTGTCTCGAAAGCGTCCATAAATTTCGCGCAGTATTTAGCGCTAAGAATTCGCAAAGCCTCTAATTTGGCGTTTTTGTCTGTGATTTCGTAGGCTTTTGTCTTTGCAACAACGCTTTTGTATTCGGTCGTAAAAACCCTATTTCCAAGCTCTTTTGAATTATCTTTTATCGCTTCAAATTCGGCGTCGCTCAAATTTGGCACAGCGTTGAAACTGACGCAAACCACGCTTACATAGCGTCCGCCAGTGAAAAGCTCGGCTTTGCTTCCTTTTGTCGCGCCGTGGATAAAAATGCTGTCATTTTCACGCACGATTGAAAGCGGAATCGAAAAAATCTCGCCATTATCTCTCATGCACGAAAACACGGCGTATTCGGCATTATCGATTATTTCGTAAGCCTCACTAACGCTTAAAGCTCTATCAATTCTGCGCAAAATTTAACCCTTTAAATTCGCTAGCCCCATATCGCCCTCATCTGCCGAAATTTCGCCACTATTCATCTCTTCTGCGATTTGTTCGTAAATTTTCAAGCTCTCTAAGGCGACGGCTGTGTCGATTTTTTCCATCGCAAAGCCCACATGAATTAGCACAAAATCCCCAACGCTCACAGGCTCGGAGATTAAATCCAAGCTCACGCCACGCCTCACACCAAGCGTTTCGACGGTCGCGAAATTATTTTCATCTATTGAAATTACTTTTGACGGGATTGAAAGGCACATTATCTAAATTCCTTTTTAAATTCCAAAAATTTTAGCCACTTATCCACACCCTCGCCACTCTTGCTATCTAGGGCGATTACAGCGGCTTTTGGGTTTAGTTTTCGCACCTCTTTGACCACTTCATCGACGCTAAAATCAAAATGCTCGATTAGCGAGTGTTTGGTTACCACGACCAAATCCGCTGCGCGAAACATTACAGGATATTTTGCGACCTTATCGCTTCCTTCGGTTACGCTTAGAAGCACGACATTTGCATGTGCGCCGACATCGTAGCTTGCAGGGCAGACGAGATTTCCGACATTTTCTATGAAAACCAAATCAAGCCCGTCCATGCCTAGATGATGGAGCCCCTCATGCACCATAAAAGCGTCTAGGTGGCATGCTTGACCTGTGGTGATTTGGTGTGCTTTTGCACCTGCTTTGATGATACGATCTGCGTCGCGGTTGGTCTCCAAATCGCCCTCAATGACGCCTATGTTAAATTTACCGCTTTTAATCGTAGCTTCTAGTAGCGTTGTTTTGCCACTTCCTGGGCTACTCATTAAATTTACACACAAAATTCCGTCTTCGTCGAAATGCTCTCTGATATGCGCTGCTTCGGCGTCATTTGCAGAGAGAATTTTTGTGATGACTTCAACGGTTTTTTTATCATTTAGCACAGGGTGTGCGTGGTCGCCGTGAATTTCGCCATGCTCGTGCTCATGCGCATGCCCATGAGAGTGAGCGTGAGCGTGATTATGCTCGTGAGTGTGCGTAACTCCGTCAGAGTGCGTGTGGCTGTGAGTGTGTCCTGCGATAGAACATCCGCAATCTTTACACATTTTTTATCCTTTAATTTGAGATTAAATATACAAGAAAAATTAAAACCAAAGCCCACACCACCGACCAAATAACAAATTTTTTCCAAAATTTATTGCTACTTTGCTCGTGGATTGCGACTTTGTTTTGTGAGTTTTCGTAAAAATCTTTTGCCCTCATATCCGCGCTACTTAAAACCGCGCGCCTGACATCGACGAATTCGCCATTATAGCGCATTGCCCCGTCTGGTTCGATTCTGTAAGAATCTATTTTTTTAACGCTCCATAAAACTTTATTGGTTGCGCTTTGCATTTTGATTAGGGCTGAAATTTGCCCCTCGCTATCAAGGGCGTAAAATTTTAAAATTTTATCGTATGTAGCCTTGTCGATTTGCCCCAAATCCGCTAAATAATCTAATTTTTCTTTAATACTTTTTTGGTGAAAAGTATGTAAAAACATAAAAATTCCTAATCGTAAAATAACTTACGATTTTACCTAAATTTAATTATTTAACGCTGAAATTTAGCCTTTAATATAATCGCTGGCGTTGTATGCCTTGCCCGCGTCAAAATCCCGCAGTAAGCGCACCACAATCCCACTTAAAAGCAAAATCGCAATCAGGTTTGGAATCACCATAAGGCCATTGAAAAGATCGGCTAGCTCCCAAACAAGGTCGATTTTAAGCAGTGAGCCCATAAAAACAAAGCCAATAACCAAAAGCTGTAAAAATTTCACCCCTTTTGGTCCAAGCAGATAGCGGATATTTATCTCAGCGAAATAATACCAGCCCATAATCGTAGTAAATGCGAAAAACAAAAGACAAATCGCCACGAAGCTATATCCAAGCTCCCTGCCCAAAAAATTCGACGAAAACGCCTCTTGCACGAGTGCAATCCCGCTAAATACAGCCTTGCCATCAGCCCCAAACTCCACCACGCCCGAGGTCAGTATCACAAAAACCGTGATATTTAGCACGATAAATGTATCTATAAAAACGCTCATAATGCCTAGCATGGCTTGATCGACTGGGTGAGCGACATTGGCAGCGGCGTGAGCGTGAGGGGTAGAGCCCATACCAGCTTCGTTGCTAAATAATCCCCTAGCCACGCCATATCTCATAGCCATAGCGATACTCGCTCCCGTCGCACCGCCCCACGTAGCACTTGGATCAAAGGCAGCCTTGAAAATCAGCGAAATAGCGCCAGGAAGCTCGGAGATATTAGCGCAGATTATGCTAAATCCCACCAAAATGTATAAAATCGCCATAAGCGGGACGACCTTTTCGGCTACGCGCGCGATTGCCCTGACACCGCCGATAAAGATTATCGCACAAACCACAGCCAAAATTTCGCCGATATAGACCTTATCGATATTAAAAGCCTTGCTAAATCCGTCTGAAATGGCGTTTGCTTGCACCATATTTCCCATACAACCAAGCGCTAAGATTATCGCTATGGCAAAAACCACAGCCAAAATTTTGCCAAATTTCCCGCCAATACCGCGCGAAATATAAAACGCAGGTCCGCCGATAATATGACCACTTTTATCCTTTGAGCGATAAATTTGAGCTAGACAGATTTCGGCGAAATTTGTCGCCATACCAAAAAACGCAGCCAACCACATCCAAAAAATCGCCCCAGGTCCGCCCATAATCAGCGCAGTCGAGGCTCCTACTAGATTGCCCGTGCCAACCTGCGCCGCAATCGCAGTCGAAATCGCCTGAAACGAGCTCATACCGTGTTTGCCCGCCTTTTTGCCATGGAGCGAAAAATCGCCCAAAAGTCTATTTCCGGCAAGTTTGAATTTCAAAATTTGAACGAATTTTAATCTGATTGTAAAATAGACGCCAGTTCCGCAAAGAAGGGCTATGAGAAAGTATGGCCCCCAAATAAATGAGTTTATGTCGGTTACGATTTTGATAAAATTTTCCATTTTTGTCCGCCTTAATCTGCCTCGAATTTGTTAAAAATCGATTATTTTACTTTTTTCGCGCTTAATAAAACTTAAAATTTTATAAATTTCAGTTTTAATTTATAATTGTAAGAATTTATGGCGTCAAATTTTGCTAGAATTCGCGCCGTTTTTAAAAAATTTGAAATTCATCGAGGCTAAAATGAATCTAAAAAATGAAAATATCTCCAAACTCTCAAATTTCCCGATTATGTTTTTTGCCGTAACAATGGGGCTTGGCGGGCTTAGTATCGCTTATCGCGCCATTAGCGAGGCGTATGGTGCGCCACATTTTATATTTGAAATTTTGCGATTTTTCGCCCTTGGTGTGTTTGCGCTAATTTCGGCGTTTTACACGGCAAAAATCATCAAATTTCCACGCGCTGTGCAGGCAGAATTTACCCACCCAATCAAGCTAAGTTTTTTTGCCACATTTTCGATTAGCCTACTTTTACTAGCCATTGCATTTAACGATATTAGCGCGCTTCATAGCGCATTTTACGGCGTAGCGATGATATTTCATGCGTTTTTGACGCTTTATATCATTTCGTTTTGGATACAAAAAAATATGCTCATCACTCACTCCAATCCAGCGTGGTTTATCCCGATCGTAGGCAATCTCATCGTAGTCATCGCCGCAAGCGAAAAGGGCGAATATCTGTGGTATTTTTTTAGCATTGGGATTTTCTTTTGGATTGTGCTTTTTAGCATTGTTTTTTACCGCATTATTTTTCACGACCAGCTCGCCCAAAAATTCGTCCCAACGCTTTTTATAATGATTGCGCCCCCGTCTGTGGCGTTTCTGGGCTATATCAACATCGGCGGCGAGTTTGATATGCTCGCTAAAATTTTGATAAATTTGGTGCTATTTTTCACACTTTTGATATTTTTCATGGCAAAAAGCTTTTTTGGGCTTAAATTTTTCCTATCGTGGTGGGCTTTCACTTTCCCGACAGCGGCTGGGTGCATTGCCTTTATGAAGGCGTATTTTTTAAGCGCGGAAGTGTGGTTTGCGCGCCTTGGGCTTGGTATGTTCGCGCTTTTGTGCGTTTTGATAGCAGTCGTAGGATACCACACTATAAAGGGGCTAATCAACGGCGAAATCTGCGTGCAGGAGTGAAATTTAGCGCAAATTTCGACAAATATTGCAAAATTTACACTAGCAAAAACTACCAAAAATCTTAAATTTAGTATTAAACATTAACTTGCTATAATCGCCAAATTTAAATTTTAGAAATTTTAGGAGAAAAAATGGAAGGTTTCGCAGCTACCGTTGTGGTAATTTGTGCGCTAATCGCGCTGGTTTTGAAGCTTGGTGTCAAAATCGTATCGCAATCTGAGATTATGATTATCGAGCGACTTGGTAAATTTCACAAGGTTTTAGACGGCGGATTTCATGTAATTGTGCCGTTTTTTGACAGCGTGCGCGCTAAAATGAGTGTTCGCGAACAGCTAGTAGATATCACAAAACAGCAAGTCATCACCAAAGACAATGTCAATATCATGGTCGATGGAATCGTATTTTTAAAAATCGTAAATGGCAAAATGGCGCTTTATAATGTCGAGGATTATCGCAAAGCAATATCAAATTTGGCTATGACCACACTTCGTTCAGCAATCGGCGAAATGAGCCTAGATCAGACCCTATCAAGCCGAGATCAGTTAAACTCAAAACTTCAAATCGCTCTTGGGGACGCAGCAGATAATTGGGGCGTAAAAATCATGCGTGTCGAAATTTCAGAAATTTCAGTCCCAAAAGGCATAGAGGACGCGATGAATATGCAAATGAAAGCCGAGCGCGAAAAACGGGCAATCGAGCTAAAAGCCGAAGCCGAAAAAGCCGCTCTAATTCGCACAGCCGAAGCGCAAAAACAAGAAAAAGTGCTAGAAGCTGAGGCAATCGAGCGTATGGCAGACGCGAAAAAATACGAGCAAATCGCCCTAGCTGTGGGTCAAAAACACGCTATGGATAATATCAATATGGCTATGGCGGCGTCGAAATTCGCCGCTGAATACCTGCTTGCGCAAAGTCGCGTAAATGCCTTCAACGAGCTAGCAAAAAGCGCAAGCAAGGACAAGGTCATCATACCGTATGAAACCAGCGAAATCATCGGCTCACTCTCTGTGCTAAGCGAATTTTTAGGCAAGGCTGGGGATAAAAATTTAATCACGGAAAACAATCAATGAGCCCACTTATTTTTATCATAATTGGCGTTATTTTGGTGATTATCGAGCTCTTGGTGCTTGATTTCACCTTTGTGTTTTTTGGCGCAGGATTTTTGATCGTGGGGCTATTTAGCTTCGCGCTTCCGCTATCATGGGAGGTGCAAATCCTAGCCTCTTTCGTGCTATCTTTCGCGCTTTTGCTCGCCCTAAAAAAGCCACTAAAATCCAAATTTTTCAAGCCAACCGAAGAGATTAAAGACAATTTCTTAGACGAGAGTGGCGAGGGCTATGTCAAAGAGGGTATGGTCTATTTCAAGGGCACGCTATGGCAAAGCGATGAGGTAAAAAACATGGCAGAAGGCACGAAAGTGCGCGTGCGTGGCGTCAAAGACGGACAAATCATACTAGAAAAATAAATCAAAAAGAAGGTTAAATTTGAGTAGAATTACTAAATCACAGGCATTAAATTTGATAAAAAACGCCCCGCTTCACGAGCTTGGAGCTATGGCGTATGAAAAAAAATTAGAGCTTCACCCTGATAAAATCACGACTTTTGTAGTCGATCGCAACATTAACTACACAAATATCTGCTTTGTGGATTGCAAATTTTGCGCGTTTTGTCGCAAAATCAATGAAAAAGACGCTTATATTTTGAGCTTCGATGAAATCGACGCGAAAATCGATGAGCTAATCGCAATCGGCGGGACGCAAATCCTTTTCCAAGGTGGCGTTCATCCGAAACTAAAAATCGATTGGTATGAAAATTTAGTGGCTCACATAGCGCAAAAATACCCGCAAATCACGATTCACGGCTTTTCTGCAATCGAAATTGATTATATCGCTAAGATTTCAAATTTAACGCACAAAGAAGTTTTATCTAGGCTTCAAGCAAAGGGACTTTACTCAATCCCCGGAGCTGGAGCTGAGATTTTAAGCGATAGAGTTAGGGATATAATCTCGCCCAAAAAAATCGGCGCAGATGCTTGGCTGGGTGTCCATAAATCCGCCCACGAAATAGGCATGAAAACCACAGCCACAATGATGTTTGGCACGGTCGAAACTGACGAAGAAATCATCGAACACTGGGAAAAACTGCGAAATCTGCAAGATATTACGGGCGGTTTTAGAGCTTTTATCTCGTGGAGTTTTCAATCAGCAAACACAAAACTCATCGCCGAACACCCCCAAATCAAAAAAACAAGCTCAAATCGCTATTTAAGGCTTTTAGCCGTAGCAAGGCTGTTTCTGGATAATTTTAAAAATATCCAAAGCTCGTGGGTTACGCAAGGCAGCTACATAGGGCAACTCGCATTAAAATTTGGCGCAAATGATTTGGGATCAACCATGATGGAAGAAAATGTCGTAAAAGCTGCAGGAGCAAGCTTTCGCATGAGCGCAAACGAAATGATAAGCTTAATCAAAGACATCGGCGAAATCCCAGCCAAACGCAACACAAACTATGATATTTTGGAGATTTATAAATGATAAAAAGCGAAATTTTAGCAAAAAATACCAAAGTAGATTTTCTCACACAAATCGAAAATTCCCTGCCAGTGGCGAGTTTCAAGCTCGTTTTCAAAGCCAGTGGCGCAGTGAGCGAAAAGATAAATGGCCTAGCCAAACTCACCGCAAAAATGCTAAATGAGGGCACAAAGAGCCTAGGGGTAAATAAATTTTACGAAAAGCTCGATATCTATGCGATAAATTTCGATATCGACGCAGGGTTTGAGACCTTCGTAATCGAGGTAAATTCGCTTAAAGAACACTTCGAATTTGCCCTAGAAATGCTGGATAACTTGCTAAAAGAGCCAAATTTCACAGATGAAATTTTAGATAAAATCAAAACTCAAATTTTAGGCGAAATCGATATTTTAAAGAGCGAATTTGACTATATCGCAAACCAAGGCTTGCAAAACTGCCTTTATTCGGGCACCAAACTAGCCTCCCCACTAATCGGCGACGAGGATAGTATCGCGCAAATCAGCCTTGAAAATGTCAAGGAATTTTTCGCCTCGCTTGATCTTGCAAACGCCTATGTCCTCGTAGTAGGCGACGCGCAGGGCGCAAGCGATGAGGCTAGCCTTGTGTGCAAAAACATAACCAAAATTTTAGAGAATTTCGCCGCCACAAGCGCGCGCGAACTACCCGTTTTTGCGACAAATTCTACCCCCAAATCCCAAATCATCGCCCAAAAAAGCGAGCAAGCCTATATCTATTTTGGCGCACCATTTTACGCCGAAATCGCAGAAAAATATATCGCAAATGTGGCGCTTTTTATCCTCGGTTCAAGCGGATTTGGCTCACGCCTCATGGAAAACATCCGCGTCAAACACGGACTTGCATACTCTGTGTACGCCAGAGCGAATTTCGACCTGTCTAAGCGCGATTTTTGGGGATTTTTGCAGACCAAAAACGAAAATTTAGCCAAAGCCTACGAGCTAATCAAATCCGAAATCGCAAATTTCGTCCAAAACGGCGTCAGCGAGAGCGAGCTAGAAAGTGCGAAAAAATTTATCCTAGGAAGCGCAGTTTTGCAAAAAGAGACTATGTTTAAGCGCGCAAATATCAGTGCCAACGAATACTATCAAGGCTTCGAATTTGGCGAGTTTGAGCGAAATTTAGAGCGCACAAAAAACCTAGATTTGCGAACGCTAAATGAATTTATCGCCTCGCATGCTGAAATTTTAAATTTAAGCTTTTGCGTGGTTTGCTCAGAAGTCGCAAAGTCAAATTTTAAATTATGAAATTTAGCCCCAAAGACAGCGCAACGCTCGCTAAAATCGGCGTTTTTTCACTGCTTGATTTAGCCTTGGCACTTCCAAAAAGCTATGATGATTTAAGCGTCAAAGACGAGCCAAACACCGGCGAAAACACAGTTTTGATCGAGTGCAAAACAGCAAGCCGTCGCGCCAATGGCATGCTCATCATCAGCGCATTTTGCCTAAGCTGGGAGTGCGAGATCAAAATCGTCATCTTCAACGCCAAAAGCTGGCACCACAGCGTCTTTAAAATCGGCAAGCAGATGTTTATCCATGGCAAAAGCGACAACGCTTACGGCGCGTGGCAGTTCGTAAATCCCAAAATCGTCACCAAAGTAGGCGAAATTATCCCCAAATACAAAAACGCCCTCACGGACGCCGCGACGCAAAAGCTCATTTCAAGCTATATTTCCAAGCAGGCCTTGCTTGATGAGGGGCTTGGTGAAAATGAGGCTGAATTTTTAATGCAAATTCACCAAAACGACCAAAACAGCGTGTGTTTGGTGCAAAATTTAGAAGAAAACGAAAACGGGCTTGAAATTTTAAAATTCGTTGAAATTTATAATTATTTAAGAAAATTAAAAGCCAAAAAAATGGATTTTAAGGCGCAAATTTACCCTCTAAACGACATTTCCTCGTGGCTTAGCACCCTGCCTTTCGCTCCCACAAACGACCAAATAAAGGCACTTGATGATATCAGAGCCGACCTATCTAGCCCGTTTGCAAGGCGCAGAGTGGTAATGGGCGATGTAGGTTCGGGCAAGACGCTAATAATCCTTGGCGCAGCCTTGCTGAACTACCCTCGCACCAGCTATTTAATGGTGCCAACCTCGATTTTAGCCGATCAAATTTACGCAGAAGCGGTGCGACTTTTGCCAGAGTTTATGAATATTTTGGAGGTCAAAGGTGGCGAGAAATCGCTCAATTTAGATGGCGCGCACCTAGTCATCGGCACGCACGCCCTGCTCTATCATGATTTGACGCCCTCAAATCTCATCATGGTCGATGAACAGCACCGCTTCGGCTCAAATCAGCGCGAAAAAATCAACGCCCTCACCCAGTATGGCGAGTATCGCGCGCACTTCGTGCAATTTAGCGCCACACCGATCCCGCGCACACTCTCGCTAATCCAATCCGAGCTTGTAAATTTTAGCTTTTTAAAGCAAATGCCCTACGAAAAACATATCCACACGCTAATCTTACAAAACGCCGGATTTGAGGGCTTTATGAGCCATTTAAAGCGCGAAATCGACAAAGGAAATCAAGCAATCATCGTCTATCCGCTCGTCGAACAATCCGAAAAGCTGATTTACCAAAGCGTCGAGGAAGCCGCGCCGTTTTGGCAGGCGAAATTCTCTGGCGTATATGTTACGCACGGGCGCGACAAGGAAAAAGAGGAAATTTTGCTGAAATTCCGCGACAATGGCTCACTGCTAATCACCACAACCGTCGTGGAAGTGGGCATTTCGCTACCAAGACTCAGCATAATCTTAATCGTCGGAGCCGAGCGCATGGGGCTAGCCTCGCTTCACCAATTGCGCGGTCGCGTGGGGCGAAACGGCGGCGAAGGCTGGTGCTATCTCTACACAAAATTAAAGCAAGCACCAGAAAGGCTAAAAGAATTCGCGCAAACGCTAGATGGATTTAAGGTCGCAGGAATTGATCTGAAAAACCGCCAAGGCGGGGATTTGCTCGATGGCTCGGTTCAGCACGGAGCGACATTTTTGTGGTATGATTATGAAGAGGATATAACCGAACGAGCCAAAAGCAGAGCGCAAAATTTCGCCGATACGCAAACAAGTAGCGAGATTAAATTTTAAAATCGCCATAAATTTTACTAAATTGCCGCGGCTACTGCGTCGCCTCGCAATGACAGGTTATGCAAAATTTGCCCGCTATTGTCATTGCAAGCTAGTGGAGCAAATTCGCCCTGATTTGTCATTGCGAGCGTAGCGAAGCAATCCAGAGAAATTCCCTAGCCTCTGATTTGTCATTGCGAGCTTTCCGCTACCGAAAGTTTTTAAATACTGCCCCGATTTGTCATTGCGAGCTTTCGTAGAAAGCGAAGCAATCTACGAGTTTAAAATTCTTTGCGGTGAATTTGCAAAAATACTGACCTTAAATTTTTCACTCGTAGATTGCCACGAAACGGCTTACGCCGTTTCTCGCAATGACAAATTATGCAAAATTCGCCCGCTATTGTCATTGCGAGCGTAGCGAAGCAATCCAGGGAAATTCAGATAAATTTTGATTAATTTTGAAATTCTCTCTAAATTTTACTGGATTGCTTCGAAAACTTCGTTTTCTCGCAATGACATATTTTTTTGTCATTGCGAGCGTAGCGAAAATTCCTTTGCCTCTAATTTGTCATTGCGAGGAGCGAAGCGACGAAGCAATCTACGAGTTTAAAATTCTTTGCGGTGAATTTGCAAAAATACTGGCCTTAAATTTTTCACTCGTAGATTGCCACGAAACGGCTTACGCCGTTTCTCGCAATGACAATAAAAGGCGTAAAATTTTAAATTTTGAAATTCTCTCTAAATTTTACTGGATTGCTTCGTCGCTTCGCTCCTCGCAATGACAAATTTGGGCGAACTCTCGCGGTGGGGCAAAAGTGATTAAAAATGTGATTAAGGGTTAAAGGCACTCTTTAACCTTACATTTACATTTATAGATATCGAAATTTAGGGTTTTAAATTCCTCTAAATCGTGCCACATATTGTAAGTTAGATATCCGTTAGTCATTTTGGCTAAATTCCCGCCTTTGTTTTGGGTTTTCATCCGTATTTCACTGCGAATATAAAAATCACCAAATTCTATGTAGTCTATATAGTCATATTGTTTATCTCTACTCATAAAATCTAATATTTCTTTATAAGTCACGCTATCAGAGCCAAGCAAAACGCAGTTATTAGGTTTTTGCAAAAAAATGATATTTGGCGAATTTTCTACAAAAACGATAGTATTATTCGCCCTTGCGTCATCATAGCGAGAGCTTAAAATCTCTTTTTGCGAACAACCCCAAAACAAAAGAGCCATTAAAACCAAAGCCAAATTTTTCATAAAATTCAAATTTCACCCTTTATCTTTTTAAGCCACTCATCTAGCGTTTTTTCAAATCCGATTTGTTTGCTGTGATAAAATTTCACTCGCCCACTAGTGTATTCTTGCTCCACCCAGCCACCGAAATCATGCGGATAGCGATATTGTGCGATTTCAGGCGCGGAGTTTATCAAGTAGCGAGGAGTTGGCAAAATTTCCCCCTCTCGCACGAATTTCAAAGCCTCGTTTATGGCGTTGTAAGCGGAGTTTGATTTGGGCGAGTGTGCCAAATACACCGCGCATTGTCCTAGTATTATGCGAGCTTCTGGGTAGCCGATTTTGCTGACTGCCAAAAGTGTATTAACCGCCATATTTAGGGCATTTGGATTGGCGTTGCCGATATCTTCGCTAGCTAAAATCACCATGCGCCTAGCGATGAAATCCGCGCTCTCGCCAGCCTCGATTAGGCGCGCCACATAGTATAGTGCGGCGTCCGCGTCGCTTCCACGCAGGCTTTTTATCATCGCGCTTGCTAGCTCGTAGTGCGTATCGTCCGAGCTTACCCCCTGTGCTACGGCACTCGCGCGCAGTGTTTTTAGAGTATCGAGAGAGATTTTACTATCAGCCAAAATCGCAAATTCGAGCAAATTTAAAAGACTTCGCCCGTCCCCTGCGCTAGTGTGTATGAGATACTCTCTGGCATCATCATCACACGCGAAGCCCAGCTCGCCCTGCACCCGCTCAAAAAGCTCACTCATTTCCTGTGCCCCCAAAGGCTCAAACTCGAAAATCATCGAGCGAGAGCGAATCCCAGAGCTTATGACAAACTGCGGATTTTCCGTGGTCGCGCCGATGATAATCGCTTCGTAATTTTCCATTGGGATTAAGAGGACCTCTTGCTGGGTTTTGCTTAGGCGGTGGATTTCGTCGATGAAAATCAGCGGTTTGGCTAGCACGCCAGAGTGCGTAGATAGGATTTTGCGGATATCTTCGACTTTTAGGCTCGTGGCGTCAAGCTCGTAAAAATCGTAGTTCAGCTCGCTTGCGAGCACGCGCGCCATAGTGGTTTTACCACACCCTGCCGCGCCGAAAAATATACTGTGCGGAATTTTGCCAGAGGCGATAAATTTTTTAAAAAGCTCCACGATTTTTTTCTGACCTAGAATTTCATTTAAGCTTTTGGGACGAAATTTTAGCGCTAGACTTTGCATAACCTGCCTTTGAAATTTAATGCGTGATTGTAGCGAAGTAAGGATAAATTTTAAGTTACACGCCAAATTTACGAAGCGCAAAGGCTTCGTAAGCTAGCGTTTGATGAGCTTAAAAATAAATGAAATCGCAAAAAGCACAAGAAAGACAAAAAACAGGATTTTCGCAATCCCTGCGCTTGTGCCAGCGATCCCGCCAAAGCCGAAAATTCCAGCCACGATTGCGATGATTAAGAAGATTATGGCGTATCTTAGCATTTTAGCCTCCATTAAAAATTTCGCCAAAGCGATTGGGGAAATTTTAACTCTATTTGGTAATGAAATGATAAAAATTTATGAAATTTTGACAAATTTAGGTAAATTTTAAAATTCGCTACCGCAAGCGAGGCAGTATTTTGGGCTTGCGGCAGCGTGGGATTTGAAATATAAATTTTGTAAAATTTTGCGCTAAATTTTACGCAAAATTATTTCACAGGCAAGACATCATCGACATCGATTTCTACGCCGACTAAATCCTTATCCACCTCGCCGACTATGCGGATTTTGGTATCAGGGCTCACGACTAGACCGTTCCAGTCATCATCGTCGATATCGACGGTGACAGAGGCGCCACTTTTATCCACGAATAGATATTTATCGTCGTTATTTAGGCGTTTTTTGATATTTCCCACTAGGGTTACCTTCGTATCATCGCGCAAATCTTTCGCCTCTTTGACGCTAACTACGCGGTATGATTTGGCGCCGTATTCGACGAACTCGCCCTTGCTGCTGCCATCATTTCCGACAAAACCACCCTTTGCCAAGGCAAATGCGCAAACTGCGCTAAGGATTAGAAATTTTTTTACCATAATTCGCTCCTTTTAAGAAATTTTTTGTGTGATTTTACAATATTTGAATTAAATCTAAATTTAACGAATTTTTTTAATTTTAAAATTTGAAATTTTATACATTTTCGACGCAGTGCGCTCGCTAAATTTCTCATCTACGATGACATCTGCGATTTCGCGCGCATAATCCTCGTCGAATTTCTCGCCGTGCAAATTCGCCGAGCTCGAATACATCGCGCCAAATTGTCGCAGAAATTTCGCATGCTCACAGCCTTGCACATAGCGAAGTGAAATTTGATTTGGGTAGATGAAGGTCGATTTTTTCGCCCTTCGCACGAGGTTTTTAAATTTTTCTGGCACGCGCGCTAGGGTTTTTAGCTCGTTTAAATTCGCCGTGGTTAGCACGCATGGAGTGTTTTCAGGGCGCATTTTCGCGCGGTTAATCTGCGTGAAGTCTTTGCTTAAAAATCCGGCTGTGGTGTCTGTCTGGGCTAGGTAAATCATAGCGGAGGTGAAATTTCGCCCGAAATTTGGGCGAAATTATTATTTGTAGTTTGTGATTGCGCGAGATAGGATTGCCTCGGCCTTGCTAGCGTCCTCGAAATCCTTGACCTTCACCCATTTACCCGGCTCCAACGCTTTGTAAGTTTCAAAGAAATTTTTGATTCTATCAAGGGTGATTTTTGGCAAATCGCTTAGAGATTTGATATTGTCATATCTAGGGTCGATTTTGCTAACCGGCACGGCTAGGAGTTTTTCGTCCATTCCGCTCTCATCTTCCATAACCAAAACGCCGATTAAGCGGCATGGGATAACTGAGCCTGCTTGAAGCGGGTATTCATTTAGCACCAAAATGTCGGCAGGATCGCCGTCATCTGCTAGCGTATTTGGCACGAAGCCGTAGTTTGCAGGGTAAAACATCGCCGAATACATCACGCGATCGACGCACACTGCACCGCTTTCTTTGTCGATTTCATATTTTATGTTTGAGCCGTAAGGGATTTCGATTACAGCGTTGATTTTATCAGGGTTTGAACCTACTTTAATTTTAGAAATATCCATTTTTTATCCTTTGTTTAAATTTATTTTTACCACGCACTTATAGAAAATCCAGTGAAAACTCCGCCGCCGCCGCTGTTTCCTGCTGCGGTGACGGATTTTTTGGCTTCACAACCAGCGCAAAAAACCAAAACAGCGAAAACAGCGCAAATTCTAAGGCAAAATTTCAAGCCAAATTTGGGGCTAAATTTCACAAGAATTCCCTAAATTTCACTCTTAGCCGATGATTTTTTTCGCGATTATATCGTTGATATCTTCGACGATTTCTTCGATTGTGCGTTCGCCATCGACTGAGTAAAAAATCTCTTTTTTGCCGTAAAATTCGCGGATTGCGCCGATTGGTTCGTTGAAGACTTTCATGCGGTTATAAAAGACTTGCTCGTTATCATCAGCTCCCCTTGCACGACCCAAAACACGCTCTTTGGCTGTGTTTTCGCTAACTGCAACTTCGATTACTGCGCTAAGCTCGATCTCATCGTCGCTTTTTAAAACTTCGTCAAGTTTTGTCATTTGCTCCACGCTTCGTGGGTAGCCGTCGATGATGATAAAATCTTTTGGCGAGCTTTTAATCGCAGAAGTTATCGTGCCTACAACCACTTCAAGCGGGACTAAATTTCCAGCTGAGATAAAGCTGTCGATTGTTTTGCCTAGTTCGCTACCGCTTGCTACCTCTGCGCGAAGCAAATCGCCGGTAGAGTAGTGAGCGATACTCTCGTTGTTTTGCGCAATCAAGCTAGCGTCTGTGGTTTTGCCACTGCCCGGTGCGCCGATGATTAAAAATAGATTTTTCATTTTTTATCCTTTAAATTTATTCTAAGTCCTAATTCTTGGAGCTGGTCGCTACTAACCTCGCTTGGAGCCTTTGTCATAGGGCATTGCGCTCTTTGAGTTTTAGGGAAGGCGATGACATCTCTAATGCTACTTGATTTAGTTACTAGCATCATAAGTCTATCAAAACCAATCGCGATACCGCCGTGTGGTGGCGCACCAAAGCTAAGCGCGTCAAGCAAGAAACCAAATTTTTCTCTTTGCTCGTCTGGCTCGATTTTAAGTAGTTTGAAAACCTTTTCTTGGATATCAGCTTTGTGGATTCTGATACTTCCACCACCAAGCTCGACGCCATTTAGCACGACATCGTAAGCGATAGAGGTGATTTCTTCCATATCTGGCTCATCGACATTGTTTGGCATAGTAAATGGGTGGTGCATAGCCGAGTAGCTTCCGTCGTCGTTTTGCTCGAACATTGGGAAATTTACAACCCACAAAAATTCGAGTTTGTTCTCGTCGATAATGCCAAGCTCGTTTGCAAGGAAAAGTCTAAATCTACCCATATAATCAAGCACGATTTTTTTCTTTCCAGCACCGAAAAATACGACATCGCCGACTTTTAAATCGCAGCGTTTGACTAACTCAGCCACATCTGCTTCATCGAAAAATTTAACCAAAGGTCCTTTAAGGCCATCTTCTTTGACTTGGATAAATGCTAGGCCTTGTGCGCCAAATTTACGCACATATTCTTCAAATCTTTGCATTTGGCGTTTGCTAAATTTCAAATCCCCACCCTCGACGACAAGGGCTTTTACGCGGTTTTTCTTAGTCTCTTTTGCGATATTAGCGAAAATTTCATTATTTGATCTAGCGAAAATATCAGCCACATCGATAAATGGCATACCAAAGCGAAGATCTGGTTTATCGCTACCGTAATTCTCCATAGCGTCTTTGTATTCCATTACGCGAAATGGAGTTGGAATATCGTGACCACAAGCAGCGAAAATATCTTTTAAAAATGTCTCAGCGACCTTCATTACATCGTTTTGATCACAAAAACTCATCTCGACATCGATTTGGGTAAATTCTGGCTGGCGATCTGCGCGCAAATCCTCATCGCGGAAGCATTTTGCCACTTGGAAATATCTATCAAATCCAGAGCACATTAAAAGCTGTTTGAAAAGCTGTGGGCTTTGCGGAAGCGCATAAAAGCTACCCGGATAAACGCGGCTAGGCACCAAATAATCCCTAGCACCCTCTGGCGTAGCGCGAGTTAGCACAGGGGTTTCAACCTCGACAAAACCAAGTCTATCAAGCGCATTTCGTGCCGCAATGGCCGCTTTTGAACGCATTGCAAAGCGCTCAAATTTATCGTTTGTCCTTAAATCCAAAAATCTGTATTTTAGGCGAATTTCCTCATTTACGCTCTCATCTCCGATGACAAACGGTAGCGCACGGCTCGGATTTTCGATGATTAGCTCATCGACTACGATTTCAATCTCTCCGGTTTTTAAATTTGGATTTTCCAAACCCTCGCCTCTGGCGCGCACTTTTCCGTTTGCGCGCAAAACATATTCGTTTCTGACATCGTTTGCTATTTCGTAAGCGCTTTTGCTATCTTTTGGATCGCATACTAGCTGTAAAAGTCCGCTTCTATCGCGCAAATCGATGAAAATAACGCCACCATGGTCGCGGTAAGAATTCACCCAACCACAAACGCTAACATTTTCGCCGATATTTGCTTTGCTTAGATCGGTGCAATAATGACTTCGCAATGTGTTCTCCTTAAAAAAAATAATTAAAACCAATGATTATAGTTAAATTTTGCTTTTACAAAGCTAATTTTTTATAAAATCGCGCCATGGAAAATTTAATCGCATTACAAAAAAATTTAAAATTTGTCGGAATCATCGCCAAAACAGAGGCTGGAATTTTGCCTATTATGGAGGAAATTTCTAAAATTTTGCGCTTAGGGGGCATTGAAATTTTATGCGAAAAAACCTGCGCGCAGTATTTTGGCAAAACTGGATTTAGCATAGATGAGATTTTATCTCGCACCAAGGTTTTAATCAGCCTTGGAGGGGACGGCACGCTAATTGGCGTAGCTAGAAGCGTGCTAAAAAAAGGCGCATATATAATAGGTGTAAATGCTGGCACGCTAGGCTTTCTAACAGACATTAAAAATAGCGAATTTAACGCATTTTGGCGTGAATTTATGGCTGGGAAATTTAGGCTAGATAAGTTGCCAGTTTTGAGCGTGAGCTTGGAGCGCAAAAACGGCGAAAAGCTCGAAATCAGCGCATTTAACGATATGGTTATCACGCGCTCTCATATCTCGTCAATGGCAAAAATCGACGCGTTTTTGGACGATACGCACTTCAACACATACTATGGAGACGGCGTCATAATCAGCTCGCCAGCGGGCTCGACAGCGTATAATATGAGCGCAAACGGCGCGATAATCTACCCGCTTTGCGAAGTTTTCGCTATAACGCCGATTTGCTCTCACAGCCTGACCCAACGCCCGCTAATTTTGCCACAAAGATACAAACTAGGCTTCAAAAATAGCGGAAATTCCGAGCTTTGCGTAGTCATCGACGGGCAAAATTTTTACAATATGGACGAATTCAAAAGCGTGGAAGTAAAAATTTCAAAACACAAATCCCAAATAATCCGCGCTAGCTCATACGATTATTTCGCGGTTTTGAAGGAAAAATTGCGCTGGGGACATGCTGGATGTTAGAGAGAGTGTATATCAAAAATCACCTTAGCTTCAACGAAATCGAGCTAAATTTCGCCCCAGGGCTAAGCGTATTTACCGGTGTGAGCGGTGCTGGAAAATCTGTGCTAATGAACGCTATTTTGGCTGTGTTTGGGCTAAGGGAAGCAGAAGCAAAGATCATAGAAGCCGACATTAGCCACGAATTTGGGCTTGATGAGTTTGGCATAGAAAACGAAACGCCGAATAATTTCCGCATTTTACGGGATAAATCCGTGCGGTATTTCATAAACTCGCAACTAATTTCAAAGAAAAATTTGACCAAAATCGCGGGCGAATATGTGAAATTTCTAGGCGCAAAAAATGCCGATGAGATAAACTCTGCCTCGCTTTTGGAGTTGCTTGATTTTATGATTTGCAAAAACGATAGCGCTCATGGCTCAAATTTGGCGAATTTTAGGGCTAAATTTAGCGAATTTTTAAGAGTGCAAAAAGAGCTTAGAAAAATCGAAGAAGAAGAAAACAAAATCGAAGAACTTAAAGAATTTGCCAAATTTGAAATCGAAAAAATCGAGCAAATTTCGCCTAAAATCGGCGAATACGAAGAGCTTTTGGCAGTCAAAAAAAAGCTTAGCAAAAAGGATAAAATCGAAGAACTTTGGGCGAGAGCCGAAGGGATTTTTGAATTTGAGCGAAGCGTGATAGAAGCACTAAATCTAAGCGAAATGGATAGCGCATTTTTCGAAGATAGCATGAACGAACTGCGCATAAAAATGGAAAGCTTAAACCTCGATGAGCTAGGTGAAATCGATATCGAGGCAGTGTTAAACAGACTAGAAGCGCTTTCAGGCCTAAACAAACGCTACGGCGACATTGCCGGCGCGCTTGACACGCTTGAAAGGCGCAAAATAGAGCTAGCGCATTATGAGCAAATCAGCTTCGAAAAAAGGGATTTAACCGCGAAATTTGGCGCGCTAAATGTGGAAATTTCAAATTTAGCTACTCTTATCAGCGCGAAACGAAAAGCAAGTAAAAATGCGCTAGAAAGCCTGATAAATCGCTATTTGGACGATTTGTATATGCCTAGCGTGAGGTTGGAATTTTTAGAGCAGAGCTTGGAAGCAAACGGCAGCGACGAAGTGCGCGTAATGCTAAATAATACCGAATTTAAAAATTTAAGCTCAGGCGAGACAAACCGCCTGCGCCTCGCCTTCATCGGGGCAAATTTGGAGATTACAAACCAAGGAAGCGGGATTTTAATTCTCGATGAGATTGATTCGAATTTGAGCGGAAAAGAGGCGATGAGTATCGCAACCGTGCTAGAAAAAATCTCGAAATTTTACCAAATTTTCGCTATCTCGCACCAGCCACAACTCAGCTCCAAAGCTCACTCGCACTTTTTAATCACCAAAAATGGCGAAATTTCGAGCGTAAAACTGCTAAATGAGAGCGAAAAAATCACAGAACTAGCCAGAATGATTAGCGGCGAGACGATAAGCAAGGAAGCATTAGAATTCGCCAAAAAGCTAAAAAATTAGCTAAATTTAAGCCAAAAATGAAACTAGTTTGGTATATTTAATCTTTGTTTAATTTTAATTTGGCTATTTTGGCGTAAAATGTTTTGTTTATAAATTTTTAAGTGAGTTTTATGATTATTGATACACATTGCCATTTAGATGATAGTAGCTATTTTAGCGACCTTGACGCCGTAGTTCAAAGAGCAAGCGAGCACGATGTCGGCACTATCGTCATCCCTGGTGCTAGTATGTCGGATTTAGCGCGCGCTAGGGAGATTTCTCACACTTATGCAAATGTATTCTTCGCTGTGGGCGTGCATCCTTATGAAATAGATGAATTTGACATTAATACGCTAAAAGAGTTCGCAAACGACTCAAAATGCGTGGGTGTGGGCGAGTGCGGTTTGGATTATTACCGCTTAAATGGTCTTAGCGACGAGGAAAAATCCAGCGAAAAAGCACGCCAAAAAGAGATTTTTTTGGCACAAATTGAGCTCGCCAAAGAGCTAAATTTACCACTAATCGTGCATATTAGAGACGCGAACGAAGACGCTTATCAAATTTTAAAAACTCACGCAAACGGGCTAAATGGCGGTGTTTTGCACTGCTACAATGCAAGCCCACTACTCGCAAATTTAAGCGAATTTGGATTTTATTTTGGAATCGGCGGTGTTTTGACATTTAAAAACGCAAAAAATTTAGTCGAAATTTTACCAAAACTTCCACTTGATAAAATCGTCGTTGAAACAGACGCGCCATATCTTACCCCGCACCCTCACAGAGGCGAGCGCAACGAGCCAGCCTTCACGAGCCTTGTCGTGGATAAGATAGCCGAAATTTTGGATAAAGATGTAGAATTGATTAAAAGTATCACTACGCAAAATGCTTACAGACTTTTTGCAAATCAAATTAAAGGAGATTAATGAGAGTCATTAAAATCATTTTTTTGATGCTAATTTTCGCAGGTTTTGCGCACGCTAGCCAGTCAAAAATTTCACGGGTAAATCACGACTACATTATGAACGAATTTGGCATAGAAAACAACCTTTCAAGCCAAAAAGTCGTCGCTGACATTTACCGCTCTATCGATTCTTCGGATAAAAAATTATTCAAAGACATCATCACTTCGCAAGCTCACAATGCCTTTTTGGTAAAAACCGAAATCGAAAGCATTGAAGCGCCTGAGTTTTTGCTCTACCTTGCTATGGTAGAATCTCACCTCAAAAACACCGTTACTTCGCACGCCAAAGCAGGCGGTATGTGGCAACTCATGCCTACAACTGCCAAAAATTTCGGCCTGCGCATAGATACGCATGTAGATGAGCGCAGAGATCCCGCAGCCTCGACTGACGCGGCGTTTTCGTATATTTTGCATTTAAGACAAAATTTTGGCAAATGGTACACTGCCCTCATGGCGTATAATTGTGGCGAAGGCTGTATGAATAGAGCCATAAAAGCGGCTGGAAACGATGATTTAGGCACCCTACTTTCTAGCAATGCAGTGCCAAAAGAGACCAAAAATTTCATCAAGCGCATTATCAAATTCGCCTACATCGCCCAAAGCGATAGTATGCAAAAGGTGCTAAGATTCGAAAACGAGCCGTGGGCGTTAAAACGCATTGCCGTAGCCCCAGGCACGAAGCTAAGCGCGATCGCCAAACAAATCGGCATTTCGCAAACCCAAATGAATAGCTACAATGCACACATTACAAACGGCGTATCACCTAGCAACGGCAAGTATTTTTTCTATATCCCAGAGAGCAAATATACAGAATTTGTCCTAAGCAGAGGCGATTTTCAGGCGTATGAACCAAACCTTATCAAAAATCGTCCAAAGCTAAGTTTTGCGAAATTTAAGCCTCAGCACGAGCATATAATCAAGGTCGAACAGATCGAAAAAACCGCTCCGACATTTGCCTCTAAAACTGACGAAAAAATCCGCACAGTCGCAATGGCGTTTGATCTCAAATTTTAAATTCGGAGTAAATTTTGCATTTTAAAAAATCAATAATTTTTAGCGCGCTTGTCGTGCTAATCTTTGCTGGGTGTTTTTCATCACACAGAAATTATCCGTCATCTAGTTCAGGCTCAAAAGCCCCTAAAATCGGCAAAAACTCGCCTGCAACCATGCGCCCTTACAAGATAAATGGCAAAACCTACTACCCCGAGCAGGTCAGTATCGGCGATACACAAAGTGGCATTGCTAGCTGGTATGGACCGGGCTTTAACGGCAAAAAGACAAGCAATGGCGAGATTTACGATATGAACGCCATGACTGCCGCACACAAAACCTACCCGATGAACACCATGGTCAAGGTCACCAACCGCGACACTGGCGCAAGTGCAACTGTGCGCATAAACGACCGCGGGCCATTTGTGAGCGGGCGCGTAATCGACCTTAGTAAAAGCGCAGCTAATAAAGTCGGCGTCTTCGCCAAAGGCACGGCTCCTGTGAAGCTCGAAGTCGTGGGATTTTATGGTCAAACTATCAAAAAAGGCGCGCCAAATGCGACGATTGTGGGCGGAAATTTTATGGTGCAAATCGGAGCGTTTAGAAACCAATCTGGCGCGGCACGCTTCACGCGAGAAAACGACGCTCTGCACGGATATCCTAGCGTAATGCGCGAGTTCGACCTAGACGGCGCGCCGATTTATAGGGTATTTTTAAGCGGATTTAAAAGCGAGAGCGAGGCGCGCGATTTCATCGCCAGCGGCTCACTTCAAAACGCATTTTTCGTGCGTGAGTAAAATTTATGGCTAAATTTAGGCGAAATTTCGCCTAAATTTGGTTAAATTTATCCAAATTTTGATTTCATTTTTTCACACGCTAACGCAATTTTTAAACACTGCCTCGATTCGTTTAGTCTCATAAAAAGCGGAAATTTATTACCAAAAATTATTTGCAAGGCTTGGAATTTTAAGAATCTAAAAGACAAATTACGGGCGTATTGTGGGTAAATTTAATCAATAAAGAGAGATTGATTTCGTGGTGTTTTTTTATCAAAAATAATCAAAAATGATAAAATCAACCATTATTTTAACTATTGAAATTTTAGGATTTACCACCTATCATCGCTTCAAGAGATTATTAAAAACCCATCGACCACACTTCAAAATTTTATCTCTTTAATGAAATCTAACGCATCGTATAATGTGCCCTTAAAAGTAGTATTTTTATATGCGAAAATGCAAATTTCATCCTTAAAATATTTTAATCTCTCGTAATGCCACTCATCTATGTCGCCCGTATCGCAAAAGTAGCAAAACTCGCCATTACGCCCTAGCATTTCATCGCCACCATAGCCTTTTAGCTTGATTTGCCACTTTTTATTCGGACAAGATGAAATTTTAAATTTTCTAAATTTTTTTTGATTTTTTATTTTGTATTGTTTGCGCTTTTCATCTGCTCGCAAAACACAATCGCTAAAATCGCCTTTAAAAACCTCGCCATCTTCGAAAACAAAGCTTTTTCTGACCCCGTCATCCATATACTCGCAGACATAATCGGCGTAAATATCACCTATTTCACCACCGCACCAATCAAAAATTTTTTCGCATTTTTCATCAATTGCGATTACAAAAAATAATCCATCGTCAAAAACATAAAATTTCATATTTTCACCATTATAAATATTGTTTTTTCAAAGAGAATTGATAGAATGCGAGATTTTAGCATTTTTGGCTTTGGTTTTAAAATACCTATGAAATACTAAAAATTATCTTTCAAAATTTATGCTATTTTTGTGTTTGTTTATTGCTTGTTTATTTCAACTCACACGCCCCGTGTGGGGCTAAATTTATCCGAGTGTGATTTTGATGCTCAAAGCCCTGCAAACCATATCAAAAATTTCGATATCTAAATTTGGATTATATTCATCAAGTATAGCAAAAACCTCTGCCCTCATATCCTCGCTATGTCCTGGGTGAGCCTCGTCGTAGAGAGCCCCAACCAAATCAACAAGGCTAAAATTATCTATATTTTTCTGCCTCATTGCAGTTTTTAACTGCTTTGAAATTTGCCATTTGAAATTTTGCATTTAAGCTTGCTCGCCCTCTGGTTTTGCGAACCACTGCTTAATAAAAATCCCCACATAAATCGCCAAAGCAGCCCCATAGCAGATATATTCGCTACTGATGAAATCGAAATATCTCACGCACATATTTGGCACGAGCATTAGCGGCACGACGCATAGTAGCAATACACGCTCTAAGGCGTTGCATTTTTTCACAAACCAGCCTTGAAGCACGGAACTAAACGCAAACATACCAATGAGCGCGCTAGCAAAAATAAGCGCGATTTGGGCGGGATCTGAGATCCAAGTAATGCCCTTTGGATCCATTGGGGTGGTGATTGACTCGATTAAAAGAAGTTTGTTATTGAAAAAAAACGCAAACGGCAAAATCGCTGTTCGCAAATCATAAATAAATCCCTGCACGCCCACGATTACAGGGTTTGCCTTAGCAATACCTGCGGCGGCATACGCTGCAATTCCCACAGGCGGGGTGTCATCAGCTAAAATTCCGAAATAAAACACAAACAAATGCACCGCAATCGCAGGCACAAGCAAATCATTTCTATCAGCTAAAATCAAAATCACAGGCGCAATTAGGCTAGAAACCACGATATAATTCGCCGTAGTCGGAAGCCCCATGCCTAAAATCAAGCTCATTATCGCCGTCATTAGCAAAATCAACAAAATATTATCCCCAGCCACAGCCTCGACTAGATCAGATAGCACAGCTCCTAGACCAGTTAGCGAAATGGAGCCGATGATGACACCAGCAAGAGCGGTGGCAACTGCGACTGTTACCATGTTTTTCGACGCTGCGACCATAGCCCAAAAAATATCGCTAAAACCTTGGATAAAATCTTGCCTTAAAATTTGCTCTTTGTAGATTAGTTTGCGAACTGGCTCTTGCAAAACCATTATGATAAATAGCACGCCAATCGCGTTAAACGCCGCTGCAAAGGCACTTTGCTTCAAAATCAAAAGTGTGTATAAAAGCACCATAATCGGGATTAAAAAGTGAATTCCGCTCAAAATTAGTTTCAGTTTTGAAACTCTTTTGTAGTTTGAATTTCCTTTAAGCCCTAGCTTACAGCTCTCTAAATGCACGATAAAAAATAGCCCCGCATAGCACGCAAACGCAGGAATTAGCGCGGCAATCATAATGTGCGTGTATTCCATACCCAAAAACTGCGCTATGATAAAGGCAGCCGCACCCATGATAGGTGGCATGAGTTGGCCATTTACGCCAGCTGCGACCTCGATTGCGCCTGCTTTGACTGGGCTAAGGCCTGCTTTTTTCATAAGCGGAATCGTAAAGGTTCCCACGGTAACGACATTTGCAGTCGAGCTTCCGCTAACCATGCCAGTTAGCCCACTAGCAATAACGCTAGCCTTAGCTGGTCCGCCACGAAATCTACCCAAAAGCGCAAACGCTACATTTATGAAATACTGCCCCGCACCAGCGCGCTCTAAAAGCGAACCAAAAAGCACAAATAGATAAATATAATTTGTGCTAACTCCCACAGGCACGCCAAAAACGCCCTCTGTGGTAAGAAACATGTGGCCGGCTAACTTTTCGATACTTGCGCCACGATGCGCGATGACATCTGGCATATACTGCCCAAAATAGCAATACAGCAAAAACAAAAATGCAATTATCGGAAGTGCTAGACCCATCATACGGCGCCCAGCTTCGAATAAAACAAAAATTCCTAAAAACGCAATTACCACATCTCTTTGCAAATAATCGCCTGGTCTTTGCGCAATCCCGTAAAAATCAATCGCAGGATAAAGTATCGCAAATGTCCCCACAGCCAGCAAAATATAATCATAAAATGGTATGTAAAAATGCGCCTTAGAGTGCGAACGAGCAGGAAAAAGAGCGAAAATGATAAAAATCGCAAATCCTAAGTGGATAGATCTAGCGCGCGTGCCATTTATCGGAAAATACGCGATATAAAGCTGAAAAACAGCCCACGCGAAGCACACTAGCGTCACAAGCCAAAATAGCTTTTTCGACGAAAATTCTCTACTTTTTACCTCTAATACCTGCTCGTCTTTTTTCATCTACTGCCTTATTTTAAAATTCCAGCTTCTTTAAATACCGCCTCAGCCGCTGGGTGAAGTGGTGCGCTAAGACCTTCGATCAGGGATTCTTTGCTAACCAAATTTAGCGCAGGGTGAAGCTGTTTATACTCGTCAAAATTATCTAAAATAGCCTTTACGATCGCTCTTACAGCTGTATCGCTCTCGCTCTCATCAGCGACTAGCACAGCCTTTACGCCAATCGTCGTAGTATCGTAATCAATCCCCTCATAAAGCCCTTTTGGAATCACGCCTTTTGCGAAATATGGGTATTTTTCTACGATTTTATCAGCTGTGGCATCATCAATGCTAACCAAATCAACCGGCATAGATGTCGCTACATCGATGATGTTTGCAGTCGGGTGTCCCACCATAAAGAAATATCCGTCGATTTTCTTATCTTTTAGCGCCATTGGGCACTCTTGCACGGTTAGCACGCTTCGTTGCGCCATTTTAGCTAAATCAATGCCGTATTCATTAAAAATCAAAGTACTTGTTACTTCGTTTCCGCTACCTGGATTTCCTAAATTTATCTTTTTGCCATCTATATCAGCATAAGCCTTGATTCCGCTATCGCGCGCGACTACAAACGCCAAAAGCTCAGGATAAATCGAAATAACAGAGCGAAGTTTCGGATTTGGCTCGCCCTCGAATTTGCCCTTGCCATTATATTTGTCATAAACGACATCGCTTTGAACGAAGCCGAAATTTAGCTCTTTTTTAAGGACATTATTGACATTATATGTCGATCCGCCTGTGGATTGAACTGAGCATTTAAAATTTTTATCGGTATTTACAAGGCGACAAATCGCAGTGCCCACAGGATAATAAGTCCCTGTCATTCCACCTGTGCCGATATTGATAAATTCTTTCGCACTCAAACTACCTGCAAACATCGCTAACGCAGCGACACCAACACAAATTTTTCTCATATTCCCTCCTTGTGAAATTTAAGCTGATAAGTATTGCTAAATTTGGATAAAATTCTAATAAAATTTAGCCATTTTCACAACAAAATTTTATCATAAGCCGATTTTAAATCCAGCATTTGCCTGTGTTCTTTCACATCATGCACCCTGATGATACCTGCGCCATTTTGCACTGCTAGCAAATGCAAATACAAAGACCCAGGTAATCGCTCTTCCACGCTTGATTTGTGGTAAAAATCAATCACGCTTTTTCTGCTAGCCCCCACCAAAAGCGGTTTTTCGTGGTGCAAAAAATGCTCTAAATTTTTGATTAAAATCAAATTTTGCTCGGCCGTTTTGCCAAAGCCAATCCCCACATCCAAAATCACATCTTCCACGCCAAGCTGGACGATTTGCGCCAAATTTCGCGCGAAAAACTCATCAATCTCGCCTAGCAAATCATCGTAATGTGGCGAGTTTTGCATATTTTGGGGCGAGTTTTGCATGTGCATTAGGCAGTATTTCGCGCCGTAATTTTTGATAACACTGATTAAATTTAAATTTGCGCTAATGTCGTTTATAAGGCTAAATCCGTGATCTAGCGCGAAACGGGCGCAGTATTCATCAAAGCTATCAAGGCTAAATTTGACCTTTTTATGCAAATTTTGCCTATAAATTTCGCTTATTACGCCATTTATGCGCGCAAACTCTTCCTTCCCGCCACAATACACGCTCCCTGGCTTCGAGCTAACCCCGCCAATGTCGATATAATCGGCTCCATCTTCAATCATCTTTTCGATTTTTGCGATTGCTTCGGTTAAATTTTGGGTGCGAGAAGCGGGATTGAAACTATCGAAATTTAGATTTAAAACCCCCATAATCTCGCAAATTTTGGGTTTTTTGAAATTTTGCCCCAAAAACTGCGCCAAATTTTTTAGCCCAAAATCCTGCGCCTTTTCTTTTTTTGAGAGAATTTCAACCTGCTTATCGTTTGCAATCAAAAGCGCGTCTGAGTTTGCCCCGCCTGTGATCACATGCTCAGCCGTTACGAGCTCCGCGCCTATGCTAAGGGCATCTTGCTTTAAGATATTTGCCGCAGGGGCGCGCAAATCTTTGATATAAAAAAAGTTCAGAATTGATTTTTTGCGCATGATTTTCGCACCCTCTTTTGTGCAATTAATGCGCGCGCAAAGTGCCATAAAATCGGCACTATTTGAAATTTTAAAAATTTTCATTATTTGCCTTTGATTATCAAAAATAGCGACGGCAATACAGCATGTGATTTGGCGTTGTGTTCGACGAGATAGACGAGCTTGTTTATGTGTTCTAGCTCGCTAGCGCTAAATTTAATCCCAGCTTCGAAGCACTCGATGACAAGTTGCATGACAAGCGATTTTAGGGCAAATTTATCGAGCGAGCCGACGCGTTCTTTGTTTATGCACTCGTTAATAAACGCATCAATCTGCCTCAAATCGATTTTTCGCAAATTTAGCCCCGTGCGCTCGCGCTTTTTCTCGCCAAGCAAATTTTGCACCATTAGTCTAGATCTAATCGTCGGCAGTAGCAGTGTAATCGAGGGCGCAACGAGGAAAAATATGGTATTGCGCGGTGGCTCTTCTAGGATTTTTAAAAGCGCATTTTGCGCCTCGTCGCGAAATTTAACCGCGCTAATTACGATGATTTTGTTCTCTACCTCGGCGATATAGGCTTCGTCGATTATCTTCCTAGCTTCGTCGATTTTGAGCTCATCGCTTTCGAAAAAGCGCAAATTTTTAGGGGAAAATTCAGATAGAATTTTTGCTTTAAAACCCGCATAATCGTTCGTTATAAAAATTTGATTAATGAGTTTCAAAGCACAACTTCGCCAAAAAGCACCGCGTCGATACTTTTGTTTAAAATTTTAAAGAGTTGAAGCAGTTTGATATCTAGGCTCTCATCGTTTTCGCTTAGCTGAAAGCTGTTTGGCAATGCCTCATCGATGAGCCACAAATAGCTATCCTCATGGCTTTTGGCTATTTTGGCGTAAGTATGATCGCCCCTGCCTATGTAAAAATAAATGAAGCCGTTGCTAAATGAGAGCGAGAGCATATCATTTAGCAAAGCGACCTGTTCTTGGGAGGTAATCTCTTGGTTATAAAGCGATGAAAACTCGAAAAATGGCAGAAGCGGTCTGGTGTTTTTACTATCGTTTATCTTGCTGACGATATATTCGCCAAACCACCTTCTCTCATCATCGCACATCACCACAAACGAATACCCGCTATATAGCAGACGCATTTTTGTCGCTAATAGCGGTATCCAGTGCTCTTTGCGATTTTCGAGCCACTCCATATCTCGCTCGTTTTGCAGAGTTTTAGCGCTCCAAGTGTATAAATCTTGCATTATTTATCCAAATTATATGCTTTATGCAAGGCTCTAACTGCTAGCTCGCCGTATTTTTCAGCCACAATCATCGAAATTTTAATCTCGCTAGTTGAGATCATTTGGATATTGATACCCTCGGCTGCTAGTGTGCGAAACGCTAGCGAAGCGATACCGCTGTGGCTTTTCATACCCACGCCCACGATTGAGACCTTTACGACCTCATTATCGCTTTCGATTACGCATTTTGGATTAGAAATTACTGAGCGCATGATTTCTAGGGCTGGTTCCATTTCGTTTTGTGGAATCGTAAAGCCTAAATTTGTCGCTCCGTCAATGCCGATATTTTGGACTATCATATCTACATTTATCTCTTTTTGCGCCAAAGATGAAAAAATCTCAGCCGCAACGCCCGGTCTATCATCTACGCCTCTGATTGTGATTCTTGCTTGATTTCTATCTAATGCTATTCCGCTGATTACTGCGTCTTCCATATTTTCTTCTCCTGTTATTAGTGTTCCTTGGTTGTTATTAAAACTACTTCTAGTTACCAAATTTACTTTAAGCTTTTTGGCTAACTCTACGCTACGATTTTGCAAAACCTTAGCCCCCATGCTAGCAAGCTCTAACATCTCTTCATAGCTGATTTTATCGAGTTTTTTAGCCTTTGGTTCGATGCGTGGATCTGTGGTATAGACCCCATCGACATCTGTGTAGATTTCGCATGTATCAGCATTTATCGCCCCAGCTATCGCCACAGCAGATAGATCGCTTCCACCTCTGCCAAGAGTAGTGATATCGCCCTCTTCTGTAATGCCTTGAAATCCCGCTACCACGACGATTTTGCCCTCTTTTATGGCTTTATTCATATTAGTCGGATCGATAAAGCTAATGCGAGCTTTGGTGTGCATTGTATCGGTTACGATACCAGCCTGTCTGCCAGAAAACGCCACCGCAGGGTAGCCTTTTGCATTTAGCGCAAGGGCTAAAAGCGCGCTAGTAACCCTCTCACCAGCACTTAGCATCATATCCATTTCGCGAGTGTTTAGATCTTTTGTAAAATACTCTCCATACTCGACCAATCTATTTGTAACACCACTCATCGCAGATACAACTACGACTAAATCATGGCCTTCGTTTTTAGTCTTTATCACGCGCTCGACAACCGCTTCTATGCGCTCTAATGTGCCTACGCTAGTGCCACCGTATTTTTGAACTATAAGCATTAAAGGTATCCCTCCTCTTTAAAATATTTTAAAACAAGCGCATAAATCGGCTTTTTGAAGTGATTTACATGCTTTAAAACTTGATTTGCATTTACAAATTTAAAATCATCAAATTCAGGCTTATGCGTTTTGATATCAAGCCCTTTTAGGCTTTTTAATCTTAGTAAAAAATACTTTTGCATTTGCCCGTCCCATGGGCGCATTTTTTGCGCCACAGCCTCCGGAAAATCGTAGCTGTGCCACTGCGGACACTCGGCTATGATATCGACATCATCTGTGCCTATCTCTTCTTTTAACTCGCGTAAAATCGCCATTTTTGGCGTCTCGCCCTTGTCGATACCGCCTTGGGGAAACTGCCAAGCCCCGCGTATATCACTGCGCTGGGCGATAAGCACATCACAACTAAACGGATACGAAGGCGCAAGCACGATAGCTGCGACATTTGGTCTGTAATTTTTCTCCATATTAGCTCTTTGAAAAAAATTTGCAAAATATTAGCGAAAATAGGTATAAATTTGGCTAAAATTCAAAGAATTTTTGCTAAATTTCGCCCTTTAAATTTGGCTAGGAAGAAATTTTGCATATTTATATTCATATCCCGTTTTGCACCTCAAAGTGCCCGTATTGCGCGTTTGGCTCACGCATGGACGCATTTAAATTAGCTAAAAACTACTTTGACGCGCTAGATTTCGAAATTTCAAATTTCATTAAAAAAAATAAAAATTTCAAAATTTCAACCCTTTTTATCGGCGGTGGCACGCCAAGTGCGATTTCGGCGCAGTATTACGAAAAGATTTTTGAAAAACTCTCGCCAAATTTCGCCCCAGACGCCGAGATTACAACCGAGGCAAACCCAAATTCTGCCAAGCCCAAATGGATAGAGCAAATGCGAAAATTTGGCGTAAATCGCATAAGTTTTGGCGCGCAAAGTTTCAATGATGAAAAACTCAAATTTCTAGGTCGCGCACACGGAAAAAATGAAATTTTCGAGGCCGTGGATAACGCCAAAAACGCGGGAATTTCAAATATAAATTTGGATTTGATTTATGCTAGCAAATTTGATGATAAGCAAAATTTAGAATTTGAGCTTGCGCAGTTTGCGCGCGCGAAGGTAACGCATCTAAGCGCATACGCCCTTACATTGGAGCCTGGCACGCCATTTTTTGGGCGCGCAGAGTTTGCCAGAGATGATGAAAATTTGGCTAAATTTTTCTTTAACAAAGCTAGCGAGCTTGGCTTTACGCAATACGAAATTTCAAATTTCGCCCAGCCTGGCAGGCGTTGTGCGCACAATGTGGCGTATTGGAGTGGCGAGGATTACGCTGGATTTGGGGCGCACGCTGTGGGCACGAGCGGATTTGTGCGATACAGTGGCGCAGGTAGTATCGAGGAATACATACAAAATCCGCTTGCAAAAAGCGTGGAAAATTTAAGCTTAGAGGATAAAATTTTGGAAAAAATTTTCCTTGGATTTCGCTCGTTTTTGGGCGTGAGGGGCGAAATTTTGCGCGAAAAAGAGCTTAAAAACGCCCAAATTTTAAGCGCAGAGGGCAAGCTAGATTTCAAAAACGGCGTTTTTTACAATCCAAATTTCTTGCTAGCCGACGAAATCGCCCTATTTGTGAGCGAGCATTAAATTTAAGATTAATGAAGTTTTAGCTAAAATACGCAATCTTTTTGTTTAGGAATTTTAATGTTTGGTATCAGTTTCCCTGAAATTACGATAATTTTAATCGTCGCAGTCATCGCCCTAGGCCCTGAAAAGCTCCCTAGCGCGCTAGTTGAGATTGCAAAATACTTCAAAGTCATCAAAAAATCAATCAACGACGCAAAGGCCACTTTCGACCAAGAAGTCCGCATAGCCGAACTCAAAGAGGACGCCAAAAAATACAAAGAAAGCATTAGCAAAACCACAGAAACCATGCGCAAAAAGCTTACCTTCGAGGAGCTTGACGAGATAAAAAGCGGGCTAAATTCGGTCAAAGATACGCTAAATGCGGGTCTTAGCGATATAGAAAGCTCTGTTAATACCACGCTAAATGAGGCAGAAAATTCGCTAAATTCTAAGCAAAATTCTGCGCAAAATTTAGCGCAAAATTCTACGCCAAATTCGGCGCAAGCGCAGACGCAGCCACAATCAGAGGCGCAGTCAGAAGCGCACCCGCAGGCGCAAAATTCAAATCCAACACAAAATTCAAAAGAGTAAAATATGTTTGAAGAGTTAAAACCACACCTTGCCGAGCTTCGCAAACGCCTAGTTATCTGCGTAATCACGGTAATTCTTATGTTTGTCGTATGCTTTAATTATTGGGAAATAATCTTAGATTTTATGAAAGCCCCACTCGTCAAAGTCCTCCCAGATGACGGCAAAGTCGTATTCACCCAACTTGGCGAAACCTTTTTTACAGCGATGAAGGTTTCGTTTTTTACCTCGCTTTTGCTCTCTATGCCGATAATTTTCTGGCAAGCATGGCTTTTCGTCGCCCCAGGGCTGTATGATAACGAAAAAAAATATGTAATTCCATTTGTGCTAAGCGCTAGTGTGATGTTTTTTTTAGGGGCTGCGTTTTGTTATTATTTCGTAATTCCAGTAGCTTTTAACTTTTTGATAAATTTCGGTGGCGAGGCATACTCTGCCATGCTTAAAATCGGCGAATATGTTGGGTTTTTCACAAAATTAGTTGTGGCTTTTGGCATTAGTTTTGAGCTTCCAGTAGTTACATTTTTCCTAGCCAAACTAGGGCTTATTACAAACAAAAGCTTGACTAGTTTTTTCCGTTTTGCAATCGTTATAATCTTCGTTTTTGCGGCGATTATGACACCGCCTGATGTTTTGAGCCAATTCATGCTAGCTGGTCCGCTAATCGTGCTTTACGCCCTTTCAATCCTCATCGCAAAAATGGTAAATCCATACAAAACCGACGATGATGATGAGGACGAGGCAGACGAGGACGAAGAGAGCGAGAAAAGCGCACAAGGCGCAGTAAAAGAGGCGTAATGGATTTAAATTTAGTAGACAGCTATGATTACTACCTGCCGCCAAATTTAATCGCAAACGCCCCACTAATGCCAAAAGAGAGCGCAAGGCTTTTGGTTTATGAGAGAGAAAAAAATAAAATTTCACACCTTAAATTTGGCGATTTGGCCGAAATTTTGCCACCTTGCGAGATTATCTTTAACGATACCAAGGTTATAAAAGCGCGAATTTTCGGGGCTAAATCAAGTGGTGGCAAGATTGAGCTTTTGCTAAATTCGCCGTTAAATGATAATAAATTTAGCGCATATATCAGAGGGCGAGTAAGCGTGGGTAGCGAGCTAGTTTTTGATAAAAATTTGCGCGCGCGGGTCGTAGAGTGCTGTGAAGATGGGCTTAGAGTGGTGGAGTTTAGCCGTGATAATCGAGCGCTTGGCACACACGAAATTTTTGCTCTCACCGATGAAATCGGCCATGTCCCGCTACCGCCATATATCAAGCGCGAAGACACCAAAGATGATGAGAGCTGGTATCAAAGCATTTTCGCGCGCGAGGAAGGGGCTGTGGCAGCTCCGACTGCGAGCCTGCATTTTAGCGAGGAAATGCTTAGCTCTCTTAGAGCCAATCACGGGATTTACTACATTACCCTGCATGTGGGTGCTGGGACATTTAAGCCGGTTGAGGCAAGGGATTTAAGAGAGCATAAAATGCACTCCGAATTTTACAGCATTGCGCAAGATACGGCTGGTATTTTAAAAAGCGATAAAAAAATTTTAGGTGTAGGCACTACGGTTACTAGAACTGTGGAAAATTTCGCACGAAATGGCGCGAGATGTGGGGCTTGCGAGCTGTTTTTGCACCCAAATAATCCGCCTATTAGGCAAAATTATCTACTTACAAATTTTCACTTACCAAAATCTACTTTAATTATGCTGGTTGCTAGCTTCATCGGCCTTGAAAAGACCCTTGAAATTTACCGCGAAGCAGTGGAGCAAAAGTATAGATTTTATTCTTATGGCGACGGGATGATAATACTATGATTAAAGATTACGCGTTACTTGGGATTTTAGGGCTTTTGGCATTAGTTTTGGTGTATAGAATCGTATTTCGCAAGGCACTTAGGCGCAGGGCGTATAAGGGCGATATTTTCCCTAAAAAAGAGCCGGTCGAAATAAAACCTGTAAAAAAGAAAATTATCCCGATAAATCAAGTCGATATCTTAAAACCGCTTAAATTTCAAAGCGAAATTTTATTTGAAGAGTGTAGCAGATACGATAGCTCGGTCTTTATCAAATTCCCGCCAGACGCGCCACGCTATTATGACGGATATGTGATAAATCTCTCAAATGCGATTTATCATATTTGCCTATTTTTCTTACAAAATGCCAAAGACCCTACCCTTATAAAAATCGTATTTTCCGTGCGAGATGATAAGCCAGGACTATCAAGGATGCAACTCTTAGTCGATATCAGCGTCAAAAAAGAGATTCGCACTACATATATCCACAACCTAAAAACCGCCCTCATAAGCGGTAAAGTCATAAACGACCCATACATTTCCAAAGCCAAGCAAAGCATAGGCGATGTCGGCAAAATCGCAGAGCTAAGCAACGATAATGGCGGAACCCATATCAAATTGCACGCTCAGTGCTCGTATTTGGAGCAAGAAAACAGACTTAGAAGCAAAAAATACAATTATCAAATTTTAATCGCGCACAAAGATAAAGAAATTTTCGATGATTTGAAGGATTTTTTAGATAGCACGGGTTGTAATGTAGTGCCAAACAACACCTGGGAAAATCTCAAAACACACCTAGCAGACCGCATTTACAAGGCCGATATCGTGCTAATTGATAGCGAGATTTTGCGCACAGACTCAACTGCGATTGCTTATTTAAATTTAATCGACAAAGAAGAGGCACATTTCGTATTTTTGCGCAAAAATGCAAATTCGCAAAAAGCATTAAATGATTTGAAATTTAACTTTTTCAAGCTGGATATGCCGTATTTCCACGATGAAATTTACGCTATTTTGGATCTAGTAAAACAGCTAAAAATAGATAAAGACTTTTTGAAAGTAGAGTAAAAAAGAGAAAAAAATAGGCTAGGAAAAATCCTAGCCTAAGAAAAATTATAGATTTTCAAATGGGTTTGTAACGACTTCGTTGTGATCTACGACATAAGGGATAAGAGCTGCTTGGCGAGCGCGTTTGATTGCTTTCTCAACCATCTCTTGGTATTTTTTGCTAGTGCCAGTTAGGCGTCTTGGCATGATTTTAAAACGCTCTGAAAGGCAATATTTTAGTAACCCTGTGTCTTTGTAATCGATAAATTCGATTTTAGCCTCTGTAAATCTGCAATATTTTCTGCTATATTTTCTTTTTTCTGCCATTGTTTTTCCTTAATTAAAATGGAATTGTATCGTTGCCTTCGTCATATTTGTCCGAATCAACATCATATTCTGGAATTTGGCTCTCATAGCTCTCTTTTTTCGGTGCTTCATAGTGATTTTGTGCGGTTTGGTTCGCGCCATATCCACCAGAGCTTTGGCGATTTGGGTTAGAGTAGTTTGAGTGTTGGTTGTATCCGCCACCATAACTATTACCGCTATTTGCTCCGTAATTTCCACTATTTGCGCCGTAGCTATTGTTTCCGCCATTTCCACCTTGTGGAGCACTTAGCATTTCCATAGACTCTACCACTACGCTGTGTTTTGAGCGGTTTTGACCATTTTGGTCTTGCCATTGATCGAGCTTCAAACGCCCCTCAACTAGCACTTTTGAGCCTTTTCTTAAATATTGATTTGCGATTTCTGCTGTGCGTCCCCAAAAATCAATGTCAATAAAGCAAGTCTCTTCGCGTTTTTCGCCATTTCCGCTATTAAATTTACGAGTTACAGCAATGCCAGTTTTACCGATTGCGGTGCCAGTTTGTAAATATCTAAGCTCGATATCGCGAGTTAAATTTCCAACCAAAACTACTTTATTAAACATCTAAAATCCTTTTATTCAGCGGTTTGCTCTGCTTGCTCTTTTGCCTCAGGTGCTACGCGTGGTTCGCGCTCTTTTTTAGCTGGGCTAAGTTTAATGCCTTTGCTTAATTTTTCCCATGCCAAAACCTCGCGTTTTGTCTCGTATTTCACAGTCAAAAATCTAATGATATCCTCTGTGATACGCAAATTTCTAACTAGCTCAGCGATCAAGCTTGGCTCAGCAGTAAAGTAAATGACAAAATAAACACCGCGCTCATATTTATCGATTTTATAGGCAAGTTTGCGTGCGCCCATTTCGATGACAGAAGCGATATTTCCGCCATTTTTTGTAATGATTTCTTTAACGAAATCAACTTTTGTTTTTACTTCATCATCAGTCAGCGTAGGCTTGACAATGAATAAAACCTCGTAATTTCTCATAAATTCTCCTTATGGATTTTTAGCTCGCAAATGTAATCTGCGGGCAAGGATTTTGCAAAAAATGCAACCTGTATATTACAAAATTTTGACTTAATCTTTGCTTTTTAGCCTAGTTTTTCTTTGATAAAATTCTTTGCAATTCCAAAAGTGAGGCGAGCAAATACTCATCTTTGATTAAATTTTTCTCGCTTTTTAGCGCAAATTCGAGTTTATTTAAATGTATGAAAATTTTGCGAAATAAATTTTCATTTAAACTTTGGGCGTATGTTTTTAGCTTGTTTGCGATATTTGGCGGCGGAGTGTATCCGAAAATCACCTTAAAATCGGAATTATTCGCGGTTTTTATCGAGATATGAAGCCTAAAAATTCTATGCAAAAATCTGTAAAATTGATTTATCAGCTCCATATCGTTGTATCCGCCATTTTGAGCCAATCTGTAAAAATCTTTGCGAAAATCGCTAAGGGTGAAAATTTTATCGAAAAGCTCCTCGTAGCTTATCTCGCTTAGCCCATAGACCATATCATTTACATTTTCCAAATTTAGCTCAATCCCCAAATTTGCGAATTTTTCAATCTCGGCTGCGCTTAAATTTAGGTTTTCGTTGTGAATTTGATAAATTCTATTTAGCGCGGCGCTGTTTGCGAAAATCCCTACCATTTCGCACTTTTGCGCTAGCAACCCCATGGCTTCCTTCATACTGCTTGGGCGGAAAAACCTCACCTCATTTCCGCCAAACTCCCGCACAAAATCGCTACTTGCCGCACCCTCGCTCTCGTTTAATTCGTAGATTAAATGGTTGTTTTCGTCGTTTTTGCAATACTCAATCAAACGGCGAATTTCATCTTTTTTTATGCAAGAGTTTGTTTTTATATGAAGTGTGTTGCTCTCGCCAAAAAGCGATGGCTCCAAAAAGCTCTTTGCTACGCTAAATTCATACTCGCCAAAATACAAACTCATAAAATTTTCGGCCCCATAAATTTGCTTTAATCTCCAAGCATAAAGCTCGTTTTGAAAGTCATCTACACCTCGAAGCAAGATAAAATTCGCCACATTTCCAGAAGCAATCCTAGCGTCAAAATCTCTTTTATACATTATATTTTTTTCACCACTCTTCCCATAATCACGCCACTTGCGATATTTGCGTCTGTTATTTCGACCAAAACTGGCGTTAAAATATCGGCGGTAAAATTTGTAATAAAAATTTTCGCACCCTTAAATTTATCATCGAGCTTGGCAGTTACGACATTTGCATTTTCGTCGATATAACAGCGAAATTTAGCCCCCAAATTCTCTCTCGCCCAGCGCGCAAATTTACGATCCATAAAGTCAAATGCGACCTTATCAGCCTCTCTTTCTAGCTCATTTAGCCTCTCGCAAGTCGCGTCTATGTTTAAAAGCAGGTAATTATAAAATTTCTCATCGCCCCTGCTTTGCGCCTTTAAAAGCCTATGCAAAATCAGATCCGAATACCGCCTAATCGGGCTTGTAAAATGGGTGTATGTATCAAAACCAAGCCCAAAATGGCCGCGTGAAATCGAGCCGTATTCGGCGCGTTTTTGCGCTTTGATTATGAGTTTATCGACCTCTTCTCGCATGCCAAGCGCGTCAGCTTGGGCTTGGATTTCGCCTATCATTTTTGCCAAATTTGGCTTATAAATCGCATCTATTCCAAACAGCGCCAAATCGTCCAATAAAGCGAAAATTTTCTTTAATTCAGCTGCGCCGTGATTGCGGAAAACGCCCGTTTCTATGCGCTTTGCGGCGGCTTTGTTAGCTAGAAGCATACAATCTTCTATTAGCTTGTGCGAGGGTGTATCGCTCTCAAATCTAGTCGATTTCAAAAGCCCAGCCTCATCGATACTCATGCGAAGTTCTTTTGTGCGAAAGTCAAATCCGTGCTTTAATCTTTGCGCTCTAAGTTTTTCGCAAAGCTCATTTAGCGGGAGTAGCCAGTCTAGTATTTCGCTCTCGCAACCACTTTTTGTGCGCAAAATCTCATCGACCTCATCGTAGTTAAAACGCCTTTTTGATTTGATTATGCCTGAAAACAGTTCCTCGCTAATCACGCTCAAATTTTCATCAAGGCAAATTTTAAAAACAAATGCTAATCGCGGTAAATTCGGCATTAGCGAGCAGATATTTTCGCTAAGCTCGCGCGGAAGCATTGGGACGGATTTGTGCGGGAAATATATCGAAAACCCTCTTACCTTCGCTTCTTTGTCAATCGGTGAGTATTCGCTGACATACTCGCTCACATCGGCGATTGCGACATAGACTATGCGATTTTTTTTATCATAATAAATCGCGTCGTCAAAGTCCTTGGCGTCGATTGGATCAATCGTGCAAAAGCTCAAATTTTGCAAATCCACGCGATCTGGGTAGAGCGTGGGATCGACCGATGAGCCAAAGCTAAGGGCTTGTTCCTTGCAGGCTTCGTTAAATTCGTCGTTTTTGTTATAAATCGCAAGCGAAATTTTCTCATCGACCCACGGATCGTCTAAATTCCCTAAAACTTCGCAAATTTCATTGCTTAAATTATCAATTTTCAAAAGCGTGCCAGGTGGAAGCATTTTAAGCGATTTTTGCGTGGCTTTGAGCGGGTTTGCTAGGCCTGTTTTGACATTTACGCCCAAAATTTCGCGCCCGAAATTCTTCGTATAAACCACGCTTGATGAAAAGGCAGGTTTTACGCACATTAGCACTTTGGCGTGAATTCTAGATTTTTTTGAGTTGATAATTTTTGCTAGGATTATATCGCCTAAATGCACGCCATTTAGGTATTTGTTTTCGATTATCAAATCTTTTTTGTATCTATCATCGTAGCTTTGCAAATACCCAGTCCCATCGCGCGCGATATCGAGCCTGCCAAAAACATAGCTATTATTTAGATAAATTTTGCCTTTGTGAGAGCTCAATGCGCCTAAATTTAGCAAATTTCGCACTAGCTCTTTTTGGTCAGAATTTAGATTTTTTTCCACCACTCCAAGACTAAGCGAGCTTAAAAATTCCTTCATAATCCAGCCCTTATTTTAGCTTCGAAAAACGCCTCTTGCTCCAAACCAAATTCCACTAGCAAATTTAGCGCATTATCGATACTGCGCTCATCGAAGCAGTGATAGATCCCCATTACGGTTTTGGCTACTTTTAGCATTTCGTATCGCCTCGCACTCTCAAATGGCGCTTCATCGATTAAATCAGAAAAATATATGTCTTTGGCGATTTTTTCTAGCCCAAAATGCTTAAACAAAACCTCCCCCACGCTCTCTCTACTCATACCGGTAAATCGCATTTCCACATCGGTGAAATCCTGCGGAAAAAGGCAGTTTTTGATATGCAGATAAAACTCGCTGTTTTTATCGTGCTTAGCGATATACTCGCTGATAAAAACCCTACCAAAATCCATTAAAATCACGCTAGATAGGATATCGGGCGAAATCTCTGGATAAAATTTAATCCACTCTTTTAAAAACAAATGTCTTTTTAGCGAAATTTCATTAAATCTAGCGCGATCTGTCTTATAACACTCGAAATTTAGCTCAAATTTACCCTTAAAAATGCTAAACAAAAATAGCGCCCTAACCCCCTCTCGTCCGTAAAATTTAAAGGCGTTTGGAAGGGTTTTTTCCATGCTAATTTGCGCAAAAGTGCTAAATGCGTAGTCTAGTATCCTACTCTCAAATTCCGGGTTATTCATAATCTGAAAAATAATCTCATCATCGCTACTAGCATTGTCAAATGAGCTTAAAATTTTTAAAATTTTATCGTTAAATTTAGGCATTGAAGCGATTTTTTCGCTAATAAAGCTTTGCATATCTACATTTTCCGTTCATAAATTTTGCGTTTATAATATCACAAAAAAGCTACATAAAAGCATTTTTGCGCTAAAATCACGCAAATTTTTTTTTGAAAAGGATGGCTCATGGCAATTACCGTATATTACGACAAAGACTGCGATTTAAATTTAATTCGCTCAAAAAAAGTGGCTATGATTGGCTTTGGATCACAAGGTCACGCTCACGCTGAAAATTTACGCGATAGTGGCGTAGAAGTAGTAGTCGGACTAAAAAAAGGTGGCGCAAGCTGGAAAAAGGCCGAGGACAAGGGCTTTAAAGTATTAAGCGTAGCTGATGCGACAAAAGTGGCAGATGTCATAATGATACTAACCCCAGATGAATTTCAAGCCGAAATTTACAAAAACGAAATCGAGCCAAATTTAAAGGACGGCGCAGCAATCGCGTTTGCTCACGGATTTAATATCCACTTCGGACAAATCAAAGCTCCAAAAAACATAGATGTAATCATGATAGCTCCAAAAGCCCCAGGACACACTGTGCGCAATGAATTTGTAAATGGTGGTGGAATCCCTGATCTAATCGCAGTAGAGCAAAATGCAAGTGGTAAGGCAAAAGAGATCGCTCTAAGCTATGCTAGCGCGATTGGTGGTGGCAGAAGCGGTATTATCGAGACTACATTTAAAGACGAGACCGAAACAGACCTATTTGGCGAACAAGCAGTTTTGTGCGGCGGTCTATGCTCGCTAATAAATGCTGGTTTTGAGACCCTAGTAGAGGCTGGATATGCCCCAGAAATGGCGTATTTCGAGTGCTTACACGAAATGAAACTAATCGTAGATTTGATCTATCAAGGCGGTATGGCTGATATGAGATACTCTATCTCAAACACAGCTGAATTTGGCGATTATGTCAGCGGACCACGCGTCATCAACGAACAATCAAAAGCCGAAATGAAAAAAATCCTAAAAGAGATCCAAGACGGAACTTTTGCGAAAAACTTCATTTTAGAGCGCCAAGCCGGCTATGTCAAAATGAACGCAGAGCGCAATATGACCGCAAACGCGCTGATTACCAAAACAGGCGAAAGACTTCGTGGTATGATGCCATGGATCGCAAGCGGCAAAATCATTGACAAAGATAAAAACTAATCTTGGCTAAAAAACGCACCAAAGGGCGCAAAAATGCGCCCTTATTAAATTTCAATCCAAATTTCATAAAATACATTTTAATCGCAATTTTTTGCTTTACCTGCGCCGCTCTTTCGTATGCCGTGCTAAATAAATTTTTCAAAGACGAGCCAAAAATTGCGCTTAAACTCCCACGCGATGAGAACAAAAGCGAAATTTCAAAACCCATAATTCAAAAAGATAAAAATTTGAGCATGGCAAAACCTGCACCCCAAATTTCGCCTGAGATAAAAGAGCAAAATTTAACCCAAATTTCAAAAACAAAAGACGAAATCATAAAAGAAGAATTAGCCAAAATCGCAGCCCAAAGTATAGGCGAAATCACGCCAAAATCGCAGGAAAAAACAGAGCCAAAAATTTCAGCCCCTAGCAATAAACCAGCCAAAACCCTGCCAAAAGGCTCAAAACCAAAACTAGCTATCATAATGGACGATATCTCCACAAGCGCGCAAATAACGCGTATCAAGGCTCTGCCGATAAAGGTTACGCCATCAATTTTCCCGCCAGCGAAAAATTACAAAAACACCCCGGCTCTGGCTAAGAATTTACAAAATTTCGCAATTCACCTGCCAATGGAGGCAGAGGTCTTCGCTCACGATGTAAAGGCGCTAAAAGTGGGCGATAGCTACAAAGAAATCGAAAATTTTCTAGCGCAAATCAGAGCTGATTTCCCGCACGCTAAATTTATCAACAACCACACAGGCTCGAAATTTACGGCGAATTCAGCCTCAATGCGAAATTTAATCAAAGCTATGCAAAAATACGATTTTTATTTCGTCGATTCTCGCACGAGCGCGCAGACCAAGGCACCCGACGAGCTTAAAAGGCAAAATTTGCGCTATGTTTATAGAGATGTTTTTATCGACAACACTGACGAGGTAAAAGCTGTGCGCCAAATGCTGCAAAAAGCCGTGCAAATCGCGCAGAAAAGGGGCTTTGCCATAGCTATCGGCCACCCCAAAAAATCCACCTTCACCGCACTAGCAAATAGCGCAGATATTTTAAACGGCGTCGAAGTCATCTATCTAGGCGAAATTTATGAATACTACAAATGAGCTAAATTTCAAAATCCCTGCCCTATCCAGACTGGGCAAAACAGAGCCTAAAACCCTGTATTACAAGGGAAATTTAGAGCTTTTGGATATGCCAAAAATCGCAATCGTAGGCTCTCGCAAAATGAGCATTTACACCAAAAATTTAATCACAAAATTAGCCCAAAAGCTAAGTGGCGCTGGTATTTGCGTGGTCTCAGGGGCTGCGATTGGCTGTGATATCGCAGCGCATGAGGGCGCATTTTCGCGCACGATTGCTGTTTTTGCAAACGGGCTAGATGAAATTTACCCCAAACAAAACGAGGATATGATACGCAAAATTTACAAGGACGCTCTTGCACTGAGCGAATACGAAGACGGCACGCCTGCGCGAAATTTTCAGTTTTTAGAGCGCAACCGCATAGTTGTAGCCCTCTGCCAGGCCCTAATCGTAGCCCAAGCCGAGCCAAAATCAGGCTCGCTTCAAAGCGCGCGTATCGCAAGAGAGCTTGGAATCCCTGTCTTTGTCCTGCCACACAGAATCGACGAGAGTATCGGCACAAACGAGCTTTTAGCCAAAAAAGACGCCACGCTAATTAGCGATTTGGATAAATTTGTGGCTAAATTTAGCGGAAAAGAAAAACCCAAAAATCTCTTTTCGCACAGCGACGAAATTTTGGATTTTGTCGCGCTAAATTCAAGCCTTGATGAAGCATTGCTGAAATTTGGCGAGCGCATTTACGAATACGAATTAGAGGGAAAAATCATAATCGAAGCGACGAAAATTTCGCTTGCATAACCCAAAAAAAGGATTAAATTTGATAGTAGCTTTCGATGTGGGACTTAAACGAATCGGCGTAGCAATCAGCCCAAATGGCGCACTAGCCCTTCCTAGCGAGCCTATTTTGCGCAAAAACCGCAACCAAGCCGCCAGGGAAGCTAGCGAGTTTTTGCGCGAAAGGGGAGCGCAAAAGCTCGTCGTTGGCCTTCCCAAAGGCGGTGCTAGCGAAGAAGAAATGGAGCGTCGCATAAAGCATTTTGTCTCGCTTTTAGAATTTAATGGCGAAATTTGCTACCAAGACGAGAGCTTTTCTAGTGTCGAGGCGAAGGAATTCGCGCTAAAAAGCACGAAAAAAGGCGGTGTAAATGAGAAATTTGATAGCGTCGCAGCGATGATAATTTTAGAGCGATTTTTGGCGAAAAATGGCTAAATTTAGGTAAAATACCAAAATTTCAAAAGGCAAAAAATGAGAAAAAATCTACTAAAAAACACCAAACGAATCGTCATCAAAGTAGGCACCAGCACGCTAACTCACAGTGACGGCTCGCTAAATGAGGGCTTTATCAAATCGCTCGTGGCTCAAATTTGCGAACTCAAAAAACAAGGCTTTGGGGTCGTGCTAGTAACCTCTGGCGCGGTTGGGGCTGGTATGGGCATACTAAAAATCGAGCAAAAACCAAAAGAGCTAAGCGCCAAACAAGCCCTAGCCGCCGTGGGACAGGTCGCTTTAATGCACCTGTATGAGAGGCTTTTTTGGGCGCATGATGAGATTATCGCGCAACTTTTGCTGACGCGCATTGATTTTAGCGACCGCGCGCGCTACCTAAGTGCGCGAAATGTCGCTACCGCCCTGCTTTCGCAAGGCATTATCCCTATCATCAACGAAAATGACCCAGTCAGTGGCGATGAGCTCAAAATCGGCGATAACGACACAATGAGCGCGCTAGTAACTGGGCTAATCGACGCTGATTTGCTCGTGCTTTTAAGCGATATCGACGGGCTTTATGATAAAAACCCTAGCACGAACCCTGACGCAAAACTGATAAAAATCGTAAATTTTATCGACGAAAACACCCTTAAAATGGCAGGCGATGTGGGGTCGAAATTTGGCACTGGTGGTATGGCAACGAAGCTTGGTGCTGCTAAAATGGCTACTAAAATCGGCGCAAATATGATAATCGCAAATGGAAAAGAGAATAAAATTTTAGCCAAAATCATCGCTGGCGAGGAGGTTGGAACGATTTTTTGCAAAGAGGAAAAATCCATTAGCGCGAAAAAATACTGGCTCGCTTATGGTGCCAATGTGCGTGGCGCAATCAGCCTTGATGAGGGCGCATGCAAAGCCATAAAAAACGGCAAAAGCGTGCTAGGTGTGGGGATTGTGGGCGTGAGTGGCGATTTTGAGCGGGGCGATGTCATCGAAATACTGGGCGCGGATTCACAGCGTATCGCGCGCGGTATCGCAAACTACTGCGCTTCTGAAATTTCGCTGATTATGGGGAAAAAATCAAGCGAATATGAGAAAATTTTACCTAGCGTGAGCGATGATTATATCGTGCATGCAAACAATATTGTCTTAGGATAGATTATGGAAATTTTAGAATTAGCAAAACGCGCAAAACGCGCAAGCAACGAGGTCGCAAAGCTAAGTAGCAAGCAAAAAAATCAAATTTTACTTGGCGTGACTGATGAACTAATCGCTCAAAAAGAGCTTATCAAAGAGCAAAACCAAATCGACATAAAAAACGCGCGCGAAGATGGTATCTCCGAGGCTCTCATTGATAGACTCACGCTAAATGATAGCAGGATTAGCGCAATGAGCGTGGCTTTAAAAGAGTTAGCCAATTTTCCTGATCCAATCGGACAGATCGTGGGAGGCTGGCGACACCAAAACGGCATGAGTATCGCCAAAATGCGCGTGCCTCTTGGCGTAATCGCTATGATTTATGAAAGCAGGCCAAATGTCAGCATAGATGCCGCCGCACTCGCGCTAAAAGCGGGCAATGCGATAATCTTGCGAGGCTCAGCTAGCGCTCTTGCCTCAAACATCTGCCTAAGTGAAATTTTTTGCCGTGTGGGAGAGAAATTTGGCCTGCCTAGCGGCGCAGTATCACTCATAAAATCCAAAGAGCGCGAAGATGTGCTAAAACTAATCCAGCTAAAAGAGTGGATCGATGTGCTAATCCCTCGTGGTGGCAAAAATCTCAAAGACTTCATCACGCAAAATGCGCAAATCCCAGTCATCATCACAGGGGCTGGCGTCTGCCACACCTTCGTCGATGAGAGCGCAAATTTAAGCAAGGCAGTAGAGATTATCAAAAATGCAAAAACCCAACGCCCAAGCGTCTGCAACGCCCTAGAATGCTTAGTTTTGCACGAAAATATCGCAAAGCAAATTTTACCGATTTTATTAAAGGAAATGAACGAAGTAGAATTTCGCCTAGATGAGAAAATTTACGCGAAATTTACAAATTTCGCAAACACCAAAAAAGCGGATTCTAGCGACTTTGGCACGGAGTTTTTATCGCTAATAATGGCTGTTAAAATCGTAAAAAACACCGCCGAAGCGATTGAGTTTATCAACGAAAATTCCAGCGCGCACTCAGAAGCGATTTTAAGCCAAAATTCCGCCAATATCGAAAGATTTCTAAACGAAATCAATAGCGCAGTCGTCTATGCCAACGCTTCAACCAGATTTAGCGACGGGGGCGAGTTTGGATTCGGTGGCGAGATCGGCATAAGCACACAAAAACTTCACGCGCGCGGTCCAATGGGCGTGGAAGCACTCACTACGACGAAATACATCGTGCGTGGCGAGGGACAAATCAGATAAGGAAAATGCGATGAAAATAGGATTTATAGGCGCAGGAAATATGGGCGCAGCGATGATAGAGGCACTCGTGGGGACGGAATTTGAAAAGGATAAAATTTGCGTTTATGGCAGGGAAAAAGGCGAGAAGCTCTGCGCAAAACTAGGCATAAAATCCACTAAAAACGAGGCAGTGCTTGCAAATTTTGCCGATATTATTATTTTGGCAATCAAACCTGCCGTTTATGAGAGCGTCCTAGAAAAAATAAAATATAATTTAGAAAATAAAATTTTAATCTCGCTTGCGCCAAATTTTAGCATATCACGCATTGGCGAGCTTTGCGGGGCGCAAAAAATCGTTCGCGCCATGCCAAATACTCCTGCTAAAATTTCACTTGGAAATACTGCGCTGTGTTTTAGCGGAGTTAGCGAAGAGGAAAAAGCCAAAATCATGGAAATTTTTAGCGTATTTGGGCAGACTTACGAGATTGATGAGAGCAAATTTGCGATTTTCACAGCCATTAGCGGAAGCTTGCCAGCGATGATTTTTAACCTAATCGAAGCCGCTAGCGACGGGGCTGTGCGCGGTGGGATAGCGCGTGAAATGGCGCACGATATCATCGCTAATGCCGTGCTTGGCTCAGCTAGCTTGTGCGCTCGCACCAAAGCCCACCCACGCGCACTCAAAGACGAGGTCTGCTCGCCGGGAGGCACCACCATAGAAATGGTCGCAACACTCGAAAAAATGGGCTTTGCCACCGCTATCATCGAAGCGATAAAAGCTTGCGAAGAAAAGGCAAAAGGCTAAATTTGGCTTTTTGCAAAATTTAGCTCATCGCTCAAAATTCTCAAAATTTAAAAGCATAAAAAAAGCGCATCTAGCGGGGCTAGACGCGCTTTAAGACAAAATAAAAACTGAAATTATTTATCTCTTAAACCAAGTTCTGCAACTAGTTTTGAGTATGTAGCGTAATCTTTATTTTTTAGATATTTCATCATTCTTTTTCTTTGACCTACGATTTTAAGTAGTCCAAGGCGAGATGAGAAATCTTTTGGATTTGCTTTGATATGATCTGTAAGATATGCAATTTTTGCAGAAAGTAGCGCGATTTGCACCTCTGCTGAACCTGTATCTTTCTCTTTTCTAGCGAATTTCGCAACTATTTGTGCTTTTTGAGCCGTGTCTAAAGCCATAATGACCTCCTGATCGGTGAAATAAAATAAGCGGTAATTATACTAAATTTACCTAAATTTTTGCTTTTTTTGGGTAAAATAGTCGGATTTATCAGAAAAGGAGAGAAAATGCTCTTTACAAAAGCGTCAGAATACGCCCTACTTGCGATGATTTGCATAGCTCAAAATCAAAATAGCGAGTCTGTGGATGTCGATACGATATCTGAAAAACTTCAAATTTCACGCAGTTTTTTAGCCAAAATTTTGCAAAGCCTAGCTAGAAGCAAGCTTTTAAACTCATTTAAAGGCGCCAAAGGCGGATTTAGCCTAGCCAAAAAACCTAGCGAAATCACCCTGCTTGAAATCATCACAAGCGCCGAAAAACGCAAAGCTTCGATTTTTGATTGCACACAAGAAGGCACCAAAGGCTGCCCAAACGGACGGGCTTTGTGTCGCGTAAATCTCATGTTTAACGAGCTTCAAGACAAAGTCGATGAGTATATGCAAAATGTCACCTTGCAAGATATTATCAAAAAAGAGCGTTAATGAAAATTTACCACCTAAGCCACACCGATTTAGACGGATACTCTGCCCAGCTCGTAGTCGCGCACTACCTTAGTGGCGTGGAGTTTTTTAACGCAAATTATGGCAAAGAAATCGTCGAAAAATTTGACCAAATTTTGGGCAAAATCGATGAAAATTTGCAAACTAACCCGGACGCAAAATCACTTGTTTTGATAACTGATCTAAATTTACTCCCCGCTCAGTGTGAGAAATTTCAAACACAACTAGCGCAAAAAAACGCCAAAATTTTCTTGCTCGATCATCACCAAAGTGGCGCAGAGTGCGCGCAAAAGCACCCTTGGTATCTGCTAGATAATTCTCGTTGCGCTACCAAAATCACCTATGATTTTTTCAGCGCGATTTTTGACGAGGACGAGGAGCTAGCGAAATTTGTCAAAGTCGTAAATGCAGTCGATATCTGGCTAAAAGATGAGAGCGAATTCGAGCTTGGCAAGGTTTGCCTTGGTATGGTTTCAAATGCAAAAGAGATTAACAAAATCATGTTCGAAGAGCAAAGCAGAGAATATATAAATTTCTTGCTAAATAAAATTTTTGAATTTCAAAATTTAAACGAGCCTCACATCGCCCTAGATGACGCACTTCACGCTATCAAAAAAAGCTTTTTTAACGCCGATCGAAACGACACACTAAGCAACCTAATCTCGGATTATGTCGTAACTCTTCTTGACGCGCAAAAAGAGAGATTTAGTATCGAATACGAGGGCTTTAAGGGCATTTTGACCTACAATATCGGCAATGTCAGCGTCATCGGAAATGACTTTTTGACACGCAACCCTGATATGGACTTTTTCATCGATGTAACCTCGAAAAAAACGCTAAGTTTCCGTGCAAACGGCAAAGTCGATGTGAGCGCAATGGCGAAAAATCTACTTGGCGGTGGCGGACACGCGAACGCTAGTGGCGGGATTTTCATCGGCTTTAAGGACGCGAATTCATACGAAGCAATAAAATCCCAAATCGAACAACTCATAAATTTAAAAACCCAAAAGGCAGACAATGAAATCTGAAAACGAAAATTTAAGCAACGATGATTTAATCTACGAGCTAAATATCACACTCGAAGCCATGCTAATCTACGCTGGCGTCAAGCGCGACAAACTCCAAGCCGCCGCGCAAGCCTATATCGAAAATATAGACGCCGTCCTGCAAAACTCAGACGCGCAGGGCCCAGACGAGCCAATCGCTGTGGTTGAGTTTTTGCGCGCAAACAAACCTGAATTATTTAATTAAAATTTTAAAAAATTTATTGAAGGGAGATTTTTATGAAAAAATTTTTAGTTTTAGCATTTGTAATGCTTTTTTCGACACACTCTTTCGCAGCGGATAAAAAATACCGCTTGCGCCTAGCTAGCACCTGGGAGAGCACTATGCCTGTCCTTGGCGACGCGGCTAATGAGTTTAAAAAATACGCCGAAGAGCTAAGTGGCGGACGCTTAGAAATCCGTATCGACACTCCGTCAAAGCACAAAGCCAGCTTTGGTGTTTTTGATTTCGTCAAAAGCGGTCAGTATGATTTAGGCTATACTTCGTTATATTACTACAAAGGCAAGGACGCAAAGACCATGCTATGGACTGCCGTGCCGTTTGGTATGACTACTGATGAGCAACACGCTTGGTATTATTATGGTGGCGGAAAAGAGCTAAATGATAAAATGTTTAGCGCGTATGGCATGAAAACATTTCTAATGGGCTCAACTGGCATGCAAATGGGCGGTTGGTTCAAAAAAGAGATCAACTCGTTAGCCGATTTGCAAGGCATTAAATTTAGAATTCCTGGCTTTGGTGGCGAAGTAATGAGCAAACTAGGTGCTACGATAAACACTGTCCCAACTGGCGAACTATTTATGGCGCTAGAAATGGGCACAATCGACGCTGTGGAGTGGGTAAGCCCGGTGTATGATATGCCTCTTGGCTTCCACAAAGTGGCGAACTACTACTACACAGGCTGGCAAGAACCAGCTGGTGATTGCCAAATTTTGGTGAATTTAAAGGCTTTTGAGAAGCTTCCTGCTGATTTGCAAGCTATCATCGAAGCAGCAGCTCGTATGGCTGGCGAAAACTTCCAAAACAAGGGCTTTTATGAGAATTCTAAAATTTGGGCAGAGCTTAAAGCGCAGTTTCCAAATGTGCAAGTCCGCAATTTCCCAGCCGATGTAGTCGAGAAACTAAAAAGCGCGACAAATGAAATTTTAGATGAAGAAAGCGCGAAAGATCCGCTTTTCAAAGAGATTTTGGATAGCCAAAGAGCGTTTTTAAAAATCGGTCGCGAGTGGAACAAAATCAGCACAAACGCCTATATCAACAACACTTCAAGCGATTCAAATACTTCGAATTAATTTGTAGGGCAGGTTTGCCCTACTTTTAAATTTTAATTTTGTGGCAGTTTGCAACGATTCAAAAAATAACACGCAGGACAAAATCCACTCACCCCCACGACAAACGGCACTAGCCCCACTGCGCCCCACCAGCTGTGATAAAACGCCCCGACTACCATGATTATCGCACCGATTACTATACGAATCATACGGGTTTTTATGCTTTGCATACTCTCTCCTTTTTTCTAAATTTTACGAATTTGGCGCGATTATAGCATTTTAAGAGCGCGCACATAGTGATAAAATCACCGAAAATTTGTCAAATTTAAAAATTTTTGTGGCTAAATTTGACACAAAAGTGTCTGAAATTTTGAGTAAAATCCAATCGAAATTTAAAAGAAAGGATAGAAATATGTTAAATTTAGACAAATTCCCGCTAGAAATCGGTGCTTTAAAAAGAAAACAAGGCTCAAATGCGTTTGTTAATGATAGCCGTGGAATGGCCTGCCTTATCGATACGCAAGAGAACAAGATTAGTTTTGGACTTTTCAGACCGGCAGGTGCTCATTTTGGCACATTTAGTGTCAAAGACGAAGAAGAAGCTATACAAATAATCAAAGATTTCAAAGTTGGCGATAAAAAAATTACCGATTATTCGCAATACCACGATGATAGTTTAAAAAAAAGAGTATCGGATTTAAAAAACGATATAGAATTTGTAAAAGACACAATAATCGATGTGCAAGACAACGAGCGAAATTTAGAGAAAAAAATATCAAATTTAGAAGATAAAATAGCGGTTTTAGAAAATACAATAATCGATTTAGAGCACAGACTAGACAACCTAAACGATAGGCTTGAAGCTAGTTATTTGTAAATCGCACGATAAAGCAAAATTTGCAAGACTAACTTATCTCGCCTAGATACCCCGCGATTTCCGCTTTTATCTCATCATTTAGCCAGGCTGGTTCGACGACCTTGATATGTGGCAAAAACCGATAAATCAGCGGTTTGATCTCCATAGGATTGCTAAACCCAAACTCAATCTCGATCGAGCCGTCCTCGCACTCCTTTGTAAAATCGCAGTTGATATATGGTTTGCGCCTAAAATACTTCGCGATCACTTCATCTATCCACAGCCTCGCCCTATACTTGTCTTCTAGCTCGAACCACACAGAGCGCGCCTGTTTTATGCGCTTTTGCACCTGTGCGGATGTTTTGAAAACCTCGGGCGTGATTTTTATATTTTCGATATCTTTGAAATGAAATTTCTTAAACCTATCCCCTTCGCCGCAATCGAACACAAACAAATACCAAAACCCCTCCAAAAACGCGATTTTTAGGGGTTTTGCTTTGAATTCATGCTTGCCGTAAGTGCAATTGATAATATTTTTGTTTTTTATCGCTTTTTGGACAAGGCTAAATTTTTCTATTGATTTTTTATCCAGCTTTTCGTTGCCAAAAAACGCCAAAATCTGCTCGTCCATGCCCCCAAGTAGCCCAGAAATCAGCTCGCTATTTTTGAAATAAAAATCCGATGATATGTTTTCACACAAACTTGCTATCAGGCTTAGCACCAGCCTCTCTTCGTCGCTTAAATCCCGCATTTGCGCGCTAGGGTCGTATTTCCAGCTCCACCCCTCTTTTACCACGCCATAATCCCTTAAAATCTCCATATCTCTGATTATCGTCTTTGCATTGACACCGAAAATTTGGGCTAATTCTTGCGTTTTTGCAGGGCGGGATTTGATAAATTCAAAAATTTGATTTATTCTTTTATTTTTTTTATTTTCCACTTGTTTTAGCGGTAGCATGAAAAATCCTTGAAATTTAGTAAATTTTGCCCTATTTTATCAAAATTTTTGGCATAAAATTTTAATCTAATGCGATAAAATTTACGAAAAATTTTAAAGGGAAAATTATGAAATATATCATAGGAATTTTGGTTTTTATCGGATTGATTTTCGGCGGGGTTTTCGCGCTACTTTGGAGCGATTTTGGCAACTCTATCACTAAGCCATATATCGAGCGATACCTTTCGCAAAAAACAGGCTTTGATATTAGGCTAGATAAATTCGACCTTAACTGCGATGATTTCGACATTACGGCGCTAATTAATGGCGAAATTTCGGCTCATTTGGTGGGCAAATACGACATTTTCTCCAAAAGCTTCGACACAAACTACGAGCTAAATGCAAAAGATCTAAAAAGCTTTGGCGTAGCACTTGATGGAGAGGCGATTTCGCTAAATGGTCGCGTGCTAGGAAATATGCAAAAAATCAGCGCAAACGGCGCAGGACGGGCGTTTGATAGCGATGTGAAATTTCTAGCTAATCTCACAGATTTCATGCCCACAGACCTGCAAATCGTAGCGCCAAATTTAAATGTCGCCAAAATTTTAGCCGTGGCAGGTCAGCCACTTTACGCCACTGGAAATGTCGCTATCAACTCCAATATCATCGCCACAAACGGCGCACCAGAGGGCAGTGCAACCATAAAATCACAAAATTTATTGCTAAATGAAAAGGCACTAAAAGATCTAAATATAACTATCCCAAGTGGCGTTAAAATCGCGCTAAACTCCGATATCAGCGTGAGCAAGGGTATCGCCAAAGCCACGAGCGAAATCAGCTCAAATTTGGCAAATTTAAGCGCGAAACAAAGCGTTTTTGATATGCAAAAACGCACCCTTCAAAGTGATTTTACCCTAAGCGTGCCTGAGCTTAAAAATTTAGCCAAAATCATAAACTACGAAACCTCTGGCGATTTACTCGCTAGTGGCGAGCTAATCAGCGATTTTAAGGATTTCGCGCTAAAAAACACAAACATAAACGCCTTTAAAAATGGCCTAAAAGCCGTGATAAATGGCGCGTATAATGCGCCTAGCAAAAACGGCAAAGTTAGCGCAAATTTCGCTATTAGCGACTTTACCAAACTCTCTCACATCACAGGGCAGAAATTTTCAGGCTCAGGCAAGGGCGTGGCTGATATCACGCTAAAATCGGGCAAACTAGCTAACCTAGCCCTAAATCTCGACGCGCTTGGCGGAAATTTGATAGCTAGTGGCAACCTTAGCGCGCTAAGTGTGCGCGCAAAATCGCTAAATTTGGCAGTTATAACCTCGTTTTTGGGCATGGAAGCTATCGGAAATGGCGCGATAAACGGCGAAGCCAAGCTAAATCTAGATTCTGGAATAAACGGCGAACTTAGCGCAAATATCGCTAATGGCGTGCTTTATAAAAAATACCTTGACAAACTTAGTGGCAAATCTTTCCCAAGCGATACGAAATTTAGCCTAAATTTGGGCGCAAATATCAAAAACTCGCTTGCTAATTTTACCGCCAAACTTGGCTCAGATTTGGCGAATTTCGACAAAATAACAGGGACTTATAATCTCAAAACTAGCACTCTAAACGCCGATTATAGCGTTAATGTGCCAAATTTAAGCAAGATGAAATTTCTAACTGGTATTGAGCTGTTTGGCAAATTTAATGGAAACGGCAAAATTGATTACAAGCCTAAAAATTTCGCCGTTTCGTTTGCGTCAAATATCCTTGGCGGGGCGATGAACGGCAAAATGATAAACGATGATGTCAGCGTCAAACTCACGAAATTCGCAGTCAAAGACCTGACCGATATGCTCGGTGTGCGCCACATTTACGACGGCGTTGGGGACATGGATTTTAGCTACAACACAAAGGCAAAAAAGGGCAAATTCAACTCCCTCATAAATCAAGGACGCCTCAAAAGTAGCGATTTTATGGGCGTCGTAAGCAAAATTTTAGGTCGCGATTTGGCGAGCGAAGTTTATAATAATGTAACGCTTGATGGCACAATCGTGCAAAATTTAATCACTTTTAACACAAATATGAGCGCACAAAAAAGCAAGCTAAATGTAAGTGCGGGCAAATTTGACACCCAAAGCAAGCAAATCAATATCCCGGTTAAGGCAAATATCGAAAAAACGGATATTAGCGTCCAAATCACTGGCACCACGCAAAACCCAAAATATAGCGTCGATTCTGCGTATTTAAAGGAAAAATTAAACAAAGAAATCAGCAAAGGTATCGACAAACTCTTAGGCGATAAGGGGTCTAAATCAGGGCAAAACACTGGCGCGAATTCTAACGCGCAAAACAACGCCAAAGAAAAAAGCCGTGAAGACAAGGCAAAAGAGGCTGTTAAAGGGATTTTAAAGGGGCTGTTTTAACGCAAAATTTGGCTAAATTTTAAGATTTAGCCAAATTTTAAAATTTTTAAAATTTCAAAAAATTTCGGCGCAGTATTTTGCAAGCCAAAATTTAAACAAAACGCAAAATTTCAAAATTTCAAATCTCAATCACCACGACCTTGCCCCTGCTAAGGGCGATTTTGCCTGATTTTTCCATCTCTTTTAGCACGCGCGATACCGCCTCTCTGGCACTTCCGATATGATTGGCTATATCTTCGTGTGTCGCGCACACTTCGCCGTTTGCGCCCAAATTTTCGCGCAAAAAGCCCATTATGCGCTCGCTAAGTGGCGCGAAAATCGCCTGCTCGCTAGCCATTATGACTTGCGAAAAGCGTTTGGCTACGATTTCTAGGGCGAAATTTAGCACAGCAGGGTAGCGTTCTTTTAGGATTTTAAAAATGCTTGGCGGGATTACGATAAGCTCACACTCGCTTCTAGCCTCGACGCTAAGGCGGTTTTGGGCAAGGGCGAACTTGCAAGTATCGCAGATCATACAGCTCTCGCCGTTTTGTATGCTAAAAACGGTCAGTTCCTTGCCCCCAGTGCCGATAAATGCGCGCAAAAGCCCGCTACGAAGCAAAACATAGCCCAGACAATCCTCGCTAGCATAGATTATCTGCCCCGCTCTTAGGCGCTTTTTATACGCGTTTTTGTAAATCAAGCCCAAATCATCGCCCTCAAAATCAAATTTATCGCAAAAATTTCCCTTCAAAAACTCCCAGTCTTGCGCTTCTAGCATATTTCACCCCTAAAAATTTTATAAAGCTTTCATTTTACACTTTTAAACTACCATTTACTTTAAATTACTAATATTTTGAAAATTTTTAAGGAGATACAATGAAAAGCCTAACCCTGCCACTAATCGTATCGTGCGCGCTCTGTGGCGCAAACGAGCTAGAAAAACCAAAGCAAAATTTCATCGAAATTTATCAAAACGATAGTTTTTTGACCCAAACTTTTAGCCCGGGCACTGCGAAATTTAGCGTAGAAATCCCTGCCACGCTCGATTTAAGTCTGCTTGAAATCAAAAGCGAGTGCGAGCTAGAAAACCTTGAAGACAGCGGGATTTATGAGATAAAAAGCGATGAGAGAAAACGCCTAGAAGAAGCCCTTGCAAAGGTAGTAGCGCAAAAAAAGGCAATCCAGGCTAAGATTGAATTTAGCAAAAATTTGGCTAGTTCTGGTAGCGGAAATGCAGATGAATTTTATGCAAGCACGCTAAGAGATTTTGAAAATATCGCTAAGCTGGAAGCCGATGAGAGCGCGCTAAACGAGCAAATCGCACGCACACCTAGCGCGCAAATGAGGCATGCGAATTTAAGCTTTGCATGCGCGCCAAAGAGCGTTGCATTGCGATACGCGGCGTTTTTAAACGAGGGAGCGAGCGCGAAAATCAGCGCCGATACAGCAAAGCAAAAGCTTGCTATCACGCAATCAATCCGCGTGAAAAACCCGCTAAATTCGGCTCTTGACGCGCTTAGTGTGGCGATTTATCCGTATGCATATTCTGCCCTGCTTGCCCCAAGGCCGTTTCGGGCGCAGTATATCGGTGGGCAAACTTACGAAGCAGATGGCGTGTATATGCAAAAAGCCATGTTAAATGCCACGCCAAGGGCTGCGATGAGTAATCGCGCCGTGCAGGCGACAAATGCCCAGCTCACACTATCGAACTCATACATGATTGAAAATTTAAGCATTGCGCCAAATGAGAGCGCGAAAATCGACTTCGACAGCCAAATTTTAGAGGCCAAATTTAGCGTTTTTATCGACGCATACAGCCAAAATTTAGCGTTTTTGCAGGCCAAAACAAAGCTTGAAAAGCCACTCAACCACGCCCTTACGACAATCGAAATTGATGGGGTAAATGCGGGCCAGGACTGGCGCGAGGAAATACCTGCGGGTGTGGATACTAGCGTGTTTTTAGGACAAAATCGCCTAATCAAAGTCACCAAAAAAATCGATGAGAAAAACACCAAAGAAAACTTTTTTGGCACCAAAAAAACCACGATTTCTAGCTGGAATTACGAGGTGAAAAACACAAGTGAGCGGGCTTGGGATATCGAACTACTCGCCAAAATGCCACTAAGCGCGGACGAGAAAGTTAAAATCACTGATAAAAGTGGCACAAAAGCTGATAATATCGACACTGAGGGCCGAGTAAGCTGGAAATTCAGGCTAAATAACGGCGAGGCAAAAACGATAAATTTCGGATATGAAATCAGCGACGCTAGAAGCGAGTGAGATTTGGATTTCGCGCCCAAATTTGGGCGTTGTGGCACTTTTAATAAATTCCAAGCTATGAACGCCGTGCGAATTCGCCAAAATTTGGCATTTCACACGGCAAGTAAATTTACAAAATCTCTTTTCTAAGCTCGCTAGGGGTTTTTGGCGAGATTAGCGCTGGTGCGATGTCCAAAATGCTAAATGCACCACTTTTGCCAACGATGGCTAAAATTTCGCCTTTTTTAATATCGGCTGAAACACCTTTTATAATCTCGTTATTGCCAAAACTTTTATGCAAATTTTCGATTTTTATCACTAAATTTTCCTTTTAAATTTTCAATCCGATGATTTTAACTAAATTTGCATAAATAGTGAATAAAAGCTAATTTATAGCAAATTTCACATTTATATGAAATGGTGTATGAGTTTAAAAATTTTAGAAATCATGATTTTTAAGAAGTTAGTCATATATTCTATTTAATTAAAATAGAATTTTTTCAAATTTTGTATATCAATATTTTGTATTAAAAACCATTTTCTAATTTCGCCATATTCTTTGTCGCTAACGCAAATTAGATAATTTCTTAATTTAGGATAAAAAAATCCTTTTTCTCGTATTATTTGTGGCGTGTTGGCTAAAATGGCTGGGAAAAGCGTGAAATTTTTGAAGCTATGATTTATGTTAAAAAAATAAAATAACTTCAATATAAAATTACCTACAAAAATAAAAATCATAAACAAGAAAATTCTAATATCTGTAAAATAATCGGTAATTGTAATTAAAAAATATACTATGCCGATTACAGCATTCCAAGTTCTATCATTTAAACCACTACCCCAAAATGGCTTTATAATATTTTCTTTAATTGTAGAATTGTAAATTTGTCGTTCTTGCACACCATTTCTATAAAAAACAATAGAATTTTGATAAAAGCAAATTTTGTCATCAAATGCTGAGCAATGGCTAAAAATAACTCGCATAATAACAATAAAAATAAGAGCAAAAATAATTAAAAATCCAACGCTAACTTTATCGTTATTTGGTAAAAACAATGTCGCCACAGATACAAGATAAGCAGAAATCATTACAGATAAAACACAACCGCTTCTTATAAGTATTGTAAATAATCTTTCATAATTTTTGATAATTAAAGGCTCTTTATCATAATCTCGCAAAATTTTATTTTTATTAAAAACATTATTTTTTAAATTTTTGTTTTCTACCACGAAATTCCTTTTAATCTTCGCCGTGCGAATTAGCTAAAATTCGGCATTTCGCACGGCAAGTAAATTTACAAAATCTCTTTTCTGAGCTCGCTAGGGGTTTTTGGCGAGATGAGAGCCGGTGCGATGTCAAAAATGCTAAACGCACCACTTTTGCCATCTTTATGCAGTCGGTGCGCCGCTCTTGCGTAAGCCACTAGCACGCTAGCCGTAAATTCAGGGTTTGAATCAAGTTTTAGGCTAAATTCGATTAGGTGTTTTGTCTCGCCGTGCTCTCCTGTGCTACCGCTTCTTAGCACGAAGCCACCATGCGGAATTCCGCCGTGTTCGCGTTTTAGTGTTTCAAGGTCGATAAAATGCACGGTCGTATCGTAATCAGCGAAATAATTTGGCATTGTTTTGATTTCGTTTTCGATTTTTGCTTTATCAGCGCCATCTTCTACGACCACGAAGCACTCACGCAAATGCTTTTCTCTCGTGCTTAAATTTGGATTTTCTCCGGCTCTGACACTTGCTAACGCGCTTTCTATCGGCACGGTGTATTGTCTAGCATCGACTACGCCTTTGATTCGGCGGATAGCGTCAGAATGCCCTTGGCTCACGCCTTTGCCCCAAAATGTGTAGCTCTCGCCACTTTCTAGCACGCTTTCGCCCACAAGGCGATTTAGCGAAAATAGACCCGGATCCCAGCCAATAGCGATAATGCCGACATTTCCGCCACTTTTGGCTGCGTTATCGACATTTGCGAAGTGTTCAGGGATTTTGGCGTGTGTATCGAAGCTATCGACGACGCAGAAGTTTTTGGCAAACTCTGGCGTTTGAGTTGGCAAATCAGTCGCCGAGCCACCGCAAAGCACCAAAACATCGAATTTGCCTTTGAAATTTAATATTTCATCTATGCTAAATACACTCGCGCCGCAGGTTTTCACGCTAGCTGGCTCACGGCGAGAAAATACGCCGAAAACTTCCATATCGCTTGTGTTTCGCACGGCTAGTTCGACGCCACGACCTAAATTTCCATAACCTAAAATTCCTATTTTGATTTTACTCATTTTTTATCCTTTTTATTAAATTTTATTTCTGAATTTTGCCTATTTTTGGGCTTTCACGGCACCATTTCAAATCGCCAAAATCGTTTTGAAAAACCAAAAAATATCATAAAATTTCCTATTTTTTAAACATAAAATACACAGCCAAAACTAGGAAAACAAAGCTTATAATGTGGTTTATGCGAAAAGCTTCGCTTTTGAAAATCAGCAGTGCAAACACGCTAAAAACGCTAAGCGTGATGACTTCTTGCATGACTTTTAGCTGCCAAATGTCAAATGAACCGCCGTTGCCGATGTAGCCGTATTTGTTGGCTGGTATGAGCAGACAATACTCGAAAAACGCCACGCACCAGCCAAAGAGAATAATCCCAAAAAGCCCAAGGTTGCTAAAAAACGGAATTTTGGTAAATTTCAGGTGCGCATACCACGCAATCGTCATCAAAACATTTGAAAAAATCAGTAAAATTATGGTGTAGTATGGTTTCATTTTATCTGCCTAAATTTTTAATTTTATACTCTTTCGCATTTTTCACTTCACTCCCAAATTTGCAAGTTCCCCGCAAACTTTATTAAACTGCTCTTTTGCGTTTGCTAAGCCGTTGCGATTTGTTTCGATGACGCTAGCTGGGGCAGAAGCCATAAATTTCTCATTTCCTAGCATATTTTCTAGTTTTGCAATCTCTTTTTCAAGCTTTGTTTTTTGCGAATTCAAGCGATTTATGATAGGGTTTAAATCCACGCCTTCAAGCGCAACAAAGCTTTCTAAATTCGTGCTCACATCACGCACGGCATTTGCCACAGGAGCGCTTACAAACTCGATTTCATCGCATTTGGCAAGGGTTTTGATATAATCTTTCGCCCCGCTTAAATCAAATGAGCTCAGCACAAAAGCCTTTGCGATTTTAGCATTTCCTAAATCAATCGTCGCTTTTGCACGACGAATGCTCACAATCGCTTCAATCACACGCTCAAAAAGCTTTTCGATCCCTTCGTTTTGCGCCGAAGTTTTTGGGTATCTCATCATGGTTACAGATTCTCCGCTCTCCAACGAAGTCCCGCTAAGCTCGTGATATAAATACTCGCTGATAAACGGCATAAATGGGCTAAGAAGCTTTAAGGCTTCTTTAAAAATCATACCAAGCTCAGGGATTGCAGCCTTGTTTGCTTTGCTAAGCTCAATCCCCCAGTCGCAAAATTCGTCCCAGAAAAATTTATACAAATCAGTCGCAGCGTCGTTGAAGCGATACGCGTCGAGATTTGCCCTGACCGAATTTACACACGCCTTAAAACGGCTTAGCATATACTCTCCAAGCTTCGTTTGAACCAAATTTTCGTCCAAATCATCGAATTTAGACGAATTTAAAAGCAAAAATTTACTTGCGTTGTAAAGCTTATTTACGAAATTTCGATAAATCAAAAGTTTGTCGTCCGAAAGGCGTAGGTCGCGACCTTGCACGCACAAAACAGTCAGTGTAAATCGCAAAATGTCGGCTGAATACTCATCGATTTTATCGAGCGGATCGACGATATTTTTGCTTGATTTGCTCATTTTTTTGCCGTCTTTGTCCTTAACTAGGGCGTGAAGATAGACATCTTTAAACGGCAATTTAGAAGTAGCGTTTTCGCATTGGAAAAACATTCTTGCAACCCAAAAGAAAAGTATGTCAAAGCCCGTAATCAGCATAGTATTTGGGTAAAATTCTGCTAAATCGCTCTCATGCCATTTTTCATCTTTTAGCGCGTCGCCGTTGCCCCAGCCAAGTGTCGAAATCGGCCACAAGCCGCTTGAAAACCAAGTATCAAGGACATCCGGGTCTTGCGTAAATTTCGCACTTCCGCATTTTGGGCATTTGCTTGGGCTTTCATTTTCGTCCGCCCACTCATGTCCGCACTCGCAGTAAAACACAGGAATTCGGTGTCCCCACCAAAGCTGACGGCTAATGCACCAGTCTTTTAACTCTCTCATCCACGCATTAAAGCTGTTTATCCAGTGCGACGGGAAAAACTCAGCCCCGCCGTCATTTACCATTTTTATGGCATTTTTAGCGATGTCTGATTTGACAAACCACTGCTTTGAGATATAGGGCTCGACGACATTTTTACAGCGATAGCAATACCCGACTTGATTTTCGTAATCTTCGATTTTTTCGATAAAGCCTAGCTCATCAAGCTTTGCGACGATTTTATCTCTGGCTTCAAGGCGTTCAAGTCCTGCAAATTCGCCGCAATATTCGTTTAAAATTCCTTTTTCGTCAAAGATTGTGATGAATTCCAAATTGTGGCGATTGCCGACTTCGTAGTCGTTTTGATCGTGCGCAGGTGTTACTTTTACGCAACCTGTTCCAAACGCCATATCGACATGCTCGTCGGCGATGATTTTGATTTTTCGCCCTATAATGGGGAGTTCTACAAATTTTCCGATTAAATTTTTATATCGCTCGTCGGCTGGATTTACCATTACTGCGGTATCGCCAAAGTATGTTTCAGGTCTAGTCGTAGCCACTACGACATAACGGCTCGTCTCGCAGCACGCCTGCGAAAAAACTTCACTTGAACTGCACTGCGTTGCACGCTCAGTGCAACTCATTTGTTCTTCGCTCAGTTTTTCCACATTCGCACCACGATACTTCGCCGAATTTTCTGCGGAATTTTCGCTAGAATTTGCCAAATTTTCATCACATAAATAATATCTTATATAATAAAGTTTGCCTTTATTTGCTTTATGTTCGACTTCGACATCGCTAAGGGCGCCGTCGTGAGTGCACCAATTCACCATATAATTGCCACGCACGATTAAGCCCTTTTCGTATAAATTTACAAAGGCTTTTCGCACGGCATTTTTAAGCCCGTCGTCCATGGTAAATCTCTCTCTACTCCAAGCAGGACCCACGCCAAGACGGCGAATTTGTCGAACTATCGTGCCGCCGCTTTGCTCTTTCCACTTCCAAACATGTTTTAAAAACTCATCTCTGCCGATTTCTTCTTTTTTTATGCCTTTTGCTAGAAGTTCGCGTTCTACGACATTTTGAGTGGCGATTCCTGCGTGATCGAGTCCTGGTTGATACAGTGCTTTGTATCCGTCCATGCGTTTATAACGCGTCATAATGTCTTGCAGGGTGCAAGTCAGCGAGTGTCCTATGTGCAAAACGCCCGTTACATTTGGCGGTGGCATCATAATGCAAAATGTTTTGCCTTTTTCTTGGATATTTTTGTTGCCGTCGATCTCGAAATAACCGCGTTCTTCCCAAATTTTATAAAATTTTTCTTCAACTTCTTTTGGATTGTAAAAATCTGCCATTTTAACTGCCTTTTTATTTGATTTTAAAAACTGACGATTATAGTTAAATTTCACTAAAAACCAGTTAAAATTCGAAATTTTATCGCCAAATTTGCCCTAAATTTGCGATATTTTAAGCTAAATTTTAGTAAAATCAAAGATTTAAAATTTTCCCTAGAAAGGTTGCAAATGGATTTTGCTATCGAGCTATTTTTGACGATTACTGCACTTGCAATCGTTCTAAACATAGTTTTTAAAGTCTTTGAAATCCCTAGCATTATCGGATATATCGTCGCAGGTGTGTGTTTTACGCAGATTTATAGCCTCACACGCGACGAGAGTATGTATATGTCGCAAATCGCCGAATTTGGCGTAGTTTTTCTAATGTTTAGCATAGGATTGGAGTTTAGCTTCAAGCACCTAATGAGTATGAAAAAAGATGTCTTTTTCAACGGATTTTTGCAGGTTGCAGGCACTGGGCTGATACTCACTCTCATAATAGATCAAGTTTTAAGCGAAAATATCAAAACAGCCATTATTATCGGTCTTGCGCTATCTTTAAGTTCTACTGCAATAGTGCTAAAAAGCCTAAATGACTCTGGCGAAATAAATCGCAATCACGGAAGAAAAGTGCTTGGAATTTTGCTTTTCCAAGATTTGGCTGTAATTCCGATTTTGCTGATGATTGATATTTTTGCCTCCACCGATAGCACGCCTGTAAATGAGCTGATTTTGCACACCGCCATAAGCGCGGCGATTGTGATTATATCGCTTTTTTTAATCGGCAAATTCCTGCTAAACACCCTGCTAGGCTATGTTACAAAGCTAAATTCCAAAGAAATTTTCATCGCCACGGTTTTATTCGTGGTAATCGGTGCTAGCTTTTTGGCTCATGTGTTTGGATTTAGCTACACGCTGGGCGCATTTATCGCTGGCATGCTGATTGCCGAAACCGAATACAAGCGCGAAATTGCAGCCGGCATGAGTTCGCTCAGAGATATTTTGCTTGGTCTATTTTTTATCACAATCGGAATTCAGATTAAATTTGACATTATCGCCAACCACTACGGCGTGATTTTGTTAGGAATTATCATTATAATGGCGCTAAAAGCCGGCATTGTCTATGCGATACTCATCTTATCAACTCACAAAAGAATTGCGCTCAAATCAGCCCTATCTCTGGCGCAAATCGGCGAATTTGCCCTAGCGATTTTCGCACTTTTGATATCCAAAAATTTAATAAACAAAGAAAATGCGCAAATTCTAATTGCAATCGTTGTGGCGACGATGATTTTGACACCATTTATCCTAAAAAACCTAAACCGCATCGCAAACCGCTTCGAATCAAATGTCGAAAAACTCGAAGACGAGGTGCATAAGGTCAAAATTTCACCTATGAAAAACCATTTTGTCATCGTTGGATACGGCAGAGTAGGACAAGAAATACTGCTTAGACTGCGCGATAATGGCCTGCCATATATCGTGGCTGAAAGCGATTTGGAGCTTGTGGATCTTGGCAAATCGCGCGGAGAAAATGTGCATTTTGCCAATATGATGCAAAAGGGCGTCATCGACGAATTTAGCCTGCGTCAAGCCTCTGTAATAATACTAACAATCACAAACCAAGAAAAACTCGATATCGTTACAAATATGCTAAATAAGGAAAATTTAAGCGCAAAAATCATTGTGATGTATTCAGGGCCGTATCGCAAGGTCGAATTAGAGGGCGAATTCGGCGAGAATTTTATATTTATGAAGGAAGAGCGCATGCTGGCTGGCTCGCTTTTGCAAGAGGCGTTAAGACAAAAATTGCAAAGCTAAAATTTTGAAAATTTAAGTAAAATTATGGAAAAAAATAAAGGAAATTTAGTGATAAAAATCGAAAATTTGCATAAAAGTTTCGGAAAATCCGAAATCATAAAAGGTGTCAGCGCCGAGATCAAAAAAGGCGAAATTTTCGCTATCGTGGGACAAAGTGGCGCGGGCAAAAGCACCCTACTTCGCTGTATAAATGGGCTAGAAAATTACCAAAGCGGCAGTCTAAAAGTCGCTGGCAAAGAGGTGGCGGATTTAAAAGGCGATGAAGTGCGCGAATTTCGCAAAAATATCGGTATGATTTTTCAACATTTCGCGCTAATGAGCCGAAAAACGGTCGCCGAAAATGTCGCCACACCGCTTAGGTTTTGGAAATTTGAGGAAGGCTATATCAAAGAGCGCGTGGCCGAATTGCTCGTTCTAGTCGGCCTCAAAGACAAAGCAAACGCCTATCCTAGCGAGCTTAGTGGCGGTCAGAAGCAAAGAGTAGCCATTGCTAGGGCATTGGCACTAAAACCGCAAATTTTACTTAGCGACGAGGCGACCTCAGCGCTCGATCCAAACACAACGACGCAAATTTTAAATTTGCTTAAAGAAATAAACCGCTCGCTTGGCATTACGATAGTTTTGGTAACGCACGAAATGGAGGTCGTCAAAAGCATAGCCAACCGCGCTATGCTCCTAAAACACGGCGTCGTCGTGGGCTCTGGCGATATCGTGGAGCTGTTTTTGCACCCTGATGAGCATATGAAGGAATTCCTAGGCGAAGAGGAAGTGTTACCACCAAATAATATAAATGTAAGGCTGTTTTTCCCGCCAGATGTCGCGTTTGATAGCATTATCACGCACATGGCGCACGAGCTTGGCATAAATTTCAATATCGTCTGGGGTAAGTTAGAGCGCCTGGATAAAAGCGTCGTGGGCTCGCTCGTGATAAATGTCCTACCAACCCAGCTCGAAGCCGTGGAGAAATATATCAGCGAAAAGGGCGTGATTTACGAAGTCGTGGAGAGGAAATAATTTTTCCCAAAAAATTATAATTAAAATTAAAAAATAAAATCGGCGAAGTCGTTTGAAATTTGACTTCGCCAAGTGAAAATTTGGCAAAGCCTAAGCCCTGCCAAATTTGCCAATTTTAGCGGATTACTAGTCCTTGTGGGATACCGTTTCTAATAACCCAAACTAGTACTTTTTTGCCTTTGTAGGCTTTGATATATTTGTTAAAATCATCGATATTTTCGACATCGTTTTGACCGATTTGGATAATTATATCGCCCTTTCTAAACCCATACTCGCTCGCTTTTGAATCAGCTTTTACATTTGTTACGATTGCGCCTTTTAGATCTTTATTTAGCGCATATTTTGAGCGAATTTCATCATCTAGATTTTTAAGGCTTAGCCCCTCTAATGCGCCCTCATCGACATTTGAGCTGCCGGCGTTAGATGATTTATCCATACTATCTAGTTTGAGGGTTACTTTTTGGTTTTTGCCGTCGCGCTCAAACTCGATTTCGACCTTGCTACCCGGATTCATCGAGCCGACCAAATTTTTAAGCTCGTTTGCGTTTTTGACAGGTTTGTCATCGACTTTTATAATCAAATCACCCCTTTTAATGCCCGCTTTATCCGCTGGCAAGCCCTCTTCCACGCTCGAAATCAGCGCACCTTCTTTGCTATTGTAAATCTCTTTTTGCTCTTTTGACATATCGCTAATCGTTACGCCGATATATCCGCGCTCGATTTTGCCGTCGCTAATGAGCTTTTTGGCGATATCTTTGACCATATTTGACGGGATTGCAAATCCTATACCGTTGTTTCCGCCACTTCTGCTTAAAATCGCTGAGTTTATACCAATCAGCGCGCCACGGCTATCGACTAGCGCACCGCCTGAGTTGCCCGGATTTATCGAAGCGTCTGTTTGGATAAAATTTTCGTATTGATTAAGCCCGATATTGTTTTTATTTAGCGCAGAGACGATTCCTTGCGTAATCGTGCCACCCACGCCAAATGGATTTCCGATAGCAAACACTATATCGCCCTCCACAGCCTTTGACGAATCAGCAAATTTAATCGCAGATAGCCTTTTTTCCTCGATTTTGATAATCGCCAAATCGGTTTTTGAATCCGTTCCTACGACCTTGGCTTTATACTCTTTATCATTATCGAGCAGTGTAACTACGATTTCATCGGCATTTTCGACGACATGGTTGTTTGTGACGATGTATCCGTCATCTGAGATAATCACACCTGATCCCAAAGAGCTGACCTCGCGCTCTTGTCTAGGCAGGTTAAAATCGAAAAATTGCTTAAAAAACGGATCGTTAAACATCTCCGCCATTGGGTTGTTTGCGACTTTGTGTTTTGATTTGGTCGAGATATTTACGACAGATTTTTTCGCCTCGGCAATCGAGCTGTGGTATGAGAGAACGACATCCTTGCTAAACTCAGGATTTACACGATCAAATTTCGCGCCAGCCTCGCTGATATCGATATTCGCGCCAAAAAGCGAAGCACTAAGTGCCAAAGATAGCAAAATGGTTTTTTTCATTTAAATTCCTTTTGAATAAAATTTTCGTGCAATTATAAATTTCTAGGGCTAATATTTGTTTAATGTAATTACAAGATTTATAAACAAAATATATTAAACTTGATTGACATAGACTAAACTTTTATGATATAATCAATATAAAATTTAGACAAAAAAGGAAGGTAAAATGGCAAATTCTAGCCTTTATGAGACTCTCGGCATTAGCAAATCTGCCAGTGCTGACGAGATTAAAAAAGCCTATCGCAGGCTCGCTAGAAAGTATCACCCAGATATCAACAAAGACCCCGGCGCAGAGGAAAAATTCAAAGAAATCAACGCAGCGTATGAAATTTTAAGCGATGAGAAAAAACGCGCTCAGTATGACCAATACGGCGATTCTATGTTTGGCGGTCAAAATTTCCACGATTTCGCCAAAGGTTCGGCTGGCATGGGCGATTTAAACGACATTTTAAACAGCATTTTTGGCGGATTTTCTGGCGCGAAGGGCTCACGCGGGGGCTTTGATTTTGGTGGCGGGTTTAATCCGTTTGGATTCGGTGCTGGGTTTAGCGGCGGATTTGGCGCGGATTTAGACAAACACAGCGCGATCGAAATCCCCTTTGACACCGCGATAAATGGCGGAGAAATGAGCATAAATTTAGGCGGCGAAAATGTGAAATTTAAAATCCCAGCGGGGATTAATACAGGCGAGAAACTGCGCATTAGGGGCAAAGGCAACTCAAACGGCGAGCAAAGCGGAGATTTGATTTTAGAGATTAAAATTTCGCCAAGCGCTGAGTATGAGCGCAACGGCGATGATTTGAGCAAAAAAATCGATGTCCCGCTAAAAACTGCGCTTTTTGGTGGCAAAATCGAGGTCGCCACACCCAAAAAAACAGCCACGATTAAAATCAGCAAAAACACCAAAAACGGCCAAAAATACCGCCTCAAAGGCTATGGCGTGCAAAACCGCAAAACCAAAATTTTAGGCGACCTCTACGCCGTAGTAAATATCGTCTTGCCAGATGCCGATAGCCTAAGCGACGAGGTTCGCGAGGCATTAGAAAGCTTATAAGGAGAGAATATGCACGATTATGACGAGCCGGTTTATCTAATCTCAATCGTAGCCAAAGTCCTTGATATCCACCCCCAAACCCTGCGCCAATACGAGCGCGAAGGGCTAGTCAAGCCGGGCAGGACGGACGGGAAAATGAGGCTGTATTCGGCGCGCGATATGGATAAAATCCGTATGATAGTAAATCTCACAAAGGAGCTCGGCGTGAATTTAGCGGGCGTGGATGTGATTTTTAGACTGCAAGATCAAATCAGCGAATACGAAAAAGAGATCGAAATTTTGCGCGGGAAGATTTTAGAACTCGGCGGGGAGATTTGAAAATTTAGCGAAATTTGAAATTTTGAGCTATGAGCCAAATTTACTAAATTTCGATAAATTTCGCCAAATTTCCCCTGTAATTCGATAAATTCCCCAAATTTCCCAGCGATTAATTTGACAAATTTTAAATTCCACCCAAAACTACGAAGCCTTATCTACTAATTTGCAAAAATCTTTTTCTTCAAAACGATTAAAATTTTAAGTTTTTTTTATGGGGGGGGGGGGGTAAAATAAACGAATTTTTTAAAAAAGGAGTTTAAATGGGATTAATAGCATTTAAAGAAAATAGAAAAATTGGTTTTAAAAACGAAAAAGGCGATATTGTTATTTCTTGCAAATACGACGAAATTTGGGACAATAACAAAGAAAGCATGATTAAGGTTATGGCAAATAATAAATTTGGTTTTGTCGATAAAAAAAATGAATTTTCCATACCTTGCCAATACGATGATGTTGGTATTTTTAGTTGCGATATGGTTTCTGTATGTAAAAATCAAAAATGGGGAGTTATAGACAAAAAAAGGAAAAAAATAGTAGATTTTATTTATGATTTTATTGAATATTTTAGTGAAGACTTAGCACCAGTTTGCATAAACGACAAATGGAATTATATAAATAAGTCAGGTAAAGAAGTTATCAAGCATGATTTTGATTTTGCTGGACATTTCAATAACGGTATAGCCGAAGTAAAAAAAGATGGCAAAAAGTATTTTATAGATAAAAATGGAAAGGCGATTAATCATGTTTGATCCGATGACATGGGCTATTTTTGTTTTTATAGCAAAAGGCTTAGGAGTGATATTTTCTTCTGGCGAAAAAACGATAACCAGTTCATCGGGCAAAAACATTAAAATTAAGCCAGAAGATACACCAAAAATATTGTTAGACGGCAATCAAGAAAGCGGAAAAGATACTCTAATCCATATATTGCAAGGAAAAGGTTTTAGAGACAATTATGAAGCAACTACGATAAGTAAAGATGAATGGGTTGAAGCAAACAATTCATTGTATTTAATAAAAAATGTAGCTGGTTCAAAAGCTGCTCGCATGGCAAAAGAAGAAATAAGGCAAAAAGCTTTTGAAAAAAGCAGAGAACAAGATGGCGTAGTTACTTTTGTTTATGTTTTTGATGCTTCTAAATTTTTGAGCAATAAAAAAGCAGAAAAACAAATAATAGATGAAATAGATATTTTTAAAGAAGAAATTTTTGAAGAAAATCATAAGCATAAAAGAAAGCATAAAATAAGATTAAAAATATTGGGAACTCGTGGAGATCAAATCGAAACTACAAAAATTAACAATATAGAAAATACTATAAAAATAAAATCATTAGTTGATTGCAAAGTATTTGATATGACAAAAAATCCACAAAACGCATTAATGAATTTTATTATAGGAGATTAAAAATGATTAAGATAACAATACAAGGCAAAAACCAAGAAGAAAATCAATTGGCTTGGGAAAATGGAAAAACAGTGCAAGGCGAAATGGAGCTACAAAAAAATTATTATGAAATATCACAAGTCATGGAAAAATATGATTTTGTGCGTAATGGAGTTGAAGAAGCAAAACTTACACAAAATATAAATTTAATGTATATTTTTCACCCCGAAAAAGATGATATAGGACGAGTTAGAGTTGCTATGATTATTTGGGATAATAACTCTGACCAAAATGAAATAGAACAAACAGTAAAATTGGCAGGACTTGAATATCAAAGATTTTTGCAAATTAAAACAGAGGCAAAAACTAAAAATCGAAAACAAACTGCTAAATATATATTAATTGGTGGCGGAATAGGACTATTAGTCGGTGCTGTTGCGACCGATACAGCCCTAAAAGCTATAACTTACGGTGTAATTGGCTCTATCGGAGGTTATGCTGTAAAAACTTTTACAAAATAAAGGATAAAAAATGCAAGAAAAAAATGAGCTACTTCCTATTCCTACCAAAACAGAAATTTTGGTTTTAGACGATATGACAAAAGAAAAATATAGTATAAGTCCAAAAAGATCGGAACCACTAACAAAAGGATATGAAATGATTTTGGCAGAAGATGAACGATTTAGGGATTATTTTGTCAAAAAAGAAAATAAAGTTATATGTCCTATACAAAATTTAAACGAAAATTTATATTTAGTTCATTCTGGTATTAGGAATAATTTGTATTTTCCTTTAAAAGATTTTCAAATTTTATATAGAGATGAATTAAGAACAATTTTGAGCGATATTTCAAAGAGAATGGGTATAAAAAGATATGAATTTGAATATTTTGAACAAGAGATAAATTTAGAAAAATTTAGAAAAGATTTAAATATCGGAGCTGGTGGAGAATATAAAGCGATTAAAGCTTCGGCTAAATTTTCAAAAGAAGTTTCACGGAGCAAAGAAGCAAAAGCTTATGAAGGAAAATTTATAAAAGGGGAATTTCCAAATTCTGTTGCAGTTTCAAAAGAAGAGCTGCAAAAATTTATAGATAAAGAGCAAATAAATTTATCTGCTTTACCGCCTGAATTTGCTAGTGAGGTGAAGTATTATTTGGACTATGGCGTAATAAATGCAAAAGGTGGTTCGCTAGAACAAACGGAAGAAATGGCTACTTCTTTACAAAAATGCGCAAATTCTCTGGTAAATATGTCGCTAAATGTCGGCGTGGCTGGTTTTTTAAGAGCAGGTGTTGAAGCGAATTTTATAAACGAAAGCGAGACTTCTTACTCATTTTACAGCAAAATTCGCTGGAAATTGGAGTTTTAATTAAACAAAATTTTTAAATAAAAGGAACAAAAATGATAACCCTAGCGATAATAAAAGGCTCGACACTTTTTGTGTATAACGGCTCGAAGTTGCTTTTCAGTAGAAGTGCGGTTGGCGTTACGCTTCTTGGCTTTACAGCCAGTAGCGTAACACTAGCTAGCAAAACCAGCATTTACACTTACGATGAAAAAGGCAGACAGATAAGCATGCGACCAAGATAATCGTATGATTTTGTGATAGGCAAATATGTCCCAAGTAGAAAATTTAAGAATAACCCAAATAGATATTTGATAAAACCCCCTAAAAGGATTACAAATGAAACTAGCCAAATTTTACGGATTAAGAGATGAAAAAGGAGAATTAAATGCAAGATTTTAATCTAACAAAACTAAATTTGCCAAGCGATGAAGTCGGAATTTATTTAAAAATCGATGAAGTATTAAGCGGTGACATAGATACTCAGTTTTGCGGTATTCCCGATATTTATACCACAAGAGAAAAAATAAAATCTCAAATTTTTTCAAACTGGGTTAAGCTAAATTCGCAAAGAGATAAATTTGAAAAGTTATATCCAAATTTGTTTAAATTCGAAAAATATAATGACGGATATCAAAGCGCAAATACCGAAAGCCTAACACGCTGTATAGAACGATATTTTGATGAAGGGACACAATTTAATTTGGGCTTAAAATCGAGCTTCGGTCATATACAATGGTGGGTTGATTTGGAAAACAATAATTCTTGTAAGCTCGACATAAAAGAGATTTTATCTCAATATATCCAAAAAGCAAAAACAATATGCGAATTTGTTGATACTTTAAAAAATTTAACGAAAGATGAATTTTTGTCGCTAGATAGAAAATTGCCTCTTAAAGATAAATTTAAAATTTTAATTTTAAAAAAGAATAAATATTTGCAAAATAATCAAGAGCAATTCGATTTATTGTTAGATTTAGTTTTAAAGCGCGGAAAGGATTTTTCAGGCGTTTTAAGTAACAAAAATACTATAAAACTAGAAAATGAAAGCGAGAAATTAAAGCCTTTTTATGAAGCAATAGAAGATATGTTAAAAAATTTGCCGATAAACATTTCTAGCGACGAGCTTTCAGACGATATTAAAAATAAGCTAATGCAAGAAATATTACTAGATGAGACGGATTGTAGTTTTGTGGCATTGTATCAGCATTTGCATGTGTTTGCCAACCCAAATGTATTTTATATATACACACATTTTGCGGATACTACCTTGAAATTTCGAGCACTCGTTATACAAAATATTCTTGGTTTGCTAAAATTTTTGGCGGACGATACGCCTAGCCTATTTCCGTATATTTCTACAATGATTTTGCACCCAGTTTGGTGGATGAAATTATTAACGCCTAAACCAGATCTTATGAAAATCGCATTTCATGGTTTTGATGAAGAAGCACAAATAGTAAGTCTATTTCATTATGAAAATTGGCACTATATAACAGAAGAAAAAGATAGACAACAATTAAACAAAAACATAAAGTCTATAAACACAGAAAATTTGAAGCAAATCACAGAAATTTGCAAAAAATTGACAAAAGAAGAAGTTGAATTTTTGGTATGTGCGTTTAATAAGATTGAAAAATTTTACAAGGAAGAAAAATGATAACCCTAGCTACGATAAAAGGCTTGGTGCTGGTGGTGCATTTTGCTAGACACATGACAATGAATTTAACGCATTTTAAATACGAGAAATCACGCTCAAAATCAAAGCTCGTATTGCATGAAACAAAGGCTCATAAAATTTTCTAAATTTTAAAATTTATCTAAATCAAACCGGTGCGCGGGGTGCGCACCGATAATAGAAGAATTGCTTTTAAAGGATTATCAATCCATTTGTTTGCGCAAAAATGTCGGCTCTTCTAACTCATCATAAGTTTCATCGCCGTTGAAATCGCCACTAGCTACTTTTTGTTTAGCGAAAAATGATTTTCTAGCGTAGCTTTCTATGATAGCTTGTCTGCTATCAGCGACGCTTTGTTTAGTTACTTGCTTTTTTTCAGCGGCGCTCTTTTCGAAACCAGTAGCTATCAGAGTTACCTCTACACGGTTGTTTTCGATACTATCATCTGTTGTCGTTCCAAAGATTATGTCCGCGTCCTCGCTGACAGCCTCTCTGATGATATTCATAGCGCACTCGATTTCGATAAGCGAGCAATCAGGTGAAATTTTGAAATGAACCAAAACGCCTTGTGCGCCGTTGATTGAAACATTATCAAGTAGCGGTGATTGGATAGCTGCTTTTATCGCTTCCTCTGCTGCGTCCTCGCCGTCGCATACACCTGTGCCCATTAGCGCCATACCGCGGTGTTGCATTACCTTGCGAACATCAGCGTAATCCACATTCATATCGCTATCGCCTGATTCTAAAATCACAGAAATCATACCATTTACAGCTTGTGCTAGGACATTATCGACCTTTTTGTAAGCCTCTTTGATACCTGTTTTTTTATCAATGATTTTCAATAAATTTTGATTTGGGATTACGATTACAGAATCGCACTCTTTTTTAAGCTCTTCCAGGCCCTCTTGCGCTAGGCGCATGCGTTTTTTACCCTCGAAATCAAACGGAGTTGTAACGATACCGATTGTTAGGGCCTTTTTCTCCTTAGCAGCTTTTGCTACGATTGGAGCCGCACCAGTGCCTGTGCCACCACCAAAACCAGAGCCTACAAAGACCATATCAGCGTAATCTAGGCGATCTTTTAGATCCTCATAGCTCTCCTCAGCAGCGCCACGACCCATAGTAGGATCCATACCACAACCAAGCCCTCTGGTTAAATTTGGTCCAAGTTGAATTCTAGTTTTTGCGATTGATTTTTCCAGCGCTTGAACATCTGTGTTAGCTACCATAAGCTCGACATCAGCCTTAGTAAAACCCTCTCTAATCATATGATTAATCATATTACAACCGCCGCCGCCGACGCCGATTACTTTCATTTTGGCGCCATAAACACCTTTGTTTTCTTCCACAATAAATCCTTTCATTGCAATCTCCTCTATTAAATTTAAAAGCTATTTTTAATAAATGTCATAAATTTTTCCAACATATTTGGCTTCTTTTTCTCTGGAAGCCCAATGCCAAGCCCGCCGTTATTTGCCATAGTGTTAGTGTTAGCAACACTGCTTTTTACCTCTTCTGTTTCTATCGCTTGCGTTACTTCTTTTTCATAGTATGTCGAACTCTCTCTGCTTGTAGAGATTTTTATAGTTTCGTCTTTGTAACGAAGCTCGCCGTTAGAATCAATCTCATACGGCGTAAAATCGCCAAATCCATACATACAAAGCCCAACCGCACAAGCATTAGCGCTATCATAAGAAATCTCAGAAAGCCCACTAACGCTCTTTGGTCTAGCCACTCTAACAGATATGTTATCAAAAACCATAGTGCCTAGGTCTCTGACATCATCTAGCTTAGCCATACCACCAGTGATGACTACGCCAGCGCCAAGCCTGTCTTTGTAGCCACTTTTATCGATTTTATCGGCTAAAAGATCGAATATTTCCTTAACTCTTGCTAATATTACTTGCGAAATAATTTCAAGAGAAATCAACTTACTCTCATCTTCCCTTTCACCCATTATAGGCAAATTTACCTCGCTGTCGCCCTCGTTTATCAAATCATTATATGTGATTTTTATATTTTCTGCATAAGGTAGCGGTGTGTGAAGCGCGCGAGAAAGGTCGTTAGTGATGTTATTCGAACCTAACATAACAACATCGTTATAACGCAATGAATTGCCTAGGTGAATAACCACATCGCAAGTCGCTCCGCCCATATCTATAAGCACCACGCCTAACTCTTTTTCATCTTTTGTTAGCGTAGAAATTGATGAGGCATAGCCAGATAGGACTATATTGCTAACCTTTACCCCTGCCATTTCTACTGATTTTTTCAAATTTTGGATTGAGCTTTTTGGAGCGATTATGATATGAACTGATACTTCTAGCCTCGATCCACTCATGCCAAGAGGATCTTCTATATGCTCTTGCTCGTCGATTTTGAAATCATAAGGAAGCACATGCAAAATAGCATAGTCGTTCGGGACATTGGCTTGCGCTTGGGCTACCTTCATAGCGCGATCTATCTCATGGATACCGATCTCGCGCTCCATAGTGATTACGCCACGCGATTTGACACTTTTGGCATACGAACCAGATATCGAAACCACCGCTCTATCGTAGTTGCGACCAGCACTTTTGATAGCGCCTTTTACAGCTTGTTTGATTGAGCTAGCAGCCTGCTCGATGTTAGTAATCACACCCTTTTTTATACCCAAGGTATCAGCTACACCTACTCCGCTAATGCTCAACTCGCCATCATTTTTGGCTATTAAAGCACGAATTTTGTTAGACCCGATGTCTAAGCCTAAGATATACTCACTCACTATCTCTACCTTTATAATATCTTTCGAGTTTATAACGCTTTTCAAGAAGTTTTAACAAATCGCCTTGGAGATTTGAATTTATCATACCGTCGATTTTTTGCGCTACCATAGATTTGTTTTCGTTTATGCTAGTATCATCGCCTAAGCTTTGTTCTGTGATTTTATAAACCAAAGCCTTATCGTCAAAAAGCACAACGCCCTCTTTGGCAGGTTTAGAAAACATTTCGCTGATAAATTTATAAAATTCATCATCTCTAAGCGAAGTTGTATTTTGTGAATTTAGCGTAAATTTGCCAAATTCGGTTCCTTTAAAATCTTTAAGTGCGTTTTGCGCATTTTCGCTTAAAAGCTCGCTAGCCCTAACCACGCGGTAATCAGCCGCCGCTAACTCTTTTGCCTCTTCGAAACTAAGAGGTTTTGGCTCGTCTATGCTAGCGATTTTTACGATTAAATTTCCGTCATTGTAAGCAAAAGGTTTTAAAATTTCACCAACCTTAGCCTCTCCAAGCTCACCCACAGGAAATGTGCTAGGCGTGGCGATAATAGTTTCATTAGTATCAGCTTCGCCTTTTTTGATTTCCAAATATTTTTTTAGCGCTGTTTTTTTGGCTTGATCGATGCTAAAATCCTTTATCACACTATCTTTTGCTGCGGCGAAATCTAGCACCTTATCATCGCTCCCACGATACGCCGAGCGATTTTCGTTATAAAATTTTTCTAACTCAGCGTCGCTAACCTCTGCCATGTTAGTCGGCATAAAGTATGTGCTAAGGGTGTATTTTTTCTCACTCATATAGTGATCTTTTTCGCCCTCCCAAAATTTCTTTAACTCATCGTCGCTAAAACTGACATTATCATCGGCGTAAATCATCTGCGCTTGCACGCTATCTTGCACCAAACCAGAGGCTGTGATAGCCTCGACGATATCCATATTTGGCACGACTTTTATCGCGTCGCTAAGCTTTTCTAGCGTGATTGCTTTTTGCAAATTTCGCTCAAATTCTTTTTTGGTAAGACCTGAATTTTTGACGCTGTTATCATATAAAGTCTGATTAAAAACGCCATTTTCTTGGAAGGCTGGCGCATTTACCACAAACTCGGCCACATCTTTTTCCGTAGCCCTTAGCCCCAAATCGTTAGCGAAATTTAAAAAATACGCCTCTTTAATAAGCTCGTTTGCAGCGATTTCGTCTAGGCGCATTTGATCAGCTTGTTCCCTAGTAAATCTGCCGTCACTCATGCTATAAAGACGATTGTAAAGCTCAGAATATTTCGTATTTAGTTCTTGGTTAGTAACAGAAATTTGTCCTACTTTGGCGATAGAACCAGCTCTGTTTGCGTTCATATCATACGCGCCCCAGCCCACAAAACCAGCACCGACGAAAGCTATCGTGCTAATCCAGATAGTAGGTATGAGCGACTTTTTATGCTTTTGCATCCAATTGATCATAAATTATTTCCCTTTAATCAACTAACAAAATGTGTTAGTATTATACAGATAAAAACCTTATGTAACACTGAAAAATAGGCATTTTTGTCATTTTATAACGCGTTAGTAACATTTTTTTACAAAAAAGTTAATTATGGTTTAGTAAAAGCATTTTGCAACTATTTTCCAAAACAGCGATTTTTTTCGCAAGGCTCTGTGCGCTTCTGGCATACGCAAACACGCCATATCCCCTAACCACGATGATATCACTATTTTCACTCATCATATAATTGTAAATTTCGTGCGGTGCCCTATCGTGCCAATCATCGTAATTTTTCGGATCGTAAATTTCAAGCCGTTTGATGATAGTCGCACCATAATAATCGCGCGGTATGATAAAGTCGTGTTCTAAGGTATATGCAAGCAAATACGGCGGCATAGCGTAAGCAACGAATTTGGCTTCTTTAATATTTTTATATATATTTAAATGTATATCACTATCTATACTCGCCTCTTCCCAGCGATAGTCCTTTTTGGCAAACAACGCCACAAAATCGTCCAAGCCTAGGCTGTCAAAAATGGCATTTTTTTTGTTGATAATGAATTGATTATCCTTAACTTTGGCTGAAATCGAGCCGTGAAAAATGCCAAAAAGCTCCTTTCTAAACATCGAAAGCGAAATTCTACGCAAAATTTCGTAATAATACTCGTCCATTTTTTACCTTTTACCTAAAAAATGCGCTATTATACTAAACTAGAAATTTTAAAAGGATTAAGTTTGCAAATTCCTCATATTCCAGTTTTATTTAACGAAACACTTAGCGCATTTTCGGACACCCAGGGTGGCTACATACTTGATTGCACCCTAGGATACGCAGGACATAGCCAAGGTATCTTGCAAAGCCTACCAAATGTCCATTTAATCGCATGTGATAGGGATAATGAAGCGATAAATTTTTCGAGTAAAAGGCTAGAAAATTTCAAAGATCGCGTGCAAATCCATAAGGCAAAATTTAGTGAAATTTTAAAAATTTTGCCAGATGAAAAAATCAAAAACATAAGGGGAATTTTAGCCGATATCGGCGTTTCATCGCTTCAAATCGACAAAAACGAGCGCGGTTTTGGGCTAGGAAGCGACGAGCTAGATATGCGTATGGACAGCTCTTGCTCAAAAGACGCGAAATTTATAGTAAATAATTATACAAAAGATGAACTTACACGGATTTTGCGTGAATATGGCGAACTTCCAAACGCATATCAAATCGCTGAAAAAATTATCCAAGCACGCAAACTCTCACCTATTACCAGCGCGAAAGATTTAGCGCAAATCATCGGCACTAAACCTGCCAAAAACAGAAGCGTAAGCCCCGCAATCCTCGCATTTCAGGCAATCAGAATAGAGGTAAATAACGAACTTGGCGAACTTAATGAGCTTTTAAATTTAATCGAGCAAAAAGCAAAAAATAAAGTCTTAACTAATGCAAAAATTGCTATAATCTCCTTTCACTCGCTCGAAGATCGTATCGTAAAAACGCGTTTTAAAGAGTGGGAAAAAGCGTGTATTTGCCCAGAATTTGCACTAAAATGTGAGTGTGGAGCTGACCACAATCTAGGCAAAATCATAAGCAAAAAGCCAATCACCGCTAGCAGCGAAGAGCTAGCGCAAAATTCTCGCGCAAGCAGTGCTAAGCTGAGAATTTTTCAGATAAAATAGCCAAATTTAGGCTATTTTAGTAAAATTTTATTAAAAATTATAAGCAAAATTTTATGTAAAATATTATGCTAAATTTTACTTATAATTTTTCGAATTTTGAAAATTTTAAAATTTAAATGGAGAAAATTTTGAATAACGAATATGATTTTATCATAAATAATTCCGTCCCAAACAGGACCAAATCCACGCCCAAGACGAGCGAATATATCAGCGACGAACAAAACCAAATTTTGCAAAACTACCAAACCACAAATTTCAAAGAGGTAAATTTATCCTTAAACAAACTTTTGATGACCTATTTGGTGATGATGTTCGTGTTTTTGCTAACCGTGCCGGCGATTTTTATCCGAAACGAGATTTACTACATTTCGCGCGACATCGCAGAGCTTCGCACCAAACACGAGGTATTGCTCGAAGAAAACCGCGCGCTTAAAAACAATATCGAGTTTTTGCGCTTCAAAAAAGAGATCATCGACGCCGTCAATCTCGATGACAAACCAAACTAACGCCCATTTTGGCTAACTAACGCACTAACTAACAAAAAATTTATGTGATTATTTTAAATTTATTTCGCTACCGCAAGTTTGAAACACTGCCCCGAAATTTTGATTTGCCATTTTGAGAAGCTGTTTTGCTAGGCGTGCAATCCAGAAAAATTCCATAGCCTTTAATCTGTCATTGCGAGAATTTTGCGTTAGCAAAATTCGTGGCAATCCACGAGCTAAAATCACCGAACGATAAATTCGCAAATTTTATAAAATTCCATAAATTTCAAAATTTTAGCAAACAAACTAACCCTAAATTTTACACTCGTAGATTGCACGCTCATTTCACTCGCTCGCAATGACAAATTCAACTACATTTACTATTATTATTGTGGAAATTTTGCAAAAATAAATAAAAGGCGTGGCTATAAGCCGAGTTCTGTCTGTGCGATCATTTATCTACACTGGTTTTTGCAAACCAGTTCTAGCGAATAGTATCTCATAAGACCTTACCTTCTATTCTTGCTGCGAGTTGGGTTTGCACTGCCGCCCATGTCTCCATGCGCGCGGTGGGCTCTTACCCCGCCCTTTCACCCTTACCACAGCGCGAACGCTATGGCGGTTTGCTTTCTGTTGCACTTTCCCTATGGTTTCCCACGGCGTCCGTTAGACGCAACTCTGTCTTATTGCAGCTCGGACTTTCCTCTTGTTTATCACAAGCGACCGCTCGCCACGCCGAAGCGCAATTATAGCCTTTTATGCTTAAATTTCACAAACGCCAAATTTGGGCTATGCGCATAAAATTTTAAAATTCGAAATTCTGCGAAATTTTGCCATTTGCCTGACTTTTAATTTAAACTTTGTAGATTGCCACGAATTTTGCTACGCAAAATTCTCGCAATGACACTTAGGGGCAAATTTTGTTTGATTTGTCATTGCGAGGAGCGAAGTGACGAAGCAATCTACGAATTTAAACAACCAAAAAGCAAAATTTGCAGAATTTTAAAATTCAAAAAATCTGCGAAATTCTGCCATTTGCCCGACTTTTAATTTAAACTTTGTAGATTGCCACGAATTTTGCTAAGCAAAATTCTCGCAATGACACTTAGGGGCAAATTTTGCAAATTTTAAGTAATGAGCCCAAATTTTAAAATTTCGGCGCAGTGTTTAAGGATTGCGTCAGCGAGGATTTTGAAATTTTAATTCTATTTTTTCTTCAAATTTTGCGTAGAATTTGCCGTGGCGTTTGCGTCGATATAGCCCATATCCACGAGTTTTTCAAAGATTTTTTTCACCACAGGACCTGCCGCGCTTCCGCCACCGCCTCCGTGCTCGACTAGCACCGTGACGGCGTATTTTGGGTTTTCATACGGACCGAAGCTCGTCATCCACGCATGCGAGCGGTGGAAATAATCCATTTGCGACTCTTTTAGGCGTTTGTTTGTCTTTTGCGATAGTCCTACGACCTGCGCGGTGCCTGTTTTGACCGCGAGTGGGACGACAGCGTCTTTCATGATTTTATACGCAGTTCCGCCGTTTGGGTTGTTTCCCACCTCATACATACCGCGCCTTACAAGCGGGAGTTGGTTTTTTTCAGCTGGGGTGAAAAGCTCGCCCGGCTCGAAGCTAATCTCTTCGCCATCAATGCTCTTTAAAAAATGTGGAATTATCGCCTTGCCTGTGGCGATTTGGGCTGTATTTTTGGCTACTTGCATTGGGGTTACTAGCACGTCGCCTTGACCGATCGAGGCATTTACGGTCTCGCCTTGATACCAAGGGCGTTTAAATTTTTGCAATTTCCACGCCTTATTTGGCACGGTGCCGACAAATTCATTTGGCAAATCCACGCCAGTTTTTGTGCCAAATCCCATACGATTGAGATACGATGACATATAATCAATCCCCACAATCAAAGAACCCTCATAAAAATATATATCGCAACTGCCCTTTATCGCATCAACTAGGCTAAGCCTTCCATGACCACTGCCCTTCCAACAACGAAATTTGCGCCCTCCTAGCTCCATTGCGCCACCACAAAATGCACTCCAATTCTCATTTATCTTGCCACTGTTGATAAAACTCATTCCAACAGCCATTTTAATAACCGAACCTGGTGGATACAGACCATTTACAAGCTTGTTTGTAAATGGGTGGCGCGGATCTTTGATTAGCTCGTCCCACTGAGCTTGCGAAATTCCGCCCACAAAGGTGTTTAGATTATACTCAGGGAAGCTTCCAGCACCCAGTATCGCGCCGTCTTTGAGATCAATCACAATCGCCACGCCGTCTTTGTCTTTGAAAATTTCCTCTAAATATCTTTGGAATTCCAAATCAATCGTCAGCGAAATCTCGCTACTGCTTGGCTCCTCGTATGAAATCTCCTCGACAACCTCATTTAGCGCGGTTACCTTAGTCTTGCGCTCGCCCCTTTTGCCCTGCAAAATTTCATTATAATACCCCTCCACACCGCTTCTGCCATTATATCCAGTAAGGGCTGAGAGAGGGTTGGATTTGATATCTTTTTTATTCGCGCGTCCGACATAGCCGATGATATGCGAGGCGAGATGATTGTGCGGATAGTAGCGTTGCGAAGCAGGCTCGACACGGATATTTTCGTGCAGATTCAAATTCGCAAAATGCGTGATTGTTTCGTTGTAATCCAAAAATTTAACCACTTCGATAAAATTTTGGTTATAAACCGAGTTTTCGTCCTTGTAAATTTTGCGCATTTGCGTAGTGTTTAAATCCGCGAAATATTTGCTGATATTTGCTAGCTCAGCATCCAGCGCGCTATCTTTTAAATGTGGCGCAATCAAAAGCGAAAAACCGATATTATTAATCGCTAGCGGACGGTTTTTGGCGTCTAGTATCTGCCCCCTCACAGGCGGGATATACTCGGTCGAGACGACATTGTTTTTGGCGATTTGCTCGTAAAATTCGTTTGATTTGATAGCTAGATAATACACCCTAACCAAAAGCATGGTAAAAAACGCCAAAACAAAGAAAAAGACGAATTTTAATCTCATACAAATCGCCCCTTAAAAAAGAGCAAACTAAGCAGAATATCGACCACGATATAGCTTAAATACTCGCTTCCCACACTCATAGCGTCAGCTTTTTTGATATACGAAATCGCGCCATTTACCCCCAAAATCAGCGCATAAGCAATCAGCACATACAAAGCCAGCAAAAAGTTGCGGAATTTGATATTTCGCAGGCTAAATTCGTAGATAAAAGTGTAAAAAATAATGTAAGCTAGCGCAATGCTAAATAGGTTAAATCCGTAAATTTGCTCGGCGCAAAATAGATAAAAAATCGCAAAATAGTAAGCGAAATTGTATTTTTTAAATTTGTTTTCATGCTCGAATTTCAGCACCACCAAAGTCACGAAAAAAAACCCCAAAAGTGGCGGCAGTCCCCGATACATCACGCTTAAAAGCAGATAAAACGCGACGCCAAAGCTCAGGGCAAAATCGACTATAAGGTATAAATTACCGCGACTTCGTTGCATACTGGAAACTTTTTGCAAGATATACAATCTGCCCAAATTTTTTGGGCTGGAAGCTCGTCTTTGCTGATTTCTTTAAAGCCATTTTGCTCAAAAAAATGCTTTTGATAAGTTAGCGCAAAGACATTTTTTAAGCCATAAAATTTCGCTTCGTCTAATAAAGCTTTGACGATTTTCGAGCCGATTCCTCGCCTGCGAAATTTCGGCGAGACGACAAATGAGCGAATTTCTGCAAGATCTGCATTGAAAATTTTCAAAGACGCATATCCTGCAAGCTCGGCGTTTTGTGGTTTTTGGGCGAAATACTGCGTGTAAGAGGCGCAAATTTGGGAATTTTGATTTGAAATTTCACTAGAATTTGCCCCTAAATTTGCACTATCAAATTTCGGCTCAGTGTTTTCTGGCTTGGCGCACGCCTCATCGCAGACATACGCTAGCGTGTATGAGCGGATATATGTGGCGATCTCATCGTCGCTTCTAGGCAAAATCACGCCACTTTCAACCTCGGCTTTTATCATTTCTTGCATTGCGCCTATGTCGCACAGACGCGGTTTTTCTAGCACTATCATAGTCCAAACGCCCTTTTTATGATTAATTCGCGCGCTTTGGCTATGCCAGAACCTTTTAGCGTCGAGACAAAAAGTGCGCCAGGATCGCTTTTAAGCAATTTTGCGCGCCCAGCTTGATTTAGTTTGTCGGCTTTCGTGTAAAGGCGCAAAATTTGCTGATCGCCTCGCAAAAAGCTCTCCACATACTCGCGCAAATTTCTATCAATATCCAAATCAAATTGGCGCGAATCTATCAAATGGACAAAAAGCTTGATATTTAGGCGGTTTTTGATAAATTCGTCCAAATTTTTCTGCCAGATATAGTGCATTTTTTTCGACACTTTTGCATATCCAAAACCCGGCAAATCCACAAACATAAGCGAAAAATTCTCGCCTAAATTTGCCAAAACTTCATCAAATTTTTCATTTTCGCTAAATTTTTGCCCAAATTTTACCTCGAAATAATTCACAAGTTGCGTCTTGCCCGGCGTAGAGCTTGATTTGGCTAGCCCTTTGCGCTGAGTTAGAGCGTTTATCAGGCTGGATTTGCCCACATTTGAGCGCCCCAAAAACGCCACCTCGCTCATCGCAAACTCTGGGCTATCGACAATCCCTGCGGCGGAAGTTATAAATTTCGCGTCGTTTATGTTTATCATTTTTGCTGATCTTCTACTTGAAAGATTAATCTCACAGGTTTTTTGCCAGCACCGCCATTTGGCGCGGATTTGACCTCATAGGTGCCTTTGGTGCGATTGACCACAATCTGTTCGCCAAAGACCTCTTTTTTGGTCTCAGTTTCGTGCAAATGCGCGTTTCCTTCGAGCGTGTATGTCTCAGCGCCTGGGGTGTATGTCAGCACTGCGCCCTGTCCGTCGTAGTGTTTGTCATTTACTAGCACCTTAAATTTCGCATTTCCTGTGGCGACATATTTTGTGGGTTGCTTTTTGGCGTCGAAATAAATCGTAACCTTATCCGAAGTTAGCGTATCATAAGAGCCTTTTTTTATCTTTACATTGCCCGTTAGGGTGCTGATTTGTTTGACCTCGTCAGCGAAAAAATTATCCGCCGTAACCTCGACTAGCTCAGGTGCGCCAAATGCGCTCATACAAGCCAAAAGTGATGAAAAAATCGCTAATTTGATGAATTTTTGTCCTGCGTGTAATACCATGCGTGAATTCCTTTTGAGTTTGTTTTTTTATTTTTTGTATCGTAACTGATTTTTTCGCCAGTTACTTTGTTTTCGCCCTGAGTGAGGGTGTATGGCACATCTGAGCGAACGATTTTATTTTTGAGATTGTAGGTGATTTGCTCGGATTTATAATCCATTTCGTCGCTGTTGCGGTAATGCGCCGAACCGCTAAATTTGATATTATCGCCTTTTTTAACGGCTAAATTTGAGCTAATCGTGTGATTTATATCATCTAAAATCACAGCGTCAAATTCGTAAAATTCATCGCGATCTTTGTAGCGAATCCCATTTTTCGCCCTGAATTCGCCACTGATTTTCTCGCCCACTTGATAATCTCTCACGCCTTGCATTTCGAGATTTGAGACATTTAAATTTTCCTTAAACATCTCCTCAAAATACGGAGTTTGCACGCTTAGAAACACCATAGCGACGCTAAAAATCGCGATTACGACATAGAAAATTTTTATAACCATTTAGAGTTCCAAATCTCTCGCATATTGTTTTTATCGACCAAAATTTCAATCATCTCGCGCACCGCTCCGTGCCCGCCACGCGCATTTAGCGTGTAATCTGCGCTTAGCGAATTTAGCGCGTCGCTTGGCTTGAAGCTCATGCCAACAGCATTTAGCAGTTTCGCGTCGTTTAAATCATCGCCAATCGCCGCAGCCTCGCTAAAATCGAGCCCAAGCTCCGCAAGTATTTCGCTAGCTCTGCCAAATTTGTCCTTTTCGCCCTGAAAAACAAAAGGAATTTTAAGCTCTTTTGCCCTATTTGCCACGATTTGCGAGCTTTTACCCGTGATTATAGCCACATGCAGACCGCACCTTTGCCACTCTTGGATCCCAAAGCCGTCTTTGACATCGAATCTCTTCATCGTCTCGCCACTCTCTGCGTGATACAGCGCGCCGTCAGTGAGCGAACCATCGACATCTAAAAAAATAATTTTTATCATAAATTTTCCCATAATTCGTAAATTCAAAAGCTAATGATTTTAGCCAAATTTTGCTTATAAAACAGCCATTTTAAAGTAAAATTTTAAAGCTTTGGTTAATAAATAAAAATCGAAAAAATATAAACCAAACAAAACAAAATCGGCAAGATTATCGCAAAAATGCAAAGCGAACTTTTTATGCGCCTTTTGTAATACACTCTTTGGTCGCTAAAATTCGGCGTGCGCGAAAATTTTATGATATAAAAAATCACAAAACAGAGCGAAATCAACCACAAAAGTGGCAAAAATCCAAGCAATGACCAAACAAGAATTAATTGCATTTTAATCCTTTAAATTTCGCTAAATTTTAACGCAAAATTCGCTAAATCCGTCATTGCGAGGCGTGGCAATCTACGAAATCAAAATTCCAAATTTGTAAATTCTCTGTCATTGCGAGCTTTCGCAGAAAGCGAAGCAATCCAGAAAAATTTAGAGTTAAATTCAACCTAAATTTAGCATTGAATTATTTTTTGAATTTAACCTGCGCCGTGAAATTCCGTGAAATTCTCTGTAAGGGGGAGGGCGCGCTTTTTAGGAGACGCTACCCTCCCCCTTACCAACCCCCACCCCTGTAAAACCTTAGAAGTGGCTAAATTTAGAAAAACTTCGTTTTTCTAAATTTAGCTGGTTTTATTTTTACGGAAATGCTTCGCATTTCTTTGCAATGACAGATTATGCAAAATTAGCAAATTTCAAATCTGCGATAAAATTTGCGATAAATTCTCTAAATTTACAGCGCCGATTTGGCGCAGGTTTTCTAACTCACTTCCGTTTTTAAAAAACAAAATCGCAGGCGGTCCCATAACGCCAAATTCTTTTTTAATCTCGCTCATTTGGGGGCTGTTTTGGGTCAAATCAACCTTAATGAGCGTGAAATTTGACAAAATTTCAGCCAAACTCTCATCGCCAAACGCCGCCTCACTCTCTTCGCAGTTTTTGCACCACTGCGCCCAAAAATCCACAATCACTGGCTTTTGCGAGCCCTCAATTATCGAGCGTAACTCGCCCAAATCTCGCACGAAAATAAAATTTTCCCCATTTTTCGCACTTTGCGTCATATCGCCTTTTTGCACAGCTACGCCCTTTTGCACCGAAATTTCGCTAAGTGGCTTAGTAAAATCCCTCGCCCCGCTTGCAAATCCGATTAGCAAAAGCACGCTATAAACTAGCGTTAAAAGCGCGAGTGCGCGTTTTAGTGCGTTTGCGCGCGCATCAAACAAACCCAAAACCCCAGCCATTAAAGCGCACAAAATCGCATAAAATAGCAGTGCTAAATTTTCTCCGATTATGAAGCGCACTATCCAAACCGCCATAAACAAAAGCAAAAATCCAAAGATTTTTGGCACCACTTCCATCCACTCGCCTGGACGCGGCAGCGCGCCTCCAAGCCCGATTACTACGAGCAAAACCCCGCTTCCAAGCCCCAAGGCAAAAAGCGCACTAGCCCCAAGTGCTATATTTGCGCTATTTGCGATGTATATTAGCGCAGCACTTAACGGGGCTGAAATGCAAGGGCTAACCATAAGTGATGAAATCGCCCCCATTAAAAAAACGCCCACAAATCCGCTTCTCGCGTCGCTTTTGGCACTTAGGAAATTTTGCAATCTGCCAGGAAGCCTAATCTCATAAAGCCCAAAAAGTGAAAACGCCAAAGCCACAAAAATGGCAGCCGTGATGATTAGAGCGATTTTATTTTGCAAAATCCCTTGCAAATTTTCGCCCAAAACCGCCACCCCAGCGCCCAAAACCGCATACGAACTCGCCATGCCAAGCACATAAATCACGCTTACAATCAGGCTTAATTTCACGCTTGGCTTGCTAGCTGTTTTAGCCACGATAATCGACGAGAGTATCGGTATGAGCGGATAAATGCAAGGTGTCAGAGAGAGCAAAACGCCAAAACCAAAAAACAAAATTAAGGTCATAAAAAAGCTTTTGTTTTCAAAAATTTCTAAAATTTGCGATTGGCTTAAATTTGAGCCAAAATTCCCTGAATTTTGCTCTGAATTTTGCTCTAAATTTTGCCCCGAAATACCTGCGCCGGGATTTTTCAACGCCGAAATTTCATAGCCCTCGCCACTTTTATTTAGCGCAAAGCCTCTGTTTTGTGGCTCGTAGCAAAACCCACCCACAGTGCAACCAAGAAATTTCACCAAAATTTGAAAATTTTTGTTATCTTTTGCGTTTGCAAGCACTAGCCCCATAGGCAGGGCAATGCTGAAATTTCCGTCATAAATTTGATGATTTTTATACGCTTTTGGTTGCGGAAAATTTAAAAGTGCGCCAACTTCTGCGCTATCAATGAAAATTTTTATCTCATCTTTGTAAATATAAATCTCATCTGCGACGCGAAAATTTAAGCTAATTTCGCTTTCGCTTGTGTTTGTATCGACGATGAAGGCCTCATTTGGCGCGATTACTTCGCCAAAAAGTGCAATAAAAAATAAAAAAAGAAAAGATAAAATTCTCATTATTTGCCTTAAAATTTTTTCCTAATATTATCAAAAACATATTAAATTTTAATTCTTTTAAATGTATAATCTAAGTTTTATTTTCAAAAAAGGAGAACAAAATGGCTGAACAAACAAGCGATACACAACTCAAACAAATCGCATACGAGGGCAAAAAAATCAAAAAAATGAACAAAGAATTTTACGAAAGCGAGCTTGTAAAATTTCAAATCGAACTACTCAAACTCCAACGCTATGTCAAAGATAAAGGGCTAAAAGTCCTAATCATCATGGAAGGTCGCGACGCAGCTGGCAAAGGCGGCACAATCAAACGCCTAACCGAGCACCTAAACCCACGCGGTTGCCGCATAGTCGCACTCGAAAAGCCAAGCAATGTCGAAAAAACACAATGGTATTTCCAACGCTATGTCGCGCATTTGCCAAGCGCTGGCGAGATTGTGATTTTTGATAGAAGCTGGTATAACCGCGCTATGGTCGAGCCTGTAATGGGATTTTGCTCTGACGCTGAGCATAAAGAATTTTTGCGCCAAGTGCCGAAATTCGAGGAAATGCTAGCGAATTCTGGCATTATTTTGTTTAAATTTTATTTCTCAGTTTCAAAAGAGGAGCAACAAAAACGCTTCGAGGCGCGCCGCACAGACCCTCTTAAACAATACAAACTCTCCCCAGTAGATGCCAAATCACAAGAGCTTTGGGAGCAATACACTTTGGCAAAATACTCAATGCTACTAGCCTCAAACACCGATATCGCGCCATGGATCGTGCTAGATAGTAATGATAAAAAAGCTGCAAGACTTAATGCGTTTCGCTGCATTTTAGCCAGAATTGATTATGATGAAAAAATCGATCCTAGCGAATTTAAAGTCGATGTGGATTTGGTCAGAACCGGCACAGAGGAAATCATGCTTATGGAAAATAGCCTTAGAAACGAGGGCTTGGAAAAATTAGAAACCCTAAAAAAAGCGCAAAAAGCCGAAAAACAGGTAAAACTAGGCACAGGTAAGCCAAAAGATAAAAAATAACCGAATTTAGACGCCGTTTGTGCGTCTAAATTTATCTTTTCTTAAATTTTTGATTTAATTTAACTAAATTTATATAAATTTTGATAAAATTCGCGGAAAACCAAACCACACAAAGGTAAAACATGACATATAAATTCGAAAATTTATACCAAAATTTAAGTTTCTATGCGAGCGAAAAATCTCGCCATATAGCGATTTATGACGAGGATATGGAGATTAGCTACGCAGAGCTTAAAGCCAAAGTCGATGCAATCGGCGCGTATTTGCAAAATAGCGGAATTCGCTTCGGCGATAGAGTGGCTATGTATGTGCAAAACGGCTATGAGTTTTTCACCATTTTTCTAGGTATTACCTCAATCGGCGCGGTCGCTGTGCCTATGAATACCTTCCTTAAAAACGAGGAAATTGAGTATATTTTAGACAATTCGCGCGCTCGCATGATTTTCGCTTCGACCGCCCTTAGCAAGGAGCTTAAAAGCATTAGCGCACCAGATATCAGACGCATAATTTGGGTCAAGGGCAAAAGCGATGAGCCAACCCCAAACTCAGCCCTTCCAAACGCGCAAACACAAGGCGCACTTAGTGAGCACAATGTCAGCTTTGATACTGTCCTAGCCTGTAAAACCAAGCTAGAAATAGCAAAATCTCCGACCGAAAACGATCTAAGCCATATCGTCTATACCTCAGGCACGACAGGTCGTCCAAAAGGCGCTATGATTCGCTACAAAAACATACTCTCAAACGCCGATAAAGCCACTCCTCGCTACAATGTGAGTGGTAAGGATAGATTTTTGGTATTTTTGCCGATGTTTCATAGCTTCACGCTGACTGCGACGCTGATTTTATCACTATACAACGGCGCGAGCATAATCGCTCTAAAATCAGTTTTCCCTATCACAAATGTCCTAAATACCGCCCTAAAACGCAAAGCAACGGTATTTTTGGGAATCCCGTCAGTTTATACAATGCTAGGCAAGGCAAAACTTGGCTGGAAATTCAGATGGTTTAATAAGCTTAGAGTATTTATGTCAGGCGCAGCCCCTCTTGCGCAGCAAACAATCGACGAATTTTACAAAAAATTCCCAAAAGCCCACCTTATCGAGGGTTATGGACTTAGTGAGTGCTCGCCTATCGTATCGCTAAACTATTACGACAAACAAAAAATCCTAAGCGTAGGCACACCGCTTGACGGATACGAGGTCAAAATCGTAAATGATGAAACCATGGAAGTCGCTCGTGGCGAGATTGGCGAGATTATCGTGCGCGGGGATTGCGTCATGGAAGGATATCTAAATATCCCGCCAGAAGAGACTCTCACAAACGGCTGGATTCGCACGGGAGATCTTGCGTATATGGACGATGAGGGATTTATCTATATCGTCGATCGTATCAAAGATATCATCATAGCCAAAGGCATAAATGTCTATCCGCGCGAGGTCGAGGAAATCATCTACAAAATGCCACAAGTCGAGGCCTGTGCGGTCGTGGGTATCAGAGATGAATACGCAGATGAGGAGGTCGTAGCTTTCGTGCAACTCAAAGAAAATCAAAAATTAAGCGAACGCGAAATCAAAACTTATCTGAAAAATCACCTAGCAAACTACAAAATTCCAAAGGTCGTGCATTTCGTGCCAGATCTACCACGCAACGCCACTGGCAAGGTTCTAAAACGCGCATTAAAAGAGCAGATTGCAAAAGGTAATAACGCATAAATTTCACCTTTTATCACGCTAAATTTAACCCACAATTTGTGGGTTAAATTTAGTAAATTTTATAAAAGATTTAATATATGAAAAATTTATTATGGATTTTACCTGTTATTTTCTTAGCTATTATACTAAGGATTGTAGAACTAGATAAGAAAAAATCAAATTTTGTAGTTACAGCCGATACAAATATATCTAAAAACTCAAAAATTTCAAAGTATGTCTCACAACAAGAAGTTGAAACCTTTGCATTTAGGCACTGGAATATTAATGAAGATATGGTTAAAAATAACGAAAAAATGGAAAATTTACGACTGCTTTTAAAATCAAAAGACACTGCTAAAATTCTAAACTATATGAAAGATAACAACATTAGCGTAGATGAACCACTTCATAAAGGTGTAACACCTTTGATGTATGCTAGTTTTTACGATGACATAGACACTGCGAAAGAACTTTTAAATTTAGGAGCAGACCCACATAAAAAAGATAGGCATAAGCTTAGCCCTATGGCATACGCTATGGAAAACAACTCTACAAAAGCGGTAAAGCTTTTATATGAAAACGGTGTTAAATTTGAAGAAGTTACTATGATACAAACACCACTTGGAGTTTTAGGATTAAGCGATTTTTGGGAATTTGAACCATATTTTGATGAAAATAACACAGCTCATCTTATCTGGAAAAGCTTTGATGATATGCACAGCGGAGAACATGACTATTTGAGCGAATATTTTTTCAGATCTTTGTTAAGAAATAATCAACTTGATATTTTAGAGCTTGTATTGCAAAGTGGGTATAAGCCATATTTATACCAATATCATATTGGTGATGATAATTATAAGGCTACAAGCGATATTGCAGAGATAGAAAGACAATATGTTGAATTTCCCAACAATTACGAAAACAATATAGAATTAGCTCGTTTTCGACATTCATTATATTTTCCAATATCTCAATCCCCACACCCACGACCAAAAATAGCCTTGCTTAAAAAATATAATGTCTCAATAGACGCTTGGAACCCAAGCAAGGAATTTTTGAAAAAATTATATGACGACGAGTGCTATAATGCTTGGAGAAGTGAATTTAGCCCTAGAAAAAATGGAGAGACTTATTATTTAAGAATACAAGATCGTGGAACTAAATTTTTATACGAAAATTGTTTAGATAAAAACGGAACTTTTGAAAACATAGAAGAGTATATAGTTTTTCATCAACAAATGAAAATTATAAATAAAATAACAGCAAGCGAAGAAAGGAAATTTGGCTACGGAAACAATCGTGTAGATATGAATATCACTTCCGATGAAATTAAAAAACTTCAAAGCAAATATAACAATAATTTAGAATAATAAAACTAAAACAAATTAACTTTAAGGAGAAAAAATGACAACAGAAAACATAGAAGCTAGTGAGCAAAGATTTAGCGCCGCTATAAGTGATTTTTTTGGTATTACATTTCTATCCACTGCACATGCGCGCTTTTGAGGCATTTTATACGAAGCTATTCACACGCTATAACCAATAACTAAATTTAAATAAAAATTTTAACTCAAATTGCAACTTTAAAATTTTTCACTATAATTCGCATTTTTTATCTACAAAATTTCTACAAACTCGCCAAAAACCAATGTCTATTTTGAGCTATGAGCCTGAAATTTTTATCCAAGAAGTAGAAGTAATAAATTTTGGCGCCAAATTTGACGCCAAAATTTGAAAGATTAAACTAATCTTTGTTTTTTGAAATACTCTTTTGGAGCCTTGCATAAAGGACACGCACCCGGAGCCTTTTTGCCACGATGCACATGGCCGCAAACTTCGCAAACCCAAACTTCTTCATCAAAACTCTCGAAAAATCCCTCTTCAAGCAAGATTTTTTGAAGTTCGTTGTATTCGCGTTCGTGTTCGACTTCGACCTTGCCGATAGCGTTAAATAGCCTTGCGACCTCTTTTTTGCCCTCTTCTGTGGCGATTTGAGCAAATGCTGGATACATGCTTTCATGCTCGTATCGCTCTCCTGCTGCTGCGTCGATTAGGTTTTTATCCATTTTATCTAGCGGAATTCCGGCTGCTGCGTGGTGAGCTTTGAGCTCGGCTCTTGCGTGCCATTTTTCATTTTCAGCCGCTTCGTAAAAATGCCTTGCGATAGCGTGAAAACCTGCTTCTTTGGCTAAATCGCCGTAAAGATCGTATTTGTTTCTAGCTTGTGATTCGCCGGCAAACGCCTTCATTAAATTTACCTGTGTCAAATCCTCAGTGATACATTTCATCAGCTCTCCACAGCATGTCAAAACTGCGCCCTCACCTACTTTTTGCACTTCGACTTCACAGCCGCATTTGTCGCATTTGTATGTTTCGTATTGTCTCATACTCTCTCCTTTATCAAAAATTCAAAATTTATGATAACCAAAAGCTCATTAAACTCTACTTAATAAAAATTATTATTTAGAAGTGAAATTTCAAATACAAATTTACATATAAATTTAATAATTGTTGTGTTTTGCGCCCAAATTTTATGATAAAATCGCCCTTTTTAAATTCTCATCAAAGGAAAGAAATGAAAAAATTATTTCTAACTACACTTCTTAGTGCAAGCGTTGTAAGTTTTGCCTTGGCAGAAAAATTAGTTGTCGCAGCTACTCCTGTGCCACATGCTGAAATTTTAGAGCATATCGCACCAGAGCTAAAAGCCGCTGGATACGAACTCGAAGTCAAAGTTTTCAACGACTATGTTACTCCAAATTTAGCCACAGATGACGGCAGCGTGGATGCGAACTATTTCCAACACGAGCCATATTTAGTGGAATTTAACGCCAAAAATGGCACAAAACTCAAAACAACAGTTGGCGTGCATTTAGAACCGATGGGAATTTATAGCAAAAAAATCACAGATCTAAAAGACCTAAAAGACGGCGCCAAAGTAGCCGTGCCAAACGATCCTACGAACGAATCTCGCGCGCTTGATGTGCTTGCGGATGCAGGATTAATCGAGGTTAATAAAGATGTAGAGCTCCGCACAGCCCTAGATGTAACCAAAAATCCTAAAAATATCCAAATTTTAGAGCTTGAAGGTCCAAATTTGCCTCGCACACTTGATGATGTCGATATCGCTGTAATCAACTCAAATTTCGCTTTCAACGCGGATTTAAACCCAGTTAAAGACTCACTTTTCATCGAAAAAGCAGTCGGCAACCCATACACAAACATCGTCGTCGTCAAAGAAGGCAATGAAAACCTACCAAAAATCAAAGCCCTTGATAGCGCACTTCAAAGCGAAAGTGTGAAAAAATTTATCGAGGAAAAATACAAAGGCGCGATTGTTCCGTCGTTTTAATCCAAATTTAGCCTACGAATTCGTAGGCTAAATTTCGCATTTTTTATCATATTACGCATATATTTACAATCTTTTTTTATAATGCGCGCAAAAATTTTCAAAAAAGGAAAAAAATGAAAAAATTCTTATCAATCAGTTTCGTCGCCGCTATGGCACTTTCGCTAAATGCTGGCGTGCTAGCTAGTGTCAAAGGCACAGATATCACGGTTACAGACGAGGATATCGCACCAGTTTTCGCTCAAAACCCACACGCTACCCCAAGCGATGAGGACAAAAAACAACTAATCGATCAAATGATTAAATTTAAACTTATGATTGCCGAGGCTAAAAAAAGCGGTATCGTAAATGGCGAAGAATACAAAAAACAAGTCGAACTTGCAAAAGATGAAATCGCCTTTGCTTTGTGGCAACAAGAGCAGACAAAAGATGTCAAAGTAACCGACGAAGAGGCAAAAAAAATCTATGATGACAACAAAGACAGCTTCATGCAACCAGAAAGCGTCGTAGCTAGCCACATTTTGCTAAAAGATGAAAAAGAGGCAAAAGACGCTATCGCTAAGCTAGAAAAAGTCAGCAAAGACAAATTAAAAGCCGAATTTAACAAACTTGCCAAAGAAATTTCAACAGATCCAAGCGCCAAAGAAAATGGCGGCGATTTGGGCTCATTTGGCAAAGGTATGATGGTAAGCGAGTTCGAAGAGGCTGCGTGGGCGCTAAATAAAGGCGAGATTAGCAAAACCCCTGTGAAAACTCAATTTGGCTATCATGTCATCTACAAAGAAGACCTAAAAGAAGCTGCTCCTGTGGAATTTGACAAAGTCAAAGAGATGATAAAAGCTCAAATTGCGCCAAGCAAACTAAACAAAAAAATCGACGATATCGCAAACGAGCTATTTAGCAAACAGACAGTAGAATACGCAAAATAAAAATTTTAATTTAATGCGCGGAATTTAATAAAATTTAAGTTTCGCGCAAATTCTAAATTTCAAATTTAAGGAAAAATCGTGCTTACATCAATCGTAAATTTTATCGTAGAATTCGTCGCAGCGTGGGGATATTTCGGCATTTTTGCGATGATGTTTTTAGAAAGCAGTTTTTTTCCATTTCCAAGCGAAGTTGTGATGATTCCAGCAGGATACCTCGCTAGCAAGGGCGAAATGAGCTTTGCCATAGCATTTGCATGCGGGCTAGCTGGGAGCGTGGCTGGGGCTGTGTTTAACTACTATTTGTGCTATTTTTTCGGGCGCAAATTTATCGATAAATTTGGCAAATTTATCGGCGTAACAAACGAAAAATTCGCCAAATTTGAAGCGTTTTTCAACAAACATGGCGAAATTTCTACATTTAATTGCAGACTAATCCCAGGTATCCGCCAATACATCAGCCTGCCAGCAGGGCTTGCGAAGATGAATTTAGCGCGGTTTTGCGCATTTACAGCACTTGGTGCTGGGATTTGGGTGCTGATTTTGATGCTACTTGGATATTTTATCGGCGAAAATCAAGAATTAATTAAGGAAAAATTGCATATAATCACGCTTCTTTTATTGGGATTTGTCCTACTTCTTTCTGTAATTTACATACTTCATATCAAGCGAAAAAATCGCCAAATTTAATAAAATCTTAAAATAAAACGAATAATTATAAAATTTTGAATTTAAAGTAACATTTTAACGAAAATTTAAGATTGTTTTTAGGTATTTAATAATACAATCACATAAATTCTTTCAGAAAGGACTAGTGATGGAAACTAGAAAAGAACACGATTTTATAGGTGAGCTCGAAATTCCTAACGACAAATACTATGGCGTTCAGACTTTCAGAGCTTTGGACAACTTCAAAATGACAGGTCGCAAACTTGGCGATTATCCATTTTTTGTAAAAGCATTTGCACAAATCAAAAAAGCAGCAGCACTTTCAAACAAAGAATTGGGCGTTTTAAAACCAGAGATTGCTGATGCACTTGTAGCAGCTTGCGACAAAGTTATCGCAGGCGAATTCGCGGATCAATTCGTAGTAGATATGATCCAAGGCGGCGCAGGAACTAGCACAAATATGAATGTCAATGAGGTTTTGACAAATGTCGCTCTTGAAATTCAAGGTCATGCCAAAGGCGAATATCAATTCATTCATCCAAACGATCACACAAACCTAGGCCAAAGCACAAACGATACATACCCTAGCTCAATCAAAGTCGCAGCTTACGCTAAACTTACAGATTTGCTAGCTGCTATGGAAGAGCTAAAAGGCGAATTAGAGAAAAAAGCTGAGGCTTTCAAAGATATCATCAAAATGGGTAGAACAGAGCTTGAAGACGCTGTCCCAACTACACTTGGCAACACCTTCCACGCTTTTGCAAGCTACATTAAAAGCGATATAGCAAAAATCAAAGCTGCAAGAGAGTCAATGAGCTTTTTAAATATGGGCGCAACTGCGATCGGCACAGGTATCAACTGCCACCCAGATTATAAATTTGTAGTAGAAAAACACCTAAGCCAAATCACTGGCGTTGAGTTCAAACCAGCTGAGGATTTCATCGCAGCTACACAAGATACAGGCGATTTCGTGCATGTATCTGGCGCACTAAAAACAGCTGCTGTAAGAATTAGCAAAATCATCAACGACTTACGCCTAATGAATTCAGGTCCAAGATGCGGTCTAGGCGAAATCAACCTACCACAAATGCAACCAGGTAGCTCAATCATGCCAGGTAAGGTAAATCCTGTAATTTGCGAAGTTGTAGGTGAGGCATGCTACGAAGTCATCGGCAATGATGTATCTATCATGCTATGCTCTGAAAGAGGCGATTTCGAGCTAAACGCTTTCGAACCAGGCATTGCTTATAATCTATTTAACTCAATCGTAATCTTGGAAAACGCAGTTAAAACACTAAGCGACAAAGCTATCAAAAAACTAACTGCAAATCCAGAAGCTTGCTTAAAATCAGTGCTAAACTCAGTCGGTATCGTAACTGCGTTTAACCCAATTTTAGGTTATGAAAAATCAGCAAGTATCGCAAAAGAAGCTCTCCAAACTGGTAAAGCAGTCGGCGATATCTGCTTAGAGCGCGGTTATTTAACAAAAGAAGAAATTGATAAAATTTTAGACCCTAAAAACATGCTAAATCCTGGCATGAAAAAAACAGGTAAATAAATTTTATCGTGGTAGGTCAAATTTTGACCTACCCCAAATTTAGAGTTTTGAATTTTCAAAGGAGTCTTGCATGGATATTATGCTATTTGTCCAATTAGCCGTATTGCTAGCTGGTATTTACCTAGGCGTTCGCTTAGGCGGTATGGGCGTCGGATACGCTGGCGGTTTAGGTATCGTCGTTATGGCGATTATCGGTATGAAGGTGGAATTCAAAGATATTCCAGTAGATGTTATTTTGATCATCGCATCAGTTATTTCAGCGATTGCTGCTATGCAAGTTGCAGGTGGTTTGGATTATTTGGTTCAGATTGCATCTAGAATTTTGCGCAAACACCCAAAACAAATCAATATCCTAGCTCCGACTGTTACTTATATGCTAACAATCCTAGCTGGTACTGGTCACACTGCGTTTTCTATGATCCCAGTTATCGTAGAGGTTGCTAAGGGTCAAAACATCAAACCAAGCGCACCACTAGCGCTTTCAGTTGTATCAAGCCAAGTCGCTATTACAGCTTCACCTATTTCAGCTGCGTTCGTAGCTATGACAGGTGTTGTTGAGCCACTAGGTGTAAGCTATCCAAAACTACTTTTCATTTGTATTTCAACAACCTTTGTTGCTATGATTATTACAGCAATTATTGTAAATACATTTTTTAAATTAGATCTTTCATCAGATCCAATCTATCAAGAAAGACTAGCAAAAGGTTTAGTTTCAGAGGTTAAAGTTACAGAATACGCTGAGCCAAAACCATTTGCAAAACGCTCAGTTGCGATTTTTGCTATCGGTGTTTTGATTGTCGTTGCTTACGCTCTTGCTATCTCAAAAAGCGTTGGTTTGGTCGAAAAACCAATCCTATCTCGCGACGCTGCTATTATTAGCTTTATGCTTACAATCGGCTTTTTTATCACAGTTTTGTGCAAAGTCGATACAGGCAAACTATTACAAGCAAACACTTTCCAAAGTGGTATGAGTGCTTGTATCTGCGTCGTAGGTATCGCATGGCTTGGAACTACATTTGTTAATGGCCACATCGATCTTTTCAAAGATGTAGCGAAAAATATCGTTAGCAACTATCCATTTGTTTTAGCTATCGTTTTATATTTCCTAAGCTGCTTGCTATATTCACAAGCTGCAACTACAAAAGTTATGATGCCAGCAGTTGCATTAGCACTTGGTATGACTAGCCCAGAAACAGCTGGACAAGTTTGGGTTTTGGTTGCTTCTTTTGCTGCTGTATCAGGTCTTTTCGTATTACCTACATATCCTACGACTTTGGGTGCTATCGCTATGGACGATACAGGCACAACAAGAGTTGGAAAATATGTATTCAATCACAGCTTCTTCATCCCAGGAACTATCATGGTCGCGCTATCAGTAGCGTTAGGCTTCTTAGTAGCTCCTGCCTTAATCTAATACTAATTTCTTGCAGAATTTATTCTGCAAGAAATTTTAAATTCTAAATTTTAATCTTTTTGAAAAATTTCTTCGAAATTGTAAATTTGCGATAGTATATATGAGAGCATATCTGGCGTAACATCGAGTTTGTAATCGTATTTGGAAATCAAATTTAACTCCAATGCCAAATCGCTAATTTTAAGATTATCTAAAAGCAAATCAGGCGCAAACAAATCTCCGTTAAATCTCACCACGCCACGCTCATTGTCCCCCGTGTGAATAAGTGCAAAAAGGCTTTTTAGCTCATCATATGTTTGCACGCTTTCTAGCGCTCCACTTGGCAAAAGCTCGTTATGCGAAGCATAAATCGCGAAAATTATCCTATCGCAAAGCTTGTTTAACGCCTCGCTTAGCAAAAGATGATTTAAGCTCTCGTTTTGGATACACATATCCTCGAAAAGCGACATACGAAAAATTTTAAAATTTCGGTAAAGTTTGCTAGAAATGTCTTGTTCTCGATACGCCGTGCGCTCCCTCATCGTCACTGGGATACCGGATTTTAGGGCATTATAATTTAGCAGTGCGTAAAATTTGCAAAATTCCAAAAAATCCAAATCTTCAAAATAAAAGCTCTGCCACTGCGCTTCGTAATCTAGGTAAAATCTCAAAATTTTTTTATCTGTGATGATGAGATATCTAGCCTCCTCGTGCTCGCCAAGCCTAGCAAACGCCCTTGGAATAACCAAATTTTTATCAGGGTTTGCCTCGTTTAAAATTTCGATTATCCCTATGACCTTACCAGCATCTATGATATGTGCGCCATAATCCATAAATTTCATACCCTCATCAGGCAGATATCCCAAACACGCCCCAAAAAGCCCTAGTAAATACTCATCGTTTTTGCGTATCGCGCCAGCCTTTTTGTAAAATTCACAAAACCGCTCCCACGCGATATTTAAATGAAGTCTATCAATATGGGTTTGGGCTTCGATTAAAAGATTATCGTTGTAAAGTTTCGATCTCATTTTTCTAGTCCAAAAAGTTCTCGTATGCTAACCCCATCATCTTCGCTAAGCACGCTAAATGCGCTAATACGCGAGATTAGCAATCTATCTTCTGCGATATCGGCCCTATCCTCACCTATGCTTAGCGAGGTAATCGCCGTTTTGCCAATCACCGCGCGCTCTTTATTCATACGCCTTAGTCCCCAGACATTGTGAAGCACGGCTGGCGCGCCCTCTATCTCGCCTACATAGAGCATTACATGCCCTGGCATATAAATCACGCTCGCATAAGGTTTGGCGTGTGTTTTGATCAAATTTAGCTTCTCGCTCGCACTCAAATTTGCTAGCGAAAATGTCCTTCCGCGCTTTGATTGCGCCTTTGAATTCCTTGGAAGCCAAAGCCCAAAATTTGCCAAAAAATCCTTTGTCAATAGCGAGCAATCGCGCAGCAGTTTGTATCCGCCCCAGCCATATTTTTGCCCTATCAGGCTTGCGCTGATTAGTTTTGCGTTTTCGCTATTTAGCTCGGCTGGCCAAATTCTGGCAAATTTATCCTCCACAAAATACGCTCTCACGCCCTCTTTACTAATCATCTTGCCACCATATAGCCCGCCACCAGCGAAATCATACGGCAAAATCGTCCCCGTGCGCGCTCTAAAAATTTCACGCCTATTCTCGTCAAAAATCGGCGCATTATCTTGCAAAATCGCTATAAATTTCGAATTTTTATACGCACTAGCGCCGTTTATCCCCATTTCTTGGATATCGCTAGCCCTCACCCAGCCCCACACGCCGTCATTTTGCACGAAAGCCCAGACGCCGTCTTTGCTAAAATGCGAGATAAAAAGCGGATATCCCACGCCAAGAGCCGAATTTGCCGCATAATCAAAAGGCTCGCCCTCGCCCGGCTCGCTAGGATCGCCGAAAATCGGCATATCGCTTGGGATATTTCGCAAAAGCGTGTTTTTTATGGTGATTGCTGGGATATTTACGCTACCAAGGGCTTTTTTGTTTGCATTTTCGTGCATGGCATCATACACGGCTTGCGGGTAGATGTTTCCCCCTAAATCAAAATGCCTACCCTTAGCGTAGTTTAGCCCCCAAAATGCTTCCTTTGGGCTAGCGGTGATTTTATCGCTGTCCCAAACGCGAAAATACCTTTCCTTAAAATTCTCCCCGCTTGCCACGCTTTGGGCGCTCACGGGTGGCAAAATTTCCGCACTTTGCTCAAATTCCAATGCCAAAACCTCTGGATTTTCGGGGATAAATTTGGATTTTTGTGGCGTGTGCGAGGCACAACCAGCCAAAATCCACATAAATGTTATAAATAGTAAAATTTGCCTTCTCAAAACTGCTACCTTTAAAAATTTTTGGCTATAATTTTGCCAAAAAACAGGATAAAATTTGATTAATTTCGTATCACAAAAGCTCAAATCACAAAATGTATTTATCACAGGCGGTGGCGGTGTAGGCAAAAGCTATGTCGTCAAAGGCGTCATCGAAGAGTTTCGCACTCACGGCAAAATCGTCATCGTGCTAGGCTCAACCGGCATTAGTGCCGTAGAAATCGGCGGTGTAACCTTGCATAGTTTTTTTAAATTTGGCATTAGCAAAAATTTCGAAGAACTCAAAAAATTAGACCGCTCGCAAAAAGCCAAAATAACTGAACTTAACAAAATTCTTTCGATCACCGATTTAATCGTGCTTGATGAGATTTCAATGGTCGGCGCTGATGTCTTTGAGATGATCGAATACCGCCTCGTAAAGTCCAAATTTAGCGGTCATTTGCTAGTAACGGGAGATTTTTATCAACTCCCGCCAGTCGTCAAAAAAGACGAGCTAAGTGCTAGCAAACAAGGCTCGCTTTTGCGTATGAGCGAGTATGCCTTTGGCACGCACGCATGGGAACAAATGAAGTTTTTCTACATAGAAATGCTAGGTTCTAAGCGCACGGACGATGAGAGTTTGTATGAAATTTTATCGCAAATCAGGCTTGGCAAAATCAGCGAAAATTTAGCCAAATTTTTGGCGAATTTAATCACTCCGCGTGAGAGTTTAGACGATAATGCGACCATAATCTCTGGGCGAAATGCCGAAGTCGATGCGATAAACGAAGCTAGGCTAGCCGCGCTAGATTCGAGGCTGTATCTGTGCGAGGGGCTGTGCGAAATCCACGAAAACTCTTACGATGATAATAAAATTTCAAAATGGCTAAATTCGCTAAATTTAAGCCAATCCCTGCGCCTAAAAGTCGGCGCAAAAGTGCTTTTTACGATGAATAAATCAGGTGAGTTTTACAACGGCGAAAGTGGCGTGGTAGAAAATATCGAACTAAACGGCTTTGGCGAAATTGATAGTATCGTAGTGCGCAAAAAATCAGGCGCCTTCGTGCGAGTTGAGCGCGCGGGGTATGATTACAGCGAGATTAGAGCGGACGAGGACGAGGCGAGCGATTTTTTAATCGCGCGGTATTATCAATTCCCGCTAAAACTCGCCTACGCGATCACAATCCACAAATCCCAAGGCATGAGTATCGAAAACCTAGCCTGCGATATCGATAGGATTTTTGCCAACGGCCAACTCTATGTCGCGCTCTCACGCGCCACGAGCCTAAATGGCTTAAAAATCCTCTACACGCGCAAAGAAGGTCTTTACGCCTACCTTTCGCGCATAGTCAAAATCGACAAAGCCGTGGTGAAATTTTACGAAGAAAATGAATTTTTTAAAATTTATAATCAAATCGTCTAAAATGCAAAAAATAACCAAATTTTGCATTAATTTCTCATTGCAAGAGCTTACAAGGAATTTCGTGGAAAAATATAAATTTGCAAATTTATACTTTTTCAAACGCTACTTGTTTGATTATTTTAAGCTTTTTAAGAAAATTTTCAATTTATACCTTGCGTATAACAAAATAGCAAAATTTGCGTGTAAAAAACATTTGAATTTAAATTTAAAACCCAAAAATTTATTTTTGTAAATTTGCTTTTTTATCTTTTTTAATTCATTTGAATAAGTTTTTACAAATTTTATATCGCTTTTTATGTCGTTGTTTTTTCTTGCATACAAAAGCAATAATATAAGCCTATTAGCCTTAAAATAGTATGCTTCGTCCAATAAGTCTATATCTTTGTCTTTTACATATTTTATAAATCGATCGCAAACTACCAAAAGCGTTCGGTGTCTTTCATCAAAACTAGAACGCATAACAGAAGTATCGGAAACTCTGTAATTATAAGTTTTTTTGTTTCCAAAAACGATTTTTTTTGAATTTAAAATAACCTTATAGATAAAGCTAAAATCTTCTCCAACCTTTTCATCTGGCAAATATCTTATATCTTTTAAAATATCTCTTCTAAAAAGCTTGTTACAGTTGCTCCAACCAAACCAATTCTCTTTTTCGTATAAAATATATTTAAAAGCAGAAATTGCGTCTAACTCTTTTTTGCTAAAATTTAGCCCGTCTGTTTCAAGTGGCATACAAACTATATCGATATTTTCATCGAATAAATTTAGCATATTTGCGATATGCTCTTTATCAATCATATCATCACTATCTACAAAGGTCACAAACTCGCCAGTTGCAATATCCAGCCCACTGTTTCGTGCCACACTAACACCGCCATTTTTTTGATGAAGCACCTTGATACGGCTATCTTGCAAGGCAAATTTATCGCAAATCTCAAAGCTTTTATCCATGCTTCCGTCATCGACTAAAATAATTTCTAAATTTTTATACGATTGATTTATAACAGAATTTAGGCACTCATATAAATATTGTTCGGCATTATAAACTGGGATTATCACAGAAATCACTCTATTTTCAATCATTTAAATGACCTTTTTAAATTTTGTTTTATCTCGTTTTATTAAATTATCATTTTACTTTTAAAAAACAGCACTGCAAAGTGGGCATTCTCGCCCACCACAATAGACTAAATTTAAAATTTCAATTACAAAAGCCCAGCTTGTTCTTTTAGGTGTTTGGCGTAGCGTTCGCGAATTAGCGGGGTAAATTTGCCGATTTTGCCGCCATTTATCGGCTTGCCGTCGGCTTTGATGACAGGGATTGCCATCAAAGAAGCTGCGCTGATGAAAACCTCGTCCGCGCCATAGACTTCCTCCATACTAAACGCCCTTTGCTCGACTTTTAGCCCAAGCTCGCCCGCAAAGCCCAAAATCACCTTGCGTCTAATGCCCGGCAAAATATCGTGTGATAGCGGCCTGGTAATCAAAACGCCGTCTTTTATGATAAACGCACTCGAACTCGAACACTCAGTCACCAAACCGTCTTCTACCAAAAAGCACTCGAAAGCCCCAGCCTTGTGTGCTAGGTGCTTTGAGATACACTGCGCTAGAAGCGAGATTGATTTGATATCGCGTCTATGCCAGCGAATCTCAGGCAGGCTTACGATTTCGATACCTTTGGTGCCAAGGGGATTATCGAAAATCACTTTCGAAAAGGCATAGGCAAACACAGTCGGCTTCGTATCAGTATAGTCGAAGTCCCTAAATGCCGCACCACGCGTGATTTGCGTATAAACCACGCCCTCTTTGACGCCGTTTTTGGCGATGACTTCGTTTAAAAACGCCTCATATTCTTCGTGAGTATATGGGATTTTAAGCTCGATTTGTGCGACAGAATTTTCAAATCTCTCCCAGAAATCGGCTTTATCGCAAATTTTGCCATTTACCACGGGCGCAGCCTCATAAATGCCGTCCCCTAGCATGAAACCGCGGTCAAATGGGCTTATCGCAGCGTCTTTGGCGCGCACGATTTCGCCATTGATATAGACAAAATCATCGTTATTCATATTAGCTATCTCAAACATTACGCTCTCCTTAAATTTAAAAGGTGATTTTATCTTATAAAAATTAAAATTCAGATATAATGGCGCCAAATTTGACAAGGAAAAAAGATGAATAAAAACTGCAAAGACAAAATTTTAAATATTATGTTTCATATCTCGGATAAACCTGTGCTTTTTCGCGATTTATTGGAGGCAAACGCTGAGTTTAACGACGGCATGCTAGTCGATCCCGCTAAGCTAAATTTCAGATTTAATTATGGTCGTTCGTATGCGATTTTTGGAACATTTGCCTTTGTTTTCGTGATGTTTGCCATAGGCATTACTCACCTGCTTTTTACCAAAATCGACTTTCACTTTTCCATACTTTTTACCATTTTGCTGACCTCTGCTGTCTTTATCGGATTTGACTGCTTTAAAGCATGGGGGCGCAAGGAAATCACTAAAAATTTAATCCAAAAAGCTTGGGCAAATCACTTTTTGTATTTTCCATACGAAAAATACTCCAAACCTGTCGAAAAAATCTACAACGAAGCCCTTAAAAACGATATCGCCAAACGAGATTTAGAACAATATGTCCTAAATAAAATAGTCGAAATCAACCCAGAAGAATAAAATTTTAAAATTTGAGATATTTTGATATATTGACAATTATCGAAATGTATGATAAAATCTCGCGATTTTAAAAAAGGTAAAAAATGAAAATTGATGTAATTGAAATTTGCAAAGCACTAAACAACGAAACTAGACTAAATATCCTTAACTGGCTCAAAAACCCAGACGCGAATTTCCCACCACAAGGCAGTTCGCTTGGCGAAGTAGTCGATCTAAAAGGTGGCGTGTGCGTCAGCAGTATCCAAGAAAAGGCAGGTCTGTCGCCCTCTACCGTGTCAAACTACCTCGATATGCTCCAAAGAGCTGGGCTTTTGCTCTGCGAAAGACACGGCAAATGGACATATTATCGCAGAAACGAAGAAGCGATAAAAGAGCTAGCTAGCTATATAATCAAAGAGCTGTAACCCGAATTTTATAAATTTTCAAATTTTACTTTTTTTAAATTTACATTTCTAAAATCATAAAAATATCGAATTTTAAAAATAAGGAGAAAAAATGAACTACAACGGCACAATCTACCGCCCACCAGTGGAGGCAAACACCCTTTTGCTCCCCATTACAGAGGGTTGCTCGCACAACTCTTGCTCGTATTGCAATATGTATGCAAATGTGAAATTTCGTATGCTAAGCCTTGCGCAGGTCGAGGAATTTTTAGCCGAAATCGTCAAATTTCACGGCTCATACGCGAGGGGAGCGACGCGCATTTATCTAGTCGGCGGCGATCCATTTGCGCTAGGAACGAAAAAACTTTTAGCGCGAATCGAGCTAATCAAAAAATATTTGCCAAATATCAAAACTATCACAATGTATGCTAGAATCGATAATATCGCCGCCAAAAGCGACGAGGAATTAATCGCGCTAAAAGAGGCTGGCGTAGATGATTTATACATCGGCATAGAAAGCGGTCTAAATGCCGTAATGCGAAATTTAGGCAAAGGTTACGACGCAGATGATAGCAAAACTCAGTGCCTAAGGCTAAATAAAATCGGTATTTCACATTGTGATTTGCTTATGCTTGGCACGGCTGGGCGTGGCATGGCAAGCGAGTCTGCACGGGCAATGGCGAGGTTAGAAAACGAAATCAAACCAAGCAAAATTTTACTAAACACAATGACTGCGTTTAAGAACACGAAGCTAAATGAGCAAATTTTAAACGCAGAATTTATCCCAGCTAGCGAAAAAGAAATTTTAGAAGAAGAGCGCGAGTTTATCGCAAATTTGGAGCTTGAAGGCACATATTTTTGGGCACTGCACCCGTTTGATAGCGTGAGAATTGACGGCATGCTTAACACTCACAAAGAAAAAATGCTAAGCAAACTCGACTTTGCAATCAAAACTATCGGCGAGAAAAATTTAAGCAGAGTCTCAATCAGCGGAAGTTTATAAAGGAGATAAAATGAATTTTGCAAGTGGAATAAACCGCCCACCATACGAGAGTGCAGACGGGTATTTGCAAACTACGATTGGCTGCTCGCACAACCACTGCCTGTTTTGCACATATTTTAAGGATCAAAAATTTCAAACTTCGCCACTTGGCGAAATCGAAGCCGATATCAAAGAAATCCCAAGCGTTTTTGGCGCACCAAAACGGATATTTTTGCAAGGCGCAGACGGCTTTGCGGCTAGTTACGATACGCTAATGAGAGTCGCCGAACTGCTTCACAAATATGTCCCAAGCGTGGAAAGTATCAACCGATACGCTAGAATCGATAATTTCTACGACAAAAGCACCGAGCAGATTCGAAATTTAGCCGCCGCAGGGTTTGCCGACCCATACAAAGGAAAATTTGCTAGCTTACATTAAAGAATTTATGCAAAATAGCGATGAAAAGAAGCTTAGCGAGTATCGCAAAATGATAGTTAGGGCGTTTTAAAATTTAGGCAAATTTGCGTTTTTGCAAATTTGCCACGAATTTAAATTTCAAGCTCTCTTATGCTTTGCCCCATTTTGTTGTATTTTTTCTTAAATTCCAACGGATACTCGAATTCTAGGGCTGTTGCGCCGTTTTTGCCGATACTCACAAACCTGCCAAATGGCACGCCGTTTTCATCTACCACAGAGCAAATTAAGGTTTTATTATCATCTGCGATTATGCTTTTTATGATTTTTACGATCCCGCCAGCAGGGGCAAAATACGCCGAAGTGCCAAGCAGGCTAACGACGCTTTTGCCACTATTTAGGGTATTTTGCGAGGCAGTGTTTAAATCGGCAGGCGAAATTTTAGCGTTTATCTCGTCCTTTAAAATCACCATTTCATCGTTGTGAGTGCCCACCACTGGGGCATTTAGAGCAGAAATTTTATCCCCGCTAAATTTCGCAATCTCAAATTTCAGCCTCGCGCTATCTAGTTCGCCAGCCATGCCGATAACGCGACTAGGCGCGAAATTACTTGCTTTTTGCGCGCACAAAACCATTAAATCAAGCGGATTTGTTACGATGATGATTATCGCATTAGGGGCGAATTTGGCTGTGTTCCTCGCGCACTCGCTCACGATTTTGGCGTTTGCTCTCAGCAAATCTTCCCTGCTTTGTCCCGCTTTTCGCGTAAGCCCAGCCGTGATTACGACGATACCTGCGCCATTTAAAAGCTCTGGCTCGCTTCCAGCGCACACCCTCACATCGCACTCGCACAGGCTCGCTAAATGCGCCAAATCCAGCGCCTTACCGCGCGCGATATTTTCTGCGATATCCACAAGCGCGATTTCGCTGAAAAACCCAGCTAAATTTTCATTTACAATCACATTGTTTGCGACATTTGCGCCGATATTTCCAGCTCCGATTATTGCTATTTTCATTAAATTTCCTCTATGATTTTGTTTAAAATTTTGCTTGGGCGCATGATTTTTTGCATTTTGTCAAATTCCAGCATAAAATATCCGCCAAAATCCACGCCTTTGCCCTGCCCCGCGTTTAATTCATCTAAAATTTCCGCCTCGTTTTCGCTAAATTTTGCATAAATTTGCTCGAATTTTGGCTCGAATTTTGCCAATTCTTCCGCCCAAAATTTAGCCAAAAAATAGTGGCTTGCGCGAATATCATTTTGCCCTACTTCACGGCTTGGGGATTTTGCTTCATTTAAATACCTAAAAATTGCCGCATTTAGCGCATTTGCTAGGGTTTTTGCTTTTTTGTTTTGCTCTTTTTGCGCTACAAATTCCAGCGCCTCGCACAGCGCCATAAACTCGCCCAGACTATCCCAGCTAAGGTGATTTTGCTCCCTCATCATAGACACCAAATCCGGCGCAGTCCCACCAGCACCCGTCTCAAACATCGCTCCACCCTCCAAAAGTGGCACGATTGAGAGCATTTTCGCGCTACTTCCAAGCTCCAAAATCGGGTATAAATCGGTCAAATAATCGCGCAAAATATTGCCCGTCGCGCTTATGACATTTTGCCCGCTTCGAATAATCTCGTTTGTCTTAATTACAGCTTTATACGGATCTAAAATTTCAAAATTTGCGCCCTTAAATTCGGCGTTTTGAGCGATTTGGCTTAGCAAAATTTCTTTTATATTTCTATCGTGCGCCCTAGCCTCATCTAGCCAAAAAATCAGCTTCTCGCCACTGATTTTAGCGCGCGAAAACGCCAAATTTACCCAGTTTTTAATCGCTTTTTCTTTGGTTTGCGTCATGCGAAAAATATCGCCTTTTTGCAAATCATACGCAAAAACCACCTCGCCATTTTCGTTCTCGACCTCGATACGCCCGTCATTTTCCATGATAAAGGTCTTATCGTGCGAGCCGTATTCTTCGGCTTTTTGCGCCATTAATCCCACATTTGCCACGGCTCCGATTTTAGCAGGGTCCAAAAACCCATGCGCCCTCAAATCCTCAATCATCGCCTCATAAATTTTAGCGTAGCTTCTATCAGGGATCGCCGCCATTGCTTCGCGCATTTGCCCGCCTTTGGTGCGTAGCTTCCCGCCGTTTCGTATCATCGCAGGCATTGAGGCGTCGATTATCACCAAATTTGGCATATCGAAATTTGTCGTATTTTCGTCGATATGATAAATTTCGGGCAAATTTGCAAACGCTTCGTCAAATTTAGCCTTTATTTGGGCGAAATTTGGCGAATTTTTTATTTTCTCAAAAACCGCTTTTAGCCCGTCGTTTGCATTTATGCCAAGACTTTTAAACTCGTCTTTAAATTCGGCGAAAACTCCCCCAAATAGCACACTCACAAATCGTCCGAAAATCACAGGATCGCTTACCTTCATCATCGTAGCCTTCAAATGCGCACTATACACAAGCCCGCTTTCTTTGGCTTTTTGTGCGCTAGCGGCGATAAAATTATCAAGCTCGCTCACGCTCATAAACGCGCTATCTACGACCTCGCCAGGTTCGATTTTTAGGGTTTTTAGGCAGGTTTTCTCGCCACTAGCGCAAGTGAAATTTATGCTTAAATTTGCACCATTAGCGAAAATTTTCGATTTCTCAGAAGCGTAAAAATCGCCCCCGCTCATGCTTGCTACGCAGGTTTGCTCACTCCCGCTCCACTGGGCACTCCACACAGGATTTGCCCTAGCGTAGTCTTTGACGCTTTTTGCGGCGCGTCTGTCTGAGTTGCCCTCGCGAAGGACTGGATTTACCGCGCTTCCTAACACCTTTGCATAGCGGGCTTTGATAGATTTTTCCTCGTCGCTTTGCGCGTTATCTGGGTAGTTTGGCAAAGCATAACCTCTTGCTTGAAGCTCGCTAATGCAGGCTTTTAGCTGTGGAAGCGAGGCTGAAATATTTGGTAGTTTTATGATATTTGCGTCGCTACTTTTGGTCAAATTTGCCAAAAACGCCAAATCATCGCTAGTTTTTTGCTCCTCGCTTAAATACTCGCTAAAATTCGCCAAAACCCTGCTAGCAAGCGAAATATCAGCCGTTTTCACCTCGATATTTTCTGAGCGCAAAAACGCCCCAATTATCGGTAGTAGCGAGTATGTAGCTATGGCTGGGGATTCGTCCGTGTAAGTATAATAAATCGCCATAATCTCTCCTTTTTGTTATTTTGCGCTTCGCGCAGCTCTGACATTGCGCTCGTGCTCGACCTGTGTTTTGGCAAAATCATGCAAGCCTGTTTTTTTATTTCGCATGAAATATAAAAATTCAGTGCTCGCTGGCGCAAAGACCGCTTTTATTGCATTTGGCGAGACCACGCACACAGGCTCGTGTGGCAGGCCGTCATTTAGATATGTGTTGTAGTGGCTAGTATCGGTGCGGATACGCGCTGGCGTAACCCTAGTGTGCGAGTAGAGCCCGTAATTTAGCGTGCCGTCCATTTGAAGTCGCATGCCGATTTTTAGGCGGTTTTCAATTACTGAGGCTACGATTGGCATTTCATCAGCGTTTGCGGCCTCTTTTTGTATAATCGAAGCCTTAATTAGCGCCTCTTTATAGGCTGTATCGTTGCAATCGGCGCAGTGTTTTTCTCTAAATTCGGCGTGAAATTTATTCGCACTCGCGCTTAAAATTTTAATGATATTTTTTTCGTTTTCGTTTTTATTGATTTTATAGGTCTCAGGCACCAAAAATCCCTCATAAAACGGCGCAGTTGCGTTGTATTCGCTCTCTAAAATTTCAAAACTTAACGCGCGAGATTTGGCTAAATTTTGCAAAAATACTATCGTGGTCTCGCCAGGAATTAGCTTGATTTCGTTCATCACAGGCTTTGCGTGAGCTAGCTCGTATAAAAATCTATATTTTGGTAAATTTTCGCTACTTAGCTCCAATTCACCGGTTTTTGCGCCACCATAAAGCGAGAGAAGTCTAGCGTGAGTCTTGCCAAATCTCGCCCCAATCCCCAGCGAAGATAAAATTTTTACCGCGCTTCCTTGGCCTACTGCGACGATTTTTGGGTTTTGCGCGCTTTGGTGAAAATCCCAGAAAATAACTGCTACGAAAATTAGTAAAATTTCAACTACAAAAGATAAAAAACGGATAAGCCTGCCCAAAGATTGCATAATTTTCCTTAATCAAATTTTGCGAAATTATACGAAAATAAGCCCAAATTTTGCCTAAATTTTATATTATACGCACAAATTTATTTAGCCAAAAGTTTGGAGAGCGTGTGATACGAAAGATAATCTACGGATTTTTTACCATTTTGCTTTTACTTTTTATGAGTGGAATTATCTTTATAAAAACAGGGGTAAAAATCGATAAATTTGAGAATAAATTCGTCAAAATCGAGGGATTTTTTTTAAAGCTTGAAAACAATCTAATCTTGCGCGTAAAAGATCTGCAAATCAACAAAAAAGAGCTTACAAGCGCAAATCCTACGCCAAAAACCCCAGCCGAGCTTAGGGAAAAAAACGAAAAACTCATCGAATATAGCAAGAAATTTACCCTTGCGATGAAATTTTTCGAGGAAATTAATATCCAAAATTTGCGCATTGGCGAGGATAAAATCGAGGTTTTATACCACGATGATATATTTTTTATCGACACTCGCTATTTTCGCATAAACGCAGGCCTTAGCCAGCTTAGCAACGGACTAAAAGTAAGCGTAAATGAAATCTCACTCAAAGATTTCAACGCCACGCTTAAAGGCGAGGCTAGCGCGAATTTCAAATCTAGCATTTATGATTTTAACGGCACATTTGCTTCGCATGAAATCTCAGGCAAAATTTCTGCGCTAAATATAGGCTCGAATTTGAGCTTAGAGGTTTCAAACGCCCACGCCACGAGTCTAAAACGCTTTATGGACGAGCTTGGCGCGCTCACAGGCCTTAATCCTCACGCCAAAGAGTGGATTTATGGGCTGGTCGTAGCGCAGAAATACTACATCGACACCCTAAAAATCGCCATTGATTTAGATGATCCCCACGCCGATGAGAAGCGCATTTTCGCAAGAGCCAGTGCGCAGGATTTAAATGTGAGCTTCGCTAGCACCGTTTCGCCAGTTATCGCTGATTGCGCTGATATCACGCTAGAAGATGGCACCCTAGATATCGCTATCGGCAATCCGACCTTTAATGGCATTAGCCTTGATGGCTCTGGGGTAAAAATCAAGCAAATTTTTAGCGGAGAGCCGATTGTCGCGCTTGATTTGCGCACCAAAGAAAATATCGGCAAGGATTTGATTGATATTTTAGCATTTTATGGCATAAATGAGCCAGTATATGTCAGCAAGGCCGAGCAAATCGACGCACGAGTGCTAATCGACATCGACCCAGTGCATGAAAGCGCAGCCGTAGATGCAAATGTGAGCCTAAAAAACGGCGAAATTATGATTTCAAAGGCGAAATTTAAAAGCTCGCATGCTAGCGTGCATATCACGGAGAAAAAGCTTGATATCAAAAACTCAAATCTAAGCAATGAAATTTTCAACGCCACGGCTGACGGGACTATTGATTTTACCACGCGAAAGGCTAAATTTAGTGGCGAGATAAAAAGCTTTAATATCACGGCTGGGGATAATGAAATTTTAAAATTCTCAAATGTCAAAGACAATCTCACACTCGATTTTAGCGGGACTGCGCCGATTTTGCACTCGCAGTTTTTAGGTGCGGATATGAGATTTGGCGATAAAATCGACATAAATGTAGCCGAGATAAAAGATCTAATAAATTTTTCCAAAACCCTCAAAACTATCGGAATCACGGGCGGTGATGCGCACATTAGCACGGCTGATTTTTCAAATTTCACAATTACTAGCAAAAATTTGAAATTTGACTTTGGTTTGATAGAAAAAAATGGCAGGTATTACAATAGCGACAGCCTAAATTTAAAGGTCGCAGGAAGCTCGCTAAATGGCGCTACGGGCAATGGCAAACTAAGTTTTAGTAGTGGCAAGGCTGGCACAAATATCACGCTCAAAGACCTCGATATCATGATAAATACTAGCGTCCAAACCAGCGAATTTAACTCAGGCTCGAATTCTGCGCGCTCTAAATTTAACTTTTCTGGCACAAATTCATCTGTGATTTTAACCGATATGAACAAAACTATCGACTTGGTGTCGTATTCAGGCTCGCTTTCTGGCAAGGATATGAACCTAAACGCGAAATTCAAGCAAGGCGATTTTAAGCTAATTTTCAAAAAAAGCCTATTTCAAATTTTCGCGCAAAATATCAGTGGCAGGGAGCTGAATCAAATCATCGGCTCGCAAAGCTTCGATAGCGGAAAATTCACGCTCAAAGCCAGCGGAATCGATCCGAGAAACTATCGAGGGGAGATTTTGGTCGAAAATACATTTTTGAAAGATTATATCGTCTATCAAAAACTCCTTAGCTTCCTAAACTCCGTCCCCTCTCTACTTGCCTTTAAAACGCCAGATTTTAATGACCGCGGATTTAGCGTGAAAAACGGCAAAATTTACTTCCGCCGCAGCGAGGATAAAATTTATCTAAACGCAATGCAGTTTGAGGGCACGAGCGCAGATATCGCAGGAAACGGCGAAGTAAATCTAAAATCAGGCGCGCTAAATATTGATTTAGAGCTAAAATATCTCAAAGACGCAAGCTCGATAATCTCGAAAATCCCGCTTTTAAATCAAATAATCTTGGGCGAGGATAAGACAATCTCGACTATCATCGAAATTCGTGGCACTATGAGCAAGCCGACCTACTCCACAGCCGTTACAACAGATGTTTTAAAAACCCCATATAATCTCATCAAAAACACGCTAATGTTGCCGTTTGTGATATTTAAGGACGAGAAATGAAACAACCCCTAGACGCCAAAGAAAATTTCGCCTCTTCGCTACTTTTTTGGATGGCCAAATTCGTCAGGTATAAGCTAAGCTCGCTTTCAAACAAAGAGCTTAAAAACGAGGAGCTGTTTAGCAAAACCATAATGGCACTAGCCAAAAATGTCCCAAATATAGGGGCTCTCTCAACCCTAGCCAAAGACGCTAGAAACGCGGGACTAACGGGCATTAATACATATTTCAACCCGCTTTTTAAGCTCTATAATGCGCTTTTATCCTACGAGCTAGAAAGTATGAAAAATATCGACGAAGAGCTTTTAAGCGAGGTTTTGGCCTCTATCACGGGAGGGCTTAGCGATGCGAGCAAAAAAAACTACCGAATCGCCGTGATAAACTTTTTTGGCTTCATCGACCGCCAAAACGAAACTAACGGCGCCTCGCACAACTACGGAATAGAGCTTAAAAGCTGGGGTGGCGTGAGTGGAAATCGTGGCGTGAAACTGCCTGAATTTTTAAGCGAAGATGAAATTTCGAAATTTATCGGCGCGATAAATAGCGCAGATTTTAAGAAATTTACCCATAGAAATAGATTGATTTTAAAGGTGATTATCTACACAGGGATCCGTGTGGGAGAGGCGATAAACCTGCGCCGCAAGGATATCAGCGAGGACGGGGATTTGTATGTATTGCGGATACGAGGCAAGGGAAATAAATACCGCGTCGTAATGATAAAAAAGCGCCTTATCCAGGGCGATTTGGACGCGTTGGAAACGAATTTTGCAAACAAAGATGATTATGTCTTTACCAACAAAAAAGGCTCGGCGCTCACTCAGGCTTATATCAGCAGAATCGTAGAAAAACTGCTTTTAAGCGTAGGAATTCGCAAGAAAAAAAACGGCGCGCACATGTTGCGTCACACCTTTGCGACCATGCTTTACAAGCGTGAAAAAGATTTGGTGCTAGTCCAAGAAGCCCTAGGGCATGCGAGCCTGAATACCTCGCGCATTTACACGCATTTCGATAATGAAAAACTCCGCCTAGCCGCAATGGTAGCAGAGGACTTTTCTGGTGAGTGAAATTTGGCGTGAAATTTGCGGAATTTGAGCGTGAAATTTTGAAAATTTTTTGATTTGTCATTGCGAGGAGCAAAGCGACGAAGCAATCTACGAGCCTGAAATTCCCTTGCGCTAAATTTGCTGTCATTGCGGGCGAGTATCGCCGAAGCAATCCAGGGAAATTTAAATCAATTTTTATAATTTTAAAATTCTCTCTAAATTTTACTAAATTACTTCACTCACCGTTAAAACAGCTCCTCGCAATGACACGGAATTTGCGTTTTTGCAATTTAAACTCGTAGATTGCTTCGCTTTCTACGAAAGCTCGCAATGACAAAAATTTTTAAAATTCAAGCCCAAATTTTACTTAAAATTTTGCGCAAAATTTATCATAAAATTTCACGCAAATTTCAAACAAAAAGCCAAATTTGACCCAAATTTCAGTCCAAAAGCCTGTCAAATTTGATTTTATAAATTTTATTTAGGATTGTTTGGATATCGCCAAGCGCGCTTTTGTAGCTCTCGATTTTCAAAAAATCATCATAAACGCTAAATTTCGCATACAAATCGTAAAAATTCTCGCCACTTCTATTTGTGATATTTTTCAGCGTCTCTTTGTGCTTTTCTAGCAGGGTCGAAATCTGCCCCGCAACCTCAAATTTAGAGCGTTTAATCATCTCGCTATCCAAATTTTCGTCTTTTGCTTTTTCGGCGGTTTTGGCGGTGTTTATGTTCCACTGCTGGTTTCGCACATCTACGCTCGCAACCCTTCTAGTGTGGTCAGCGTCAAGGTCGATTTTAGTCGGCGCATGGTATTCATCGACGCTGAAATCTTGGCCATTTAGCATGATATCGACGAGGCAAAACATAGTCTCTTTGTCGTTTGCGATGTGCAAAACCTCGATGAGATTGTCGCTAGCGTCGTAAGCCGAGGCATAGACGAAGTGAAACTCCACATCTTTTCGCCCGATTCTGGTTTTGGTATGGCACACGCCCTGATACAGCCTCGGAGCCTTGTCGCCGTAAAACCTAATGCGCCCCGCGCTGAATTTCAAAAATATATCGCCCACATCGCCAAAAAGCACATGGCCAGCTCTAAAAGTATCGACTTTGAGATTCGATAGCGAAATATTGTAGCGTTTGATACGATCGAAATTTTCGTTTGCCACGCACATATCGCAGATTTCTTTGTTTCTGCCTGCCCAAAATGTCAAAATATCCTCGTTTATAAACAGCTCGCTTGCAACCACGCTATCAATCATTTTCCGCCCTTTGTAAAAAAATAAAGTTTATATTGTATCCCCCCCCCCTTAAAATGGGCTAAAATTTGGAGAATTTGCGAGGAAATTTGAAAATTTTTTGATTTGAATTATTGAAATTTTGGCTTTGCTTGATTTATCATTGCAAAGAAAGGCAAAGCCTTAGCAAAGCAGTCTATGAATTTAAAATTTAAGGTTTGTGTTTTTGCAAACCGACACTTCGGAATTTTAAACTCGTAGATTGCTTCGCTTTCTACGAAAGCTCGCAATGACAAATTGGGAAAAATTGCATATTTAATTAATGATAAAATGTGTAAAATTTAAAATTTGGCTGAATGTTGGCTATTTAAATTCAGCCGCGGCAGTATCTAAAAATAAAATTTAACGAAAATTATCTAGCCAAAATTCGTCTAAAAAATGCGCGATAAAATGCGCTAAATTTTGACTCTTTTTTTGCATAAATTGCGCAAAATACGCTTTGTAAATCCATTTTTTCTTGCAATGTAATCTTATACATATTAGTCTCCTAATAATTTTTTTATTTTATGTAGCACAAAAGACGCCTCGTCGCTATCGAGCTCACACAGCATTTGACAAATCGCAGTCGCTGCCTGCGGTTTGGTCGTGCCAAGGCGCCAATCCTGGTATGTCCTCATCGACACGCCAAGCTTTTTCGCCATTACAGCGTGAGAAATCTTTTTGCCCATATTTTTTGCCTCGACGGCATTATGCAAAATATTGAATATATCGCTCGTTTCTAACATGCCAAAATTATACAAGTTTTAGGATTAATTATACATTAATCTGTATAGTTTATCTAAATTTTGTATTGTTTATAAGCAAAATTAGTAAATTTTTGCGTTATATCGTGTGAATTATACAGAATTTCTCATAAAACAAACATAAAATTTTACAAAATTTCCAAGAATTTTAAGGGGGAAATTTAGCTATGAAACCGCCGAATTTTGCACTCAAAACCAAATTTTGAAATTTCAAAATTTAGCAAATAAAGAAGTAAAGTGCTAAAATTTTTAAAAAACCTTGACATTTTGCCACTCAATGTTGTATAATATTAGCAATCAAAACGAAAGAGTGCTAATAAATGAAAACAAACAAGCGTGATTTGATACTTGATTCTATCATCGAAGCCTATTTGGACCTCAACGCTCCGATTGGCTCGTCGCAGTTAGGCGGGCGCATGGAGGTCGCTATACCAGCCTCGACGATTAGGGTGTATTTCAAAAAACTCAGCGACGAGGGCGCAATCACGCAACTTCATGTCAGTGGCGGGCGTATCCCCACAGTAGCTACCATGCAAGACTACTGGCGCGCTAAGCTCGATTTTAGCGAGATTTTATCGCTAAGGGACGGCGATGAGTTAGAGGCAATCTTAGAGGATTTTGATATTTATTGTATGATTTTTAGCGCAGAAAGCGAGTGTTTGACCGAGGTTATAAAGCACGATGAGCGTTTTATGATTTTGGTTTTCGACAAAGATGAGATTATTTTGAAATTTGATAACAGAATTTTCGAGCTTCTGTCGAATTTAATCGGAATTTCGCTCAAAGATTTGGAAGTCGCCTCTATGCAAATCGGTCTTAGGGAGCTAAACACCAAAATCCGCGAGCTGAAAAACTCGAAAATCGAGTTTATCGCAAACGAAGTCATGGCGTATAAAATTTTCAAAGATGAGAGATTTAAAATTTTGCTAAACCCCTCAATCGCCGTGAATTTTGACAAAAATTTAATCTTTGCGCCCTATTTCGAGCCTGGTTTTATGGGGATAAAATGCCCAGTAAAATTCGAAAACAAGAACGCTACGATGATTTGCGCTGGAAGTGTTTATGAGGATTATGAAAAATTTTTTAAATTTAGTAAAGGAGTAGCATGAGCCAAGAATTTGACGAAAAAACGCAAAATTCAGCAGGTGAATTTGAGGAAAAAGAGCACAAAAACTGCGGCGCTGGTTGCGGCTGCCAAAGCCCGCTAGCGGACGACGGCGATGAATTTAGCGAAGAGATACAAAGCGAGTGTGAGTGCGAAAGCGCGCAAGATGATGAAATCACTAAGCTACAAAACGAACTTAGCGAGATTACTGATAAATTTTACCGCGCTAGTGCTGATTTCGACAATATCAAAAAGCGTTTGGAGCGCGAAAAAACCACAGCCGTGGAGTATGCGGCGGAAAAATTCGCAAAAGATCTCTTGCCGATAATCGACGCACTTGAAGAGGCCGCGAAAATCGATATTGAGGGCAACGAACTAGCCGATAAAATCGAAGAAGGCGTGAAGCAATGTATAAATTTGTTTTTAAGCACATTTGAAAAATACGGCATTACGCCGATTTCGACCGATGAGGGCTACGAGAGCGAAAGCGGTAAATTTTACCCAATCCAACTCGTAGAAAAAGAGGGAGCCAAAACAAACGACATAGTCCAAGTTTTGCAAAAAGGTTACCTTTACAAAGAGCGAATTTTGCGCCCTGTAATGGTTATTTTGGCGAAGTAAATTCGCAAATTTACAAAATTTAAAGAAAACAAAATTTAATAAAAAGGATAAAACATGGGAAAAGTCATTGGAATTGATTTAGGCACAACCAACTCTTGCGTTAGCATTTTTGAACGAGGCGAGAGCAAAATCATACCAAACAAAGAGGGCAAAAACACAACTCCCTCAGTTGTCGCATTTACCGACAAAGGCGAAGTTTTAGTCGGCGATAGCGCAAAACGCCAAGCCGTAACAAACCCTGAAAAAACGATTTATTCGATTAAAAGAATTATGGGTTTGATGATGAACGAGAAAAACGCGCAAGAGGCCAAAAAACGCCTTCCGTATAAAATCGTAGATCGAAACGGTGCGTGCGCGGTCGAAATCGCGGGCAAAGTCTATACCCCACAAGAAATTTCAGCAAAAGTTTTAATCAAGCTAAAAGAGGACGCAGAGGCCTTCCTAGGCGAACCAGTAGTCGATGCAGTCATCACTGTGCCTGCGTATTTCAACGATAGCCAAAGAAAAGCGACAAAAGAAGCTGGCACAATCGCGGGGCTAAATGTCCTTCGTATCGTAAATGAGCCAACCGCGGCAGCTCTTGCATACGGATTAGACAAAAAAGAAGCCGAAAAAATCGTGGTTTATGATTTGGGTGGCGGAACATTTGATGTCACCGTGCTAGAAACCGGCGATAGCGTGGTCGAAGTGCTAGCAACTGGTGGAAATGCCTTCCTTGGTGGCGATGACTTTGATAACAAAGTAATCGACTTTTTAGCAAGCGAATTCCAAGCAGAAAACGGAATCGACCTTAAAGGCGATGTCATGGCTATGCAACGCCTAAAAGAGGCCGCAGAAAACGCTAAAAAAGAGCTTTCAAGCGCAATGGAGACAACGGTAAATTTACCTTTCATCACAGCTGATGCCACAGGCCCAAAACACCTTATGAAAACCATAACTAGGGCTAAATTTGAAAGCATGATTGATAGTTTGGTAGATGAGACAATCGACACTCTAAAACGCGTCGTTAGCGAAGCAGGTCTTGGTATGAGCGATGTCAAAGAGGTCGTCATGGTCGGTGGCTCGACTCGCGTGCCACTTGTGCAAGAAGAGGTCAAAAAAGCATTTGGCAAAGAGTTAAATAAAAGCGTCAATCCAGACGAAGTCGTCGCAATCGGCGCAAGCGTGCAAGGTGCTGTTATCAAAGGCGATGTAAAAGATGTGCTTTTGCTTGATGTTACGCCACTTAGCCTTGGTATCGAAACACTTGGCAGCGTAATGACTAAAATCATCGACAAAGGCACTACAATCCCAACCAAAAAATCGCAAGTCTTCTCGACTGCTGAGGATAACCAATCAGCCGTTACGATTAATGTCTTGCAAGGTGAGAGAGAGTTTGCCAGAGATAACAAATCGCTAGGAAATTTCAACCTAGAAGGCATTATGCCGGCCCCTCGCGGTGTGCCTCAAATCGAGGTTGAGTTTAACATCGACGCAAACGGAATTTTAACAGTTACCGCAAAAGACAAAGCCACAGGCAAGGCAACTGATATTCGCATTACTGGTTCAAGCGGTCTAAGCGACGAAGAAATCGACAAAATGGTAAAAGATGCCGAACTTCACAAAGAAGAGGACAAAAAGCGCAAAGAAAGCGTAGATGCTAGAAATCACGCTGACGCTATCGCTCACCAAACAGAAAAATCACTTGCTGAAATGGGCGAAAAAGTCCCAGGCGAGCTAAGAGCAAATATCGAAAGCGCACTAAATGATCTAAAAGAAGTTCTCAAAAACGAAAACGCGACAAAAGATCAAATTGACGCTAAGGTAAATGCCCTAAGCAAGGCGGCTGAGGATCTTTACAAAGCAGCTAGCGCCAACCAAAACCAAGGCGCAAATTCAAACAACGCTAAAAAAGACGATGATGTCATCGACGCAGAAGTCGAATAAATAAAATTTGAGCTAGCTTGCTAGCTCAAATTTCCGCCCAAATTTCAAAAATATCAAATTTTAATTTTATCCACATACATTAATATTCTATATCAATACAAAATTTGTAAGAATTCGATTATTAGCGCAAAATCGTGCTAAATTTATTTAAATTTAAAAATTATAATTTTATACATATTAGAAATTTAGGGATTTATTGCAAATTTTATTGATTTAAATCAATAAATTTGATTAATAATTTGTTATAATTTGCCTTGTGTTTCACAAATTTCTTTGAAAGAAAGGATAATTCTATGGACAGACGAGAATTTATCAAAAGTTCAGCAGCTGCTGCTGCGTGTAGTGCCGCTGGAATTTCTGCCCCAAGCCTAGCTAGTGCAGCGGATGGCGAAAAAGACTGGCGCTGGGACAAAGCGGCTTGTCGTTTTTGCGGAACCGGTTGTGGTATTATGGTTGCCACAAAGGGCGGAAAAATCGTAGCTGTAAAAGGCGATCCACTATGCCCTGTAAATCGTGGTCTTAACTGCATTAAAGGTTATTTTAATGCTAAGATTATGTATGGCGAGGACCGTATCACAAAACCTCTTTTGCGTATGAACGAAAAAGGCGAATTTGACAAAAAAGGTAAATTCGGCGAAGTTAGCTGGAAAAAAGCTTTTGATGTCATGGAAGCGCAATTCAGAAAAGCTTACGAGGAAAAAGGTCCAAGCGGTTTAGCTGTATTTGGTAGCGGTCAATACACTATCATGGAAGGTGTCGCTGCTGTCAAACTTATCAAAGCAGGTTTTAGATCTCACAATATCGACCCGAATGCTCGCCACTGTATGGCAAGTGCGGTTGTTGCGTTTATGCAAACATTTGGTATAGATGAACCGTCAGGTTGTTTCGATGATATCGAGCTAACTGATACAGTTGTTTGCTGGGGCGCGAATATGGCCGAAATGCACCCAGTGCTTTGGTCTCGTGTAAATGATGCTAAACTTAAAAATCCTGATAAATACAAAGTTGTAAATTTATCAACTTTTTCGAGCAGAACTTCAAGCATAGCTGATATTGAGATTATTTTCAAACCTCATACTGACCTTGCGATTTGGAATTTGATCGCTCACGAGATTGTATATAACCACCCAGAAGCGTTTGATGAGAAATTTGTCAAAGATCACTGCGTGTTTGCAACAGGTCCAGTTGATATCGGTTATGGTATGAGACCAAATCCAAAACACCCTAAATTTGATCCAAAAGAGGTCGATACAGTAGAAAAAGAGCTATCAAAAGTTCTTAGCGAAAACGAAGGCGTAACACTATCATACCTTGGTATGAAAGCTGGCGACACGCTAGAAAATAAAAGCAATGGCAAAGCCGACGCTCACTGGCTAATCGGTTTTGAAGATTTCAAAAAAGCCTTAGAGCCTTATACACTAGATTTCGTTGCCAAACTTGCCAAAGGCGATGACAACGAAGATTTAGAAACTTTCAAGAAAAAACTTCAAGGCTTAGTTGATTTATATGTCGAAAAAGGCAGAAAAGTAGTAAGCTTTTGGACAATGGGTATGAATCAACACCAAAGAGGAACTTGGGTAAATGAGCAAAGCTATATGGTGCATTTCTTGTTAGGCAAACAAGCAAAACCAGGCGAAGGCGCGTTCTCACTAACAGGACAACCAAGCGCTTGCGGAACTGCACGCGAGGTAGGAACTTTCTGCCACAGATTGCCAGCCGATATGGTTGTAGCAAATCCAAAACACAGAGAAATGACTGAAAAAGTATGGCAAATCCCTGCTGGCACAATCAACCCGCGCCCAGGCTTCCCTTATGTAAAACTAATGAGAGATATTGAAGACGGCGCGGTTAAATTTGCTTGGGTTCATGTAAATAACCCATGGCATAATACTGCAAATGCAAATCACTGGATCAAAGCAGCAAGAGAAATGGATAACTTCATCGTAGTAAGCGATCCATATCCGGGCGTATCTGCAAAAGTAGCGGATTTGATTTTACCAACTGCTATGATTTATGAGAAATGGGGAGCTTATGGTAATGCTGAGCGTAGAACTCAACACTGGCGACAACAAGTATTGCCAGTAGGCGAAGCGATGAGCGATACATGGCAAATTTTAGAATTCTCAAAACGCTTTAAAATTAAAGATTTCTGGGGCGAGAGAAAAATCGATGATAAGCTAACCTTGCCAGATGTTTTAGAAGAAGCGAAAAAAATGGGTTACGATCCAGAAGATACTCTATTTGATGTATTGTTCGCTAACAAACGCGCACTTGAATACAAAGCAGATGATCCAATCATCGCAGGCTTTGACTGCACCGAAGTTTTCGGCGATAGTAGAAATGTCGTAGGAAGCGACGGAGAGGTATTTAAAGGCTATGGATTCTTCGTGCATAAATATCTATTCGAAGAGTATAGAATTTTCGGCGACGGACACGGACACGATTTAGCTGATTTTGATACATATCACAGAGTTAGAGGTCTCAGATGGCCAGTTGTCGATGGTAAAGAGACTCAATGGAGATTTAATACCAAATACGACACTTACGCTAAAAAAGCTAATCCAGACGGCGATTTCGCATTTTATGGTAACCAAGGCGCACTTCCGACAGGCGATATGAAAAGCGCAACCTCAGGCGATGAGAAAACTTCGTTTAAAAACAAAGGTAAAATTTTCTTCCGCCCTTACATGGATCCATGCGAAATGCCAAGCGAAGAGTATCCGTTCTGGCTATGCACAGGACGCGTCCTAGAACACTGGCACTCAGGCTCTATGACAATGCGTGTTCCTGAGCTTTACCGCGCTGTTCCAGAAGCTCTATGCTTTATGAACAAAGCAGACGGCGATAAAATGGGCATAGCTCAAAATGATATTGTATGGGTAGAATCAAGAAGAGGAAAAGTTAAAGCAAGAGTAGATTTCAGAGGTAGAAATGTTCCGCCTGTGGGTCTTGTTTATGTTCCTTGGTTTGATGAAAATGTATTTATCAACAAAGTTTGTCTAGACGCGACCTGCCCTCTTTCAAAAGAGACAGACTATAAAAAATGCGCAGTAAAAATTTATAAGGCATAATTATGGAAAGACGCGAAGTTTTAGGTTTATTAGGACTGCTTGTAGCAGGCGGAAGTGGATTTTGTGAATTTGCCAGAGCAGAGGATAAAATCCGTCTAAGACCGCCAGGTGCCCTTGATGAAAAAGAATTTATGAGCAAATGTATTCGTTGCGGGCTGTGCGTCGAAGCATGTCCATTTGATACACTAAAACTAGCAGAATTTGGCGATAGCGGAGTGCCAAACGGAACTCCGTTTTTCCAGCCAAGACTAACTCCATGCTATATGTGCCAGGATATACCTTGCACAGTAGCGTGCCCGACTAGCGCGTTAGATAAACAAAAAGTTAGCGAAAATGACAAATTAAATATCAACAAAGCACAAATGGGCGTTGCGGTAGTAGATCAGAAAAACTGCGTTGCATATTTTGGAATTCAATGCGACGCATGTTATAGAGCCTGCCCTGTCATGGATAAGGCACTATTTATCGAATACAAACGCAACACAAGGACAGAAAAACACGCGTTTTTACTACCTGTTGTAGATAGCGATTACTGCACAGGGTGTGGAAAATGCGAAAAAGCCTGTATAACCGAAAAAGCAGCCATTACGGTGCTACCACGAAATTCGGTTTTAGGCAAGGTAAATGACAACTATGTCAAAGGTTGGATCGAGGGCGATGACGCGAAGCTAAAAGACGCTGATAGCCAAATCAACTTAAATTTGAAAAAAGGTATTGATTACTTAAACGGAGGCGAGCTATGAAATACACACTTTTAAGAAGATTAGTTCAATTCCTAATCCTTGGCCTTTTCATAGCTGGAAACTGCTATGGATTTAAAATTTTGCAAGGAAATTTAAGTTCGTCAGTGCTTTTTGGAGTTATAAATTTAAGCGATCCTTTTGCCGTGCTTCAACTATTTTTGGCAAGTTTTAGCCTAGGTGCGCTTAGCATAGTTGGCGCGTTAATCATATTTGCGTTTTACGCTTTGATTGCGCCACGAGCTTTTTGCGGTTGGGTATGTCCTATCAATATCCTAACAGATTTGGCAGCTTGGATAAGAAAAGTTTTAAATATCCAAACCAAAATATTTAGCGTCAGCAAAAACGCTAGATACTATTTGTTAGTTTTAGTCCTACTTTGTAGCGGATTGTTTAGTATAGCAGCCTTTGAGATACTAAATTTCGTCGGATTTTTCACAAGAGCGGTCGTTAGCCTTAGCGTTAGCGCATTTAGTATAGCCGCAATCATTGTGATATTTGAAATTTTCGCAGGAAATAGAATAATATGTTCCCATATATGCCCACTAGGGGGATTTTGGGCGATAGCAAGTAAATTTAGCTTAATTCGCATTTATCATAATGCAAACAAATGCACTAAATGCAACAAATGCAAGAGCGTTTGCCCTGAGGTACAGGTGCTAAAAATGGTCTCAAAAGAGAGTTTTAAAATCGATTCTGAGTGCATAAGTTGCGGTAGATGTGTCCAAATTTGCGATGATGATGCGTTAAATTTTAGCATACTAGGAGTAAAAAAATGAAAAAGAAATTTGCTTTTTTAAGCCTTGTTGCAGCTACAATTTGTTGTTTGGGTTTGAGCGGTTGCCAAGATGAAAAAGGCAAAGCGAGCTCAAATACAAACCAACCAGTAGCGCAAACACAAGCCGCCTCAGCACCTGCTGCTACTGACGAAGTAAAAGCAGAAGCGCCTAAGGCAGAGGTAGCGCCAGCTGCTGCACCACAAGAGCCAGCCGCACCAGCGCCGGTTGTCGAGAAAAAGGAAGATATACCAAATTTAGAGCTTGCGCAAAGTCCTAAATTTAGAGAGGATTACACTAACGAAAACCTAACCTTGCCTACCTATGAGGTAAAAGGTGGCGCACCAGGCGAAAATATGGTATTCGAGAGAAGCTTCGAGAACGCTCCTCCGCTAATCCCACACACTTTGGACGATATGCTACCTATCACAGCCGAAAACAACATGTGCACCACATGCCACCTTCCAGAGGCTGCACAGGCTATGCAGATCAAATCAGTCCCACAAAGCCACTTAGCTGATTTGCGTGATGAGAATCAAAAGAGCCTTGATGGCGCACTTTCTATGGCTAGATATGACTGCGTTTCTTGCCATGTTATTCAAACAAACGCAACCGAGCTAGTTCAAAACAAATTTGAAGCAGATTTTAGTCGCTTTGCAGACTCAAACACTAGCTCAAATTTGCTTGACATTTTAAATCAGGGTGCTGATATCAAATAACCATTTTGTTGTGAGTTTGGACCTCCAAACTCACACAAAATTTACGAGGTAAAAAATGAAAAAATTATTCGTTGCTTTTATCTTTTTAGCAACCTTTCTTTTTGCAAATGACAAAGTCATAGTAGATGGCAACATCGCGATTTTAAAGCAAATGGATGAAAAAATCTATGCTGGCACGGACACCGGAAAGCTTTTTAGTATAAGCGGGAGCGATGAGAACGCTACTCTTGTTTTAGCTCTTCCGCAAGTCAAAAGCTATGTCGATGGAGATATCGATTCTAAGGTCATCGATGTCGATAAACTAGGTGAAAAATTTGCCCTTTTGATAAATGGCGATTATATGCACAAAAAACTCGCCGTGTATGAAAATGGCACGCTTGACACCTTTGATTTACCGATAACTGGTATCAAAAGACTATTTTTGCTAGATAGCAATACTATCATTTTACTAGGCGTGGGAAGCGAAATTTTATACTACGACATAGCCTCAAAATCTGTGAAATTTGAGCACAAAATTTCAGATTCGCCTTTTGGTGGCGTGAGCTTTGACCGCGAAAAAAATTTATTGCTTCTTTCAAACGAAGGCGGTATGATTTACTTTTTTGACACAAAAGAGAAAAAATTCTTACGCGAAAAAAGTATCCACAAAGACAATGTCTTCAATGTAGCCTTTGTAGGCGAGAGGGTAATAACTGGCTCAAACGACAAAACCTGCTACTACGAAAACGCAAGAGAGTCTAAGCTTTTCGAAACTGGCTTTATCGTGTATAGCGTGGCACTAAGCGAGGATTTTGGCGCATTTACGACACTTGATGGCATAAATATCATAAACAAAGCCGGAAGCGTCATCAAAAAAATCCCTTATGATGGCGAAATCATAAACAACATGACATTTTATGGCGATCACTTAGTTGGCGCAGGATACGACAAAACAATTCATTTTTGGAGCTATAAATGAACATTTCAAGTGTGATAATCTACACAGATAATAAGACGAATTTGGACGAGCTTAGCGCTCTCGTGGCAAAGATAGAGTTTTGCGAAGTCGTAGCTGCACAAGATGGCAAAATCGTAGCGACTATCCAAACCGAGAGCCTAGATCAAGAGCTGGGCGCATTTAAGGCCATGCAAGCCCTAAAAGGCGTAAGCGATGTAGCTATGATATACTCATACCAAGACCTAGACGAGCAAATCGACGCCGCGAACAGCAACAATATAGAAGAGATTATGCAAAAAATCGACGAAGAACCAGAAATCAAAAAAATCAAATACGGCGGTAGTTTAAATATCTAAATTTACCTCTTTTTAAAGGCTGAATTTGGCAGAATTTGGCCTTTTTATAAATCCAAAACTTACCAAAAATTTTAAAACTTACCGATAAACTTACCTTAAAGATAGAAAAAAACGATATTTTAGCTGATTAAAATTGCGTATAGAAATGTCTTGGTGACCCATAGGGTTTGCGAAATGTTTTTAAATTTTGCCTATATATCGTATTTTGTGGAGCTGTTTTTAGAAAAGATAGTATAAAAAGATAGTGTGTAAAAAATAAAAATAGCGGTATTTTTACCGCTATAAATTTTTATAAAAAAGGAAAAACAAATGATTATTTACTTTATGGCTCGCAGTGGCTAAACGGCGTATAGGAGCACACAATTTCGCCACTGCGAAAGAAAGGAGTTGCGTATGAGACAAAACGCGCTCAATAGCAAAATTTCGGTTTTCATAAAGGAATTATTATGAAAAGTTTTCAAACTTTTTAAGGATTGCCTTGTTTAAGGGTTTTTTGCTTAATAGTATTGAAAACAATGCAATTCTAGCACATTTAACTTAAAACAAATTAAAATAAAACCATTTTTAGGTATTTTTCACCCTATTTAGCCACCCTTGCAAAAATTTAGCATACCTTGCGGGGTTGTTTTTGGCTAGCTTATGATAATACTCCACCCATGCCTGTTTATACGCCTTTTCAAACTCCAAAGGGCTAAAACCATTAAGAGTGTTTAGCGTCTTTGCGCCTACTATGCCGTCTGGGTTAGTGCCGACTATTTCTTGCGCCATAATCACGGCTTTTTTTAGCCCGCCATTTACACCAAAGCAAAAGATTAAATGCGCCTGCTCGTAAGGTATCACGCTATCTAGCTTCGCTTTATCCCAAAAATTCACCTTATAAAAAGCCTTAACCATAGAGCGCAAAGCTGGGTTGTTGTAGCAGATTTCAGAGGCTTTTTTTAGGCTGTATTTTTTCAGCACCTGCCTGATCGTGTCCCAACCGCTCCACGATTTCCAAACCCCCTCATAAATACCCATAAATGTATATCCTGCCTCGCCCGGGTTATAATGCAAAGCGTTGCTGGGATTTGAAAATTCAAGCCTAAGCATTTTTTCGTAACTTAAATCAAAATTTGCCATTATCTACCCTTTAAATTCTCTTTGATTTCTTTTGTGTGTTGTAAAATTTCGTTGATTTTTTCGCCATTAGCTGTTAGTTTTTCGCTATTGCTATGAAGCTTGATTTCGCTATCTCTAATCCCCTTGATAGCTTCGTGTAATAGCGTATTGTGTTCTTTTAGCGTATCTAAAACCTTGCCGATTACATTTGTGTTTTGCTGAATTATATTGTTCGTATCCTTTTGCAAATCCATTAAAATCCTAGTCCAGCTATTTGCGTTTTTGTTAATCACAAAAAACATTATCATTACAACTAATACCAAAAATAGTGTTACATACACCATTAAGCTTGTCGCACCCCAGTTGTTCGCACTACCTATAAAATCGCCCGTGGAAGTGGTAATTTTAGCTACCTCATCGCCAGTCATTTTTCATCCTTATTGTAAATTTGGCGTGATATTAGCTAAAATCACTCTCTTTTTTCTTAGAAATTTACACCCTTACGCTCACACTATCGCTTTTATACGCTTCGCCGTTTAAACCTATGGCATAAAGCGTAAAAGTCGTGTTATTTGGCGCGTTTTCTATGCGCCAGCTCTCGCCTGTGCTTACCTCAACCCGCACGCCGTTATATGTGATGATAGTAGCTCCCTCTTGTAATCCCTCGTCAGCCCCAGCTTCGATATTATCAGCGTTTCGATAGTTTGCGCCCCTTAGACGCACGCAGTTTCGCCAGTGTAGCGTCACAGTGCTGCCATTTCTCTCGCCCCAAACATTGCTTGGCGCGTATGCTCTTTTGGCTCGCCCTGAGTGGCTGAAATTTAGGCTCTTTGTTCCGCTCTCATTTACATAGTTATACGCCTTAAAGTGTAGCGTCGTGTTTGGCGAAATGATAGGCAGCATTACCAAATCATTTGCATCCACAGGCGCAAACCACACTTTCGCGCCCTTGCGGTGCGAGGTGATAGCCGTGCCGCTAAGTCCTCGCATTAGCGTTTTTATGCGCCATTTACCACCGCCTAAATCCTCTCTAAACTCGAAATTTATAAGCTCACTATCGATAGCGCAGGTCATTTTGAGGCGTTGAAATCCAGCGCGCGTAGCACTAACCGCCCAAAGTGGCGTGATTTCTTTGATATCAAAATACGCCTCATCGCTAAATTCAGCCCCCGCACTAAGTGGCGCGTCAAGTTCGCCAAGCTCGAAAAACTGGCAGTTTAGGCTTCGCCCTTGTGCGCCGTCTTTACAGCTAACCCCTTGCACGAAGCCACTAGGCTTAGTTACCATAGGCAAAATTCCTTGTTCTTCGCCCATTTCGATTGTAGCTTCAATCGCGCCGTAGTGCTGTATTTCGCCCACATTTAAATCTATCGGCTCATATAGACTTGGCTGTTCGCTGGTAATATGCAAATTTTGTAGCGAAAATACATCCTCGACAGCCTCTACCTCTACGCTTTGGTCATCTTCTTTATCCGCGCCCAAATTTAGCACTCTGATTTTTAAATCCTTTACGCCCAAATTTTTATGCGAAAAAAGCATTACATCGCCCACTTCTAAATTTTTAAACTCCTCAGAGCTTAGCTTAAAGGTTAGGCTCGCATACGGATAGGTTAGCTTTCGCATTAGGCGATTTAGCACTTTGCCTGCGTTTGTGGCGTTTGTGATAGCCATATACTCCACGCTCTCGCTTTTTTCATATCCTAGCGTCTCTTTTACGGCGTTGTTTATGGCTGTTACGATATCTTCTTTAAACTCATAATTGCCACGCCTAGTGTATTTCACGCTCACACGGCTAAAAGTATCGTCCCACGCCTTGCGCTTAAAGACCAAATCCTTGCATTTACTCTCATTTACCAGCCGTAAATCACTCTCTTTGAAGTCATAGCGCAGTAGTTTTAGCTTCATTTTGCCTGTGCTAGGATTTACGCAAAGCACGGCGTCGATTGTGCGTAAAATCTCTTCTATCCACTCTTTGGCTTCGTTCGCGCTACTCATCGTAAAGCTCATGCCAAATCCGTCATTATAAAGCGCGCTCGCACACGAGCTAAAACTATTATAATCAAGCTCATCTGCGCTTATGCCAATTAGCTTAGTTAGGATATAGTATAGCGCCCACGCTGGATTTATATCGCCGTTTATATTCTCATTAGAGCCTACGCCAAGGGCTGTGTTTTCTACCACGCACGAATACTCAGGCAGTGAGCTTACATTATCGCCGATAAAGCCATTTACCACAAAATAGGCTAGTTTTTTGTATGCTAGCTCATAGCCTGTTTGGCGCGTGAGATACTCATCTGGCGTAGTTTGTAAGCCATTGTAAAATTTTACCGAGCTAGATTTGTTCCCACTGCCATGACTTGGCGCGGATTTGCCTGTTTGTGCGTCAAAACTACCGCTTGTGCTTAAATTTGGTCTTGCGACAATATCGCCGTTAAATTTAAAGGCTAATAACTTACCTACTTTTTCGCACAATCCATAAGCACAACCCATAAAATAGCTATGACCTACAACAGTGCTAGACTTACCTTTTCCCATTTTTTACTCCACTATCTCTCTACTTCGCAAATCGCCATACCACAGGCAATTTCCTTTAATCTCGACCGTGCCAAATACGATAGGCACGACACGCCCATTTGAGTTAGTCGGCACACTAAACTCATCAAGGCTAGTAGCCTTTGCTCCCTCGTTGCTCGGACTTGGCGTCATCAAAACTGCTGCGACTGCGCCCACTATCGCAGCGACTAACATACCTACTGCAAACCACATATTAAAATCCTTGTGTTACGGGGTTTTTGCTTGGGATAAATGGAAAACCGCCGTAATTAATCGAATTGCCAAATTTATTTTTACACATTTTTATAGTTTTATCGCACCCTGCATATACATTTAAAACATCGCTAGTGCTTAGGTTTTTTAGCGGAAACATTAGCGTGATTTTATCCCCTGTGTGATCGCTGATATAACTATGCTGATTACTAAATCTAGCGTATCCTCCGCTAAAATAGCCGCTTGGCTTAGACGCTAGTGCTTCGCTTGTGATTTCTAGCTTATCCTCACTTATGCTGAAATTATTCGTCAAAACCACGCTAAATTTGGCTTTATCTAACCCACAGCCATCATCAAAGAGATTAAATCCACACTCCTTAGCGTATGTGCGATTTGGGATTTTAGAATTTAGCACGCCACCGATCGCGCTAAGCTTGATTGTAGCCGTGCCTTTGCTAAGCTCAAAATCCACGCTTCGCACCTTACCAGCAAAAATAAGCGCGCCATTTTCTTTTAAAATTCGCACAAAAATGCTGGTGCTTGGGTTAAATTCTTTATACAAATCAAACGGGGCTAAATCCAAATCCGCAATCAGCTTGGCTTCATCGCTTAGGCTATCACGGCTAAGTTCATTGCGATATATACTCACAGCCTTATACAGCTCGTTATTTAGCGTAAAATCGCTATCGCCTGAGGTGTAATAAAACCGCTCGTTATCCATTATGACTTGATAGAGCTCACGCATTTTCTAACGCCTCAATTCGTGCTTTTAGCGCGTTTAGTTCAGCTTGCAAAGCGTTATAATCGCTCTTTTTGACAAAATCTCTATCTATTTCAGCCTTTGTGTAAAGCTTGGTAAAATTATCATTGATTATCACGCGCCACGCCGTAACACCTAGCTCCATTGTCTCTAATCCATTTGCTAATCTAGCCATTTTAATCCTCCATTACTTCGGCAAACTCTAAGGCGATTTTATAGCCTATATTTGCCTCTTTTAGCACTTCGAAGCTATCATTATCAAAGCGCACCTTTATAAGCTCGTTTATAATCGTATCTTTGTCGATTTTAAAGCTAAAATTTCTATCCAAAACCACGATTTCGCTATCACTCACAGTATCGACGCGCACATCAATCACCCGCGCCATAAATGCGCTCTGTGGGATAGAGATATTTAAAATTTGGCTGATTACGCCAAAATTTGAGTTTTGCCTTTTGGCTGAAAAGTTGTTATTGTTCGCGCTTTCGCCTAAAATTTCAAAATCCTTTTTAAAGCTAGGCATGTAAAAGCTCTCTAATCGCCCTTTGCACGAGTTTATAAAAAAACTCTCTATATCCCTAACCCGCGCCAAATCACGCACAAAATACTCTAAACTGATCTTACGCAAACTAATACCCGGGACAAATTTAGTTATGATATTTTTACCCACTTCCTTAAAATCATTATTTAGCGTGATTTTTGGCTCGATTAGCGGGGCTAAATCAAATACAAATTTATCATTAAATTTCGCCAAATTTAGTGCCATTTTACAAAAGCTCCTTTAACTCCACGCTATACGAGCCCACAGCCCCCGTGGTAAATGCGCCTGAAACGCTTACCTTTGGTGTAACGCGCATTAATGGCATTACTAAAAAGCCCTTTTGCGCGTAGGCTGGCTTTTCTAGCGTAAATGTGGATTTATAGACCTTGCGATTTTTCTCTTTGCGACCAGTGCGCGGGTTCCAGTCTGTGAGGGTGTGCTCTTTGCGCGAAAGCCCTAAAATTTTCACAAAATCCCATTTATCGAAATCTTGCCAGATTATGGCGTATTCACCGACCTTAAACTCCGAATTTATCGTATCAGTAGTAATAAGCGTGGTAGAATTTAGCGCGTCGCTATCGATTAGCACGGCACTTAGCCACAGCGGGGCGAAAAAATACGCCTTTTGCCCGTAGCTTAATAGGTTAAAAACGCCTCTGTATTTGGCGACCTCGTCGCTAGTGATTTTAAAGCTTATATGGCGCAAAGCCCTTGAACGCATAGCACGGCGTTTTTCTGCGCCATTATGCGCTGTAAAGATATCAGTTTTAAGCTCTTTGCGCTCTGAATACGCTAGACTTGGGCGAAAGCTCCACACGATAGCGCGCACGCCTAAAATGTGGATTGTAATAACTTGATTGTCAAAAACAAAGCTTAAATCACTATCGATTTGCGCGCTGCCGTTACTATCTGTGCGAAGTGTGATCTCTACCCACTCGCTAGGGGCGAAAATTTGCCCCACGCCAACGCCGTAAATGTCGATATTATCGTTTTTACTAAAATTTATGTTTTGTAGCGTGTGGCTTTTGGTGTCGAAATTTGCTAAGCGAAATTTAACCAGCGTTTCGCCTGTAATCGTGCCAAAATCAATCTGCCTATCAAATATATAAACGCCGTTTTTATCGGTATTTATATCCCACATAGCAAAGCGAAAATCCACGCTCCTTGCCTCTTTTAGAGCATTTGGTGCGGTTTTTGGCACTGGGCTTGGCAGGATTAACTCTTTGTGCGATACTAGCGTTAGTGCCTCCCCCGCATTTGGCGTATTTGCCTCTAAAAGGGCGTTTTTACGATAAACGCTATACCCAGCTAAATCTATAAAATCACGCAACTCTCACCGCCAACCAATAGCTATAAGAATAATTTGTTTTAGGCTGACGAAACGGCTGGATAAGCATAAATTTAGCGTCGCCCAAATTTAAAATTTGTCCGTTTGTAAGCGGTGTGCCATATTGGTTTTGTTCTTTGATGACGCGGATATTTTCCACGCTTCCGGCATAGACAAATTTCCCGGCGTTGTTTTTATAATAAAACAGCGGTTTGATTAGTGTAAATAGCCCACTTAGGCTAGATTTTTGCACCTCTAATAAAGCCTTTGCTGATAGAGGGCTAAGGGCGTTAAAATCCGCGCTATTGGTGTTCGTATTAGCTGGGATTAGATTTGTCAGAATTAGCGAATTTCGCAAATCTGCGTTATAGAGATCTCTCCACGCCCCGCCAAGGCTCATTAGGGTTTTGGTATTTTTGGTAAATGGGACACTATTATACTCTGTTTGCTGTGGATAATACCCGCTATAATTTATGCGCCAAATCGAGCTATACGCCACACTGCCACCATTAAACTCATGCGATTTAGCTAAAAGCGAGTAGCTAAACACCAGCATAAATGGGTAGCTTACAGGCGGGTCTTTCTCCGAATAATGATAAACCTCTGGGAAATCCTTGCAGTTTAGGGCAAGCGTGAAATTCTCGCTATCGCCTATAAGTGTAACCTCGCCTAGCTCTTTGTTGCTATCTTGTTGAAACTCAAAATAACTAACCTCGGCTGAGCGGGGTTGCGCGTTATAAGCTAAATTCTCATCTATACTATCGCTTACATGGATCGTAGAGCGTTCGACATAGTGATACACGCCATACCCTGCCACAAATGGGATAAAATGAAAAATTATACCGCCCCCGGTGTGGTTTTTGGCATAAAGCGTCTGGCTATCTTTTTTATAGCACTCCCAGCCACACGCGCCTAAAAAGGCTTGGATTTTTTCTAGTAACTCAGATCTAGTATTTAGTATGGTTTTCTCAAATCGCATTTTTACTCCTTAGCCATTATATAACTCTCATAAGGGTTCGAAAAATCCGAGCCCTTGGCGATGACGATAAAATTTTGGTCACCAAAGCTAACTTCATCGCCACGATGGACATTTGGCGGAAGTATTACGCTATAAAGCCCGTCCATTTCGCCGAAAATATCACCCGCGCTTTGGTCTAAATAGCTATTTGTGATACGATAGCAAATTATAGGGAATCTTACTATTTCACCACTAATTGGCGCGTCGATATTGCAAATCGTAGCGTTTGCGCTCTCTTTGCTTAAAGCAGTGCTAGAAACCTGCGAAAATGCCCCGCTAAAATAGATGTAAGGGCTATTAAAATTAGCGTTCTGGGTCTCATTAAATCTCGTATCGCTTAGGTGTGTTGCCATTATGGCATTACAATCAGGCAAAGCCCATTTTCCACCATATATAATGAGCCTTCCAGCGTAGCAAATCTGCCAAGTCTCACTTGCTCTTTGCAAATTTGCGCTGATGATTAGGCGGTGGCGATTTAGATTTATGCGGTATCCTATGCTCTCATCATCGCTTAAAATATAGCCTAGTTTGGTGTTTAGTTGCTCCTCTATCGGCAAATCAGGGCTAAAACCTGTGCTTGTAGCGACCGCCAAATTTGCCCTGCCACCCACGCCTATAAACGCACATAGATTTATGATGACATTATTGCTATCATCTTTATTGCTTAGGGTTACAAATCGCTCTAAAATTTCGTTTTCACATGTGAAATTAATGTGAAAATCGTGTATCGTTCCGCTTGGTATGACTTGAAACTGAACATATTTTTTAGCCTTTACCTCCGCGCTAAACTCATAACCGCTGCTGACGCTTTCGGCGATTAGTTCGCGTGTTTGGTCAAAATCTATCCCGTAAATCGTTACACTGACACTCCCTTTGAAATTTAGCCCGCTCACACTCACAGCGCGGGGCATAATCACATTAAAACTAGCACTTGATACGCTATTACCTAGCGCGCTTATAGTGCCTGTGTAGTCGCAATGCCTAGCGTCGCGCGGTATATCATTATATGGCGTAGCTGTGTCACCCAAAACTTCCCAGCCTTGCGAAACGGCTAAATTTTTTATGACTTCAAGCAAATCAAATATGCTATTTGCCGTGCCTTGTATGTATGCCATTGATAGCCTTTGTGTTAAAATTGGCTAAGATTAGCAAATAAAAGGGCGTATTTTCTTAGAAATTTGATATAATTACGAAAATTTAAAGGGTGAAAATGGATAATTACGAATTAAGCGAATACGAGCAAAAAAAATCAGATCTACTTGGAAAATTAGCATTGAAATATTGCGATTTTACCGAATATTACGGAGTAAAAATGATTTTGCTTAGGCTTTTTGCTTTACAGGATAAAAAACCGCTCGCGTTTAAGATGTTCGGGCACGCCCTAAGCGATGATTTTAAAAAAAAGTTTCAAAAATTACCCCTAATCACCGATGAAATTGAGTTTTTGCACTGGCTTGATAAAAACATAGAGTTTAATCCTATCACCGAATAATTTCAAGCTCCACAATATATGATTTAGTAGTTTTTTGCTCTATACTTAGGACTTTGTATTTTGTATTTTTAGGTATAAGGGCTTCTTTTTCGCTCGGTATCTCCGAGAGCTCACTTATATCAAACGCTTTGCCTTTGTTTGCAACCTTAAAAATCACTATGTGAGTTTTAGTTTTATCTGTGTGGATATTAGCGATATTATACGCAGTAGTGTAGTTTTGTGAAAAACTATTAAACATCTTATCGTCTAAAACTAGATTTTTGCCAACCTTTTTTTCTATCACACTAAAAAGCTTCTCGCTCACTGCTATACCGCGGTGTAAAATCACATCGTTATCTAAATTTGAGCGGTATTTTTTGAAAATTTTGTTTATTGTTTTATAGTGTTTTAGCGCAGCGTCTTTGAGCTCTTGTATTTTTTCATCGCTCATATACTTTAACCCTAGCTGCGGATTGTTTTTTAGCTCGCTTATTGTGATATTTGGGTTATTTGCGACCACTCTTGTTACTGGATAATTATCAGTCGTATAAAACGCGATTGCCTCTTTTTCTGCTTGTGTGATTGCTGTGCCACTAAAATTTGGTTTTATTTTTGCGCTCTTTGGCGTTTTTTCGCCCTTTTGCGCCCGTGTTTCGTTGCGCAAATTTAGCCCTAAGATTTCGCCTATTGTGGCGGTTTTATACCTTTGTGGTTTGCTTTGGTTATAAAACTCCACCATAGATTTATCACTGCTTAAAAACTCCAAAGCTCTACGCTTTGAGCCTAAAATTTGCGCTTGTTTGTATGGCGCAAGTGATTTAATAAATTCTTTTTCTGCGTTTGGATTTAGCTTTGCACCCTTTGCACTCTCGCTAAATTTGGGGATTAATCTACACCTACAAAATGGGTGAAATGGTGGAAGCGGGGCTAGCTCTTTTGGGTAAATTCCACGCCCAAGTCCATATAAATCTACATTTGCATGATAGTCGCAAATATCAGCGCGCGGGTGAGTTTTACTCATTTTTACCCTTACGACTTCGATTTCATCATTATTTAAAATTTCAGTCGCTCTTTCTCGCATATACTCTATGTTTGCTTCATTTTGCGCTATGCGGTTTGCATAAAATCGCCCCTTTTCATACATTGCGATTTTTAAAGCTTTTGCCTTTGCTTCATCGCTTTTAGCTTTTAGCGCCTGCATATACGACGCCTTTAAATTTGGTGTTTTTAGCTTTTTGATTTGCGATAGCGGTGCGATTTGTTCTTTTAGATATTTTGGGAGCTTTTTTTTGATTTTTAGCGGGTCAGATTTAAAGTCATAGCCTTCGTATAATTTCAAGGCTAAATCTTTAATCGTTTTTTGCTCTTTCAAATGCGTTTTTATGATTTGTTTTGCCTCTTTTTCAACCTCTCTTAGGCGCAGATACAAATTATCGCTTAGGGTTATATCATCGTAAATATATGCGTTTTGCGTGGCTTGCAAAGGCACTTTTTCGCCTTTGATTTGGCTTTGTGTGGCGTTTAGTTCTTTTATCACAGCTTCGCCAAATTTGGCTAAATTTTCGCTTTTTAAGCCATTTGCGATAGTATCAGCTAAAAGCTCTTTGGCATGAGCGTTGATTTTAATCCCAAGCGCACCCAGCAAATCATCAATCACTAACATTTTTTGAAATTTGCCTATCTAGCCACGCCATAAATGGGTCAATCTCCAACTCTACGGCGTTGTATAAAAATGGGTCGCCTTCATAGCCCGGGTGTTTTACCTTTTTAGCAAATATAAAATCATCTCCGTCGCTCCACCTTAAAAATTTGCAATTTCTGATTTTTATTTCGTGCGGCTTTGAGCCAAAATGCACGAATTTAGCATAAGGGGCTTTTTCATCATCAAAGCCTATTTCATAATCTACCGCGCTTTTTTTGTGGATATAAAGGCTTTTTATCATTTCGCCAGTTTGCGTGTGCTCGTCTGCTAAATCATCGGCTTTTTCATAGACCATATCGGCTAGCTTCGCTATGGCTCGCACCTTAAAAAGGTCGCTAAGACGCGCAAATTTGGCGTTTATTTTATCAATCGCACCTTTTTCAATCTCTAATTTAATCATCAATCAATCTCTTTGTATTCGTCGATTTCTTGGTAAATTTCGCCCATTTCTGTATCATCTAAGCCATTTAGATCAGCGCGCGCTAACTCTTTGCGCTTAGCCCTGCTCCACGCCTCGGGCATACCAAATTCTTTTAGCGCATGCGCGTTTGCAATATCGCTAGTTAAATCTGAAATTTGGAAGTCGTTTGGATAACTCACAGAGTAGTTATACTCCGAATTTAGGTATTTAAAAACCAAATCAAATAGCTTGCGCTCCAAATCCTCCAAAGAGTTGCTTAAAAAGTTTAAATATCCATTTAGATTTTCAAATTTATACTTCAAAGCCACGCCACTATCATCGCTTTTGGTGCTTAAATTCACAGGATTTAGGCTGATTTCATCTATGATATTTTCCAAATTTTCAATATGTGTAAAATATGTGCTAGCACTATCTTGGCTAGGGCTTATAAACTCAGGCTTGTTGCCACTATACAAAAGCGCATTATCGGTGCTTACTTTTAGCTCGCTTGGCGTATTTTCGCCCTGTGGCACATGGTAAGCTAATATGCTAAATGTCTGCCCGCGCAAAATCTCGTCAAGCTCACTGCGTGCATTGTAAATGCGTTTAGCGATTTGCGCTACTTCATAGCTTAGCGTATCGCCCAAAAGCTCACTTCCAAACTGCAAAGCCACCACTGGCACAAAGCCTAGATTATGCTGCGAAGCTTCTAAAATATCGCCTGAGCTATTTCGGATTTGAAATTCATCTTTGCTCCAAAAATAGTAGCGTTTTTCGCTCACAGCTTTTGCAAACGGCTCTTTTGTTTCGATATTAAACTCAAAAATTATCCACTCTAAAACGCCATTTTTGATATAAAAATCATATAAGCTCAAAGGATTTAACTCTTTAAAATATGGAAATGCGCGCTTTTGTTTTTGGTCTGCTAGGCTATCGCCTAAGTCTTTTGGCATATCTACCAAAATAAACGCCGTGCCGTATAAAAACGCTGTTTTGAAAATGTTTTGGATAAAAATATCTAGGTTATTTCCGTTTAAATCCACATCGTCTAAAATTTGGTTTATGATTTCATTTTCGCTTAGCCTTTTTGGTTTTTTCTTAAACAAATAACCGCTAAATCTATCAATTATAGGCTTATTGTAGTTTATGTAGTAAGCCACGCTTTGGCGCATTGCAAATTTATCGCTTGTTTCTCTGGTGTATTTTTGCAAATATCCACCATTTGCAAAACCGCCCGTTTCGTTGTATGCGTTATCTAAAAACTCCCATTTGCTCTTTTGTTCGCTCAAATTTACCATTTTTTAGTCCTTATAAAACAGCGTTTATCTTAAAATCGCTACATAAAATTTTAAAATTTTTCAGCGTGTCATTGTCGCTTTGCGTGCGCTCAAACCTAATCAAACAGCTATTTTCTAGCTGGTGATTGTGGAGGCGGTTTTTTATCTCGCGCTCTAAGTCATAAAGGTATTTATAGATATTTTCTAGCCCCACTTTTTCATCAATCTTCGCACCGAAATAGACGCTAAAATAAATATCATTTTCCCAGCCGTTGCTTTGGGTCAAATCGTTTTTGTTAATCACAATTCGGATAATCGGGTAATCGCTTGGGCTGATATTTGGCTCTATGCCGATTTTAAGCGTTTTAATCCCCTCTATGCCCTCTAATTTCTCTTTGATTTTGACAATCGCGCCGTAAATGTCTGTATTCATATCCATTTTTAGCCCCTTTCCTGTGCGTCTATGATTTTTTCCACAGAGCGCAAATTTAGGGCGCATTTCTCATAAGCCTCGAATAAATCAAGCATAAATAGCGCAATCTCGTCTTGGCTCTTTGGCTCACTCTGCACGCGCACTGGCTCTATCCAAAATAGTTGCTTTGGCACGACAACCTTGCCCTCATTTATCTGCCTGCTCGCGCAGCCGTTGATACACAAAATTAACGCTATTAGCAAGATTTTCAGAGACAGGCTCTTTTGATGCCACGCCAGATTTTGCATTTTTTACAATCCTTTCACGCTGGGTTTTTAAATCATCATTTAGCCTTATTACTTCGCTGAAATTTTGCGCCGTTTCGTTTAAGGCTAAATCGTAATTTGAAATTTGACCCCTAAGGGCTGAAATCTCGCTCTGCCTTAGCTTTGAAATTTGTTCTAAATTTGAAATTTTCGCCCTTTGGTAGCTAAAAATGGCGATATTAAGCGCCATAGCCAAAACCGCCAAAATTTGCCATTTATAGCCTTTTAATATCGCTAATATCGCCATATCTGCCCCCCCTTACTCTGGTGCTACTACTTCGGCAAAGGTCGCCTCACCTGCGCCACGCAAAATTTTATCGCCATGTTTTTCAGCGTCAAAGCCATTAGCCTTGATATCAGCTAGGATGTCATCGCGCACGGCTTCGTTATCCACTTTTAATAGGCAAATTTCGCCCTTGATTTTGACGGGGTATAGTCCAAAAACATTGCCATTTTGTTTGATTACGCCCGACATATACACAGCCTGATTTGGCGCGCCACTGCCTAGAAGTGGCAGGACTTGATATGTAGTCTCACTATCGCTGATAACTTTTAAACCTGTCTCGAAGTTGAAAATTTCGCCCCCTAAATTGCTGATATATACACGCTCATCCCCAGTTCTTTTACTTAGGCACATAGGCGCATTTAGGTCTATTGTCCCCGCGCTATATTCTTTATTATTTGGTATTTTTACTTGGATTTTGCGAGATTTACCCATGAATTCGACTATATCGCGCAAAGCATTTGATTTATACGCGCCTATTAGCGCACCTGGATTTTCGCCGTCGATATAGCCTATGCCTATATAGCCTATGCTTGCTGTATCTAGCGTGAAACCTGTATCAAAATACGAAAATCCTACCGCCTTGATACCATATAGCGCGCGCGTATCATCATCACTAGGCGCTACGGCGTGAAATTTCTCCAAAACAGCCACTCTCTCTTTTAGCTCCGCGATCTCGGCTCTTAGTTCGCTGTCGTTGTAGATAGTATCGCTATCCGTGCGCGCTTCTAATGCCTCTAATCGCGCTTTTAATGCTCTATCGTCATAAGGCGTTGCATTACCCCCACCGCTATTTCTTAAATTCTCTGGTATATAGATCAGCATTTTTATTCTCCTAAATTTTTAAGTCGTTCATATTCACTCGGATTTGTTTTAAACAAAATCGCTTTTTCTGTGAGCGTCATATCTTTAAAGCTTTTTTCTGCCCTGCCCTTACTCAAATCATCTTTGACGCCATTTCCTGCGCTTCCTTGTGGTTTGATATAGTTTTGATTAGCCTTAAAAAACTCGTCCAAAAAGCTTTTTGTATCCACAGCCGAGCCGTCTTTTTCAAAATACTCTTTGCCACTATCATCGAGTTTAAGCGCATTATTTAGCTTGATTTCGACAATTTCAGCGTGGTCTTTGTTTAAATTTGGGATTGCCTCGATAATGCTTTTTAGCTTGTTTTTACGCACGGCTTCGATTTTGGCTTTTTTCTCAGTCTCAATCTCGCTTTTTAGTGCGCTAATCTCGGCTTTTAACCCGTCTAGCATAGCTTCACCGCTTTTGCCTTTTTCGCTTAGCAATGCGCTAATTTCAGCCTTTAAATTTTCGCCTTTAATGCCTAGTTCTCTTAGGCTCTCAATGCTATTTTTAAGGGCTAAATTTTGCGCTTTTAGGCTCTCATTTTCGCTTTGGGCTTTTGCTTTTGCCTCTTGCATGGCTTTATCATAGATATTTAACCCGTCGTAAATCTTAGCAAGCTCGATATTATTATCTCTTGCAAATTTCTCTAACCACTCTTTAAACATTTCACTCCTTTATTTTGAAATTTATCCCCTAGCCAAAGGGCAATTAAACGCGCTAATTCCTGCGCTATTATCGCCGTTTTGGCTCTGGGCTTGTGTCGCTAGTTTGTCGATTTTGGCTTCCTTTAACGCTTCGCTAAACTCATCTTTATAGTGCCTTAGCTTGATATCGTAAAGGTCGTTTTCTTGCGTTTGGTTTTCGATACAGCAGATTATATAGGTCTTTAAAATCGTAAGTTTTTCGATATAAAAAGGGTTAGTTAGGGCGTATTGATTAATCTCTTTAATCGCCCTGCTTTCCATGTCGTCATTGATAACGCCACCTTGCGCTAGGTATTCATCATCGTATTTATAAACCATTTTAAGCCCTTTTTTGCCAAATTTTGGGCGATATTAGCAAAAGGAAAGCGCGTTTTTCTTAGAAAATTAACTATTTAATCAAATTTGCTAAAATTTCACCAAGAATAAGGAGTGAAAATGAGAAATTTGGCTTTGGTTTTAATGGCTCTTTTGTTTTGGGGCTGTGTAGATAAACAAATCCATAGTGGCGATTATGCAAAAGCAAGTAAAGAGCATATTATTTTATCTTTTGTAAGTGGTCCAAATAAAGACCGCTTTTTAAATAAAAAAGGCAACTGCGAGTTTTTGGGGGGTGAGGCGATAAATAGTTCAGAGTTATTAAATTTTATGATTGACGATTTTAATAAAATGTTCGACTATGACGATTATATAAAATTTGGGAGTTTATATATTTCAAGCGAAATAAGAAAAAGGGCTTATCAAAAAGGCGGAAATTTCGTTAAAATTTTAAACGGCTATACTTTTTCATCTTTATGGTTTGATTTAGAGGAGTCTAAAACCCTAAAATTTGATATTTATAAATGCAAATGTGAATGGGAAAATTGCCTTTAACCCTTAATCACATTTTTTATCACTTTTGCGCCACCGCGAGAGTTCGCCCAAGCCTCCATTACGCTATTATCCACGCTATTTATGATTACGATATTTGGCTCACCAGCCCCGGCGTTAGAATTTGGCGCCTCGCTCATTTGCGCCACTTGCTTACGGCTTAAAACATATTCACCAGTTTGAAGTATCGCAGGGACTTCATCTCTTTTAAGTGGTTCGCCACCGATAAAACCGCCCGTGTGAAATTTTTGTGCTTTGATTTGCGCTACTTGCGCCATACCTTGCGCTATTGCGATTGCTGCCATTGCTGCGCCTAAATATGGATTTCCTGCACTTGCATAAGCATTAGACGCTGCGGTGTAAGTGTTGATTATAGCTTTGCCTATCATCATTGCTTGATAGGCTCTCAGGGCTGTTTTGTTTTGTCCTCCACTCATATCATAAAACGCCTTTGCTAAACTTCCCATTGCGTCAAATGCCGTGCCAGCTTGACTTGTTCGCATTGCAAAATATGCTCTATCTAATTCAGCTTGACGAGCTAATGAATTTGCTTGCGTGTTCTCTAAAAGTGCATAATGTGCGTTTATCCTAGCTTCCTCTTGGTCGTAAAAAGTGCTTATTGTGTTTAATCTATCAATAGCCGTGCCACTTGCGCCCATATCATAACCCATTGCGCTATTTAAGCTATTATAATTGCTTTTTCTCTCTTTTTCGCCATAAACCATATTTGCTACTTCTTGGTCGCTTCGCCCTTTTGCTCTTTGCTCCGCTTCTTTGATTTGTAATCTTGCAATGTGTGCCATTGCTTCGTTTTCCACAGCTTCGTAATACTCTATCTCTTTTTCTAGCCTTTCTTTTAAATCTTTTGCGTGGTTTTCTTTGTCAAGTTTTGCCAAATTTTGCGAAATTTGGAGCTCATTTAATCCCAACTCTTTAAGTTTTATGCTGTGAAGTTCGCGCTCTTTTAGCCTTTTGTTTTCTAAATCGCCTATCGCGTCGTAATATTCTACGGCTTTTTGGAGTTGTTGCTTATATAAATTTTGCGTATCCCTTAGCGTGGCTCTACTTCCACCGCCACTGCGTGAAATTTTGGGCTGTTTTACCTCTAATGCTTTTTGTGGAGTATCTGCGCTTTTTAACTCAACTTGTGGTTTAATTTCAAGTTTCGGCTTTAACTCATAGCTGTTTTTGCCTATGTCTATAAACTGCTCTTTTATGGATTTTGCTACCAAATTTGTATCCTCTACGGCTTTTGCGTAGCTTGCCTCTAATCCGCTTAAATCCATTATCCCAGCACTCACGCGCCCAAAGCTTACACTTCCACCGCCAAAAAAGCCATTTATTGCATTTACGGCACTTTCTGCTTTCTCTAAAATCGCATTAATTACAGAGTTGATTTTATCGTTCATCGCATTTATCGCATTTGCTACGGCTAGCACTGCACTTATCGCGCCCTCTTTTACGCCGTTTGCGATTAGGATTAATCCACTACCTAGCATTTGCGTGGCTTTAAATGCGTCGTTTCCAAACTCTATAATTGCGCCTTTGTTTTCACGGATTAGGTTTGTCGTATCAGATAAACCGCGCTTAAATGTTTCAAAAATCGGCTTTCCAAGCTCAGCGGTTAAGTCTTGTAACTCTGCTTTATACTGGCTTAAAACACTTTGATAGCTTCCGCCACTCATTGAGCTTAGTTCTTTAAATTTAGCCGTTTTTTCAGTAAGCAGATCTAGCACTTTGCCATTTTCGTTAGCTTGTTTTAATTCCTCGTTTGTAAGCCCTATAATACGCATAAATGCGCCCATTTCGCTACCAGCTACCACGGTGCCACTAGCAAGACTGTCAAACATCGGCACCAAATCGCCCATATTTTTGCCACTTACTTGCACGGCATACGCTACGCTCTCAAAAGCGTCTTTTATCTGCGTAATACTTCCTTGATTTGACGCAGTTGCATAAAACATAGAAAACGCATTGCTCATATCGCTTGCGCTCGTGCCAGTGGCTCTTGCTGTGGCGGTCAAATCGCTTAAAATTTGCGAAGCTTGCGCGCTTGCTATGCTCCATTTTTCCGTTATGCTTACCATTTCGCCTGTGGTGGTTATGTTTTGGGTGTTTGCGCTAATAAGTCCAGTTAATTTTAGCTCCAAACTCTCTAAATTTGCGTTTATTTCGATTGCGTTGCGCCCAAATTCAATGAAACCACTTGCTAATCTTGGGATTACTTGATTTGCTAGGATTATCAAATTTGTAAATTTTATCGAGCTTATACTATTTGCAAAACCGCTGATTTGCGTGTTTGCTTGGTTTATGTTTTGCGTGAAATTTGCGCTATCGGCTGAAATTTTAACCTTTACTTCTTGTTGCATTTTACGCCCTTTTAGAGTATTTTATTTATCAAATTTTGATAAAATCTCATAAATAAAATAAAAAAGGATTATCATGTATGCGCTTTTTATAATCATAGCTTCGCTTTTGGTCGCTACTTGGTATTTGCAAAACACAGCTGGGACTATGTTTAAAGCCTTTGTGCTTGGCGCGGTTAGTTTTTGCGTTTTGGCTGTGTTAGATTTTAGCGTTTTATTTAGCGGGATTATAGGCGTTATGGTGTATGCGATAACGCATTTTATCTTGCATAAAAAAGCCATTAAAAACGAAATAATCATAGAGTTTAAATAACTCATTTTTCAAGCCTTTTTAGCTGCTCTTTATTCACAGCGTTTAAAATCACGCTTAAAATTTCGTAAAAATCCAAAAACGGAGTTTCGTAAAATTTAGCGTATTCTTTAACCAAATCCACATTTAGCTTTAATCCAAATTCGCCATGCTCTATGCTTTTAAAAAACGCATTTATACACGCAAACTCAAAATCATCATCTAAAAATACTAAACCCCTATTTTCGTAAAACTCACGCTCTGCGGTGTTTTGCGGTTGTGGCGGCACTTCGCCATTTTTAAAAACCATAACCGCAAAATCGCAAAGCTTAGCTACTTTTTTGCTTGCGCCTCTTTAATCGCTTCGTTTATCGCTTCCCAAACTATGCGAGACGATAAGCCTTTATCTTTTAGCGTATTTTTAAATCGCTCTTTGTCGTCGCCTAAAACTAACAAATCGATTTTATACGCAAAAAGGCTTTCTAAATCATCATTTAGGCTTTTTGCGATTTCATCTGCGCTAAATTCGCCCAATTTTTTGCAAAGCTCGGTTTTTTCTTTGACTAACTTTTTATTTTCAAACAAAAGCGAAATTTTGTCTTTGATATCGCAGTTTTTAATAAGCTCTTTGTTGATTTGGATTGTTTCGTTTAGCTCATTTAGGCGCAAATTTATATCACTTTGCTCTTTCGCTTTGTTTTCTAGCTCCCTTATTTTTGCTTTTTGATTTTCGGCTTTTAGCTCTAAATCTTTGCGTTCGGTTAAATTTGGCTCTTTTACTACGAGCGAAAACATATCGCTATCAATCTCTAAGCTTATTTTATATTCTGTCTTAATCACGGTTTGCCTTTGCTATGTAAGTTAGTTTGAAGTTATCATCGCCTTGGTCTGCGATTGCTAAAAATGTGCGCTCGATGACAAAAATTCCCTCGCTATCCTCAAATTTAGGACTTTCTGATAGTTGCGCTTTTGGGATTTCTAGCTTCCACACATCTTGCCCAGCTTTATTTCTAAAAATCGCTTCAAACGCGATAGTAGAGGCGTTTTTAAAGGCGTCAAAGCCGTCATCTTGCCCCTTTTCAAGCCTGCATTTAACCGTAAGCTTTGGCGCATAGTCTGAAATGTGAAACTCATTTACATTGGTAAATTTTTCCTGTGCGATTTCGCAGCCCATGTCAAACTCAAACTCACTTAGATTGATTTGCGTTCCGTCGATACTCATAGCACCGATACAATCAATCACCAGCACTTCACCGCCATCTACATTGCCTATTTCGGTCTCTGTGATATCGCGCCCCGCATAGCTTCCTTGCACGCCAAATTCAAGGTCGATTTTATCTGCGACCTTGCCACTCATTTTGAAATTTGCCTTTGAGCCTTTGAATTTAAAAAGGCGATCTGGCAAAACCAAATCAAGGCTAGCTGTCGCTTCTGAGTGCGTGTAAGGGGTAAATTCGGTGTTGCCCTCGGCATTTGTCTCGTTTTTAAGATTACAAATCGTAAGCAGCGTATGATAAAACTCCAAATTATCGTAAAAGCAGGTTTTGATATCAGCCGAAATTCTACCCCAGCACGGGATATTTACTACCTCTTTCATACCGCCAAAATATCCGAAATTTGGAATATCCACACTATCAAACTCCACGCTTGGCGTGATAACTTCGTTTAGCTTGACGACTTCGCGCGGGGTTTTATATGTGCCTGCCTCGTCCTCTAATCCAACTCTAAGCCCAACTCTACTTAATACCTTAGCCATTGTCTTTTACCTTTTTTTTGCTAGATTTTAGGGCGGATTTTTTCTCATCCGCCATAACTTCAACTTCTTTTTTAACTTCGCTTTTAGGCTTTTCCTTTGCGCTTTTTCGCAAATTTAAAAAAGTAAGCATACCCATATTAAGCCCCTTGGATTTTAACCATTTTGATTAGTTTGTCTTGTTCCTCGATTTTCTCCCAGTTTGCGCTATCGCTTAGAGCTGTATCATCTGGGTTAAATGCGCCTTTGTAGCTTAGCCCAAATGGGTGAGTAATCCAGCCTTGGCGTGATACTAGGATTTCAAGACCGCTTAGAGCGTCTCTGTCTGTCTCTGTTGGTTGTTTTGTCGCGCAGTTTGCAAATGCAAAGCTATTTTCTGCAAAAGCGTAAGCTGTGTTTGCAGGGACATTATCATCAATGATAAGTTTTTTACCAAAGATTTCAAAATATCCTAGTTTTGGTGTATTTTCGCCGTTTGGTGTGCCGTTAAATGTAGCTACGCTAGATTGAGCGATTTTCCATGCTAGTTTTGAGTTAGCGATAATCACGCTCACACTGTTTGCTTCATCGCCTAGCACGCTATAAATGCCGTCAAGCACTGCGCCAAAATCTAACTCACCACTTGCTGTGTAAGCGTGATTTGGCAATGCGCCAAAAATGCCGTCAAGGGATTTGATAAAGCTTGCTTGAATTTCGTTTTTCCAATAAATCGCCACTTGATCTGCGATTGCTTTTAGCGGGTCGCTTCCACTTAGCATACTTGCAAAATCAGTAGCGCCCCATGCGTTTGCTCTAAAAATCTTAGTGACTTTTTCTGCACCACTTGCGATTTTTCTAATCTCTAACGGGTCGCCGTCATAACCCAAACCGCCACCTTGTGCGCCACCGCTAATTGGTTTAAATCTAGGCATTACAAATGTATCGCCTGCGTTGTTTGCAAATTTAGTAAGCCCGTCGCTGTTTTGCATGATACCGCTTGAAATAAGCGCAGATTTTTCGATGATTAAAGGATTGATATAATCGTTCCAAACCTCAGGGACTAACACATCAGCTAATCTAGTTTCAGCCATTTTAAAACTCCTTAAAATAAGTTATTTTCCAAATATAGCTTTAAAATGGTCGTTTTTTCTTAGAAAATTTGACTTTTGGATAAAATTTTAATAGCTCTTTTGTGTGAGAGTTCAAATTTGGCTTTTATCGCAGTTAAAATTTGCTCTTTATTGTAACCGCGCTTTTTAAGCTCTAAGATTTCAAGCGTGATATTTAGCGTGTTTAGTTTGGGTATGTAAAAAGTATAACCGCCCAAATCCTTTGCTAGTTTTAGTGCGCTTTCTAATCCTATGCTCTCAACTATCAAATCAAACGGGCTATTCTCGCTCATAAGCTAGCCTTTAAGGTGTGAATATTTAAATTTGGCTTTATAAAGCGTTCTAAGGCGTATCTAAGCGCGTCTATGGTGTGATTGTCTTTGTCGATTAGCTCAGGCGTGATTTCGCCGCTTAATCTATCCACTTTGTAGCTATAAAGGCTAAATTCTCTAATGGTATTTTCACATTTTGGATTTATGTAAATTCGCTCAAAACTTCTAATTAGTGCTATACCGTCTTTAACCGAGCCTTTGCCTTTGACGCTTGGGTGGATATTAAACCCAGCTTTACGCATAAAATTTATAATCTCAGGTCGCGCACTATCTGCGATGATATTATAATTCTTGCTATCTTTTACGCTTAAAAATGCTTTTGGCAGTTCGCTTATATCATATCCTATGCCGTAAAATTCGCTATCGATATATAAAAAGCGATTGTCGATAATATAGCATTTAATGAGTGCTGTGGGATCTATGAAGCCCCAGTCTGCGCCGAAATATGGCACCAAATTTGGGCTAGGATTTAGCTCTTTGATTTCCCATTTGCCGTGCATTACCTGCGCCTTGCTTGAAATGCGTGGCTGTCCTTCCCAGACATGCAGATACATATCCATATCCACAGCCTTTAAGGCTAGGCGTTCAGCGTTTAGCGTTTCGTTAAAAAACGGATTATCGCGCCAATTCACCTGCTTTATAATCGCATTATTTGGCGTATTTATAATAAACCTTTGATATGTTGCGTCGGTTTGCAAATTTGGGTTAAAACTAATCCAAATTTCGCTTTTATTTTTGCGGATTGTAGGGATTAGCACCTCCCAGCTTTTAGCACTTACGCTTTGGGCTTCCTCGACCCAGCATAGATCTATACCCTCTGTGGATTTTATCTCATCTATGCTATGATGAAGTCCTTTGAAAATAAACTCACTGCCATTGTTTGCGCTTATGCCTTTTTCGGTTATTTTAAAGTGCGACGATACGCCTAGCTCATTTATCCTATCGCTTAAAAGCTTATGGACGCTGTCTTTTATGGAGTTTTGATACTCTCTCGTGCATAGCACTCTAAGGCGTGTTTTAAGGCTCATTAGGATTAGCATTGTGGCGATATTGTAGCTTTTGCCACTACCGCGCCCGCCATAAGCCACCTTGTAGCGATATGGTTTAAAAAACTCTTTGCACCATTTTGGCAGCTTAGTTCTCATCGCTCACTACTTCCGCGTCTATAAATTCGACTTCGATTAATTTGTCTTTGTCGCCGTTTATAGTCTGCATTAAATTTATCGCTGGGGTTTTAGGAAATACGCCTAAAATATCCAAGCCGTCTTTGATACCACTCATCGCACTTTTAAAATCCCTTGCGTTTTCTACTTCGCTTAGGATTTCATCGCCTTTTTGCAAACCCTTTTGCACTAAGCTCACACAAAACTCACCAAACACGCCGTGCCTTAATGCAATATGCTCGAAACCTTTCATTAGGGCGTTTTTAGTCATAATTGTCGTTTTGTCGTTTATTTTGTCGTTAATAGTTTTGGTTTTTTCGCTTTGTAATAACTCTAATCCCTGCTCTACAATACTTACGCCGTTTTTTATATTGTCGTTTATTTTAATATTGTTTTTGCGGATATAATCATACAGCGCGGTGCGGTTGCATTTATACTTTTTAGCTAATTCGCTTATAGAGCAAAGCCCCGCTTGATACTCTGCGACAATCGGAGCATAATCGACTTTTGGAGGTCTTGGCATTTTATAAATCCACCTTTAAAAGTATTTTTACGCCACTATTTGCAGGCGTTAAATTTGTCTCTTTACGCATTGAGATATTACTGATAAATTTCTCACTATCGTCCTCGATAACCCCGTGATGAGTTAGGCAGTCTTGGAGCATTTTAAATAAAAAGCTATGATTGTCTAAATCCCTAATCGTGGAGTTTATAAAGGTCATTTCTACCCGCACGCTTACCTTGCGAGAAATTTTTGGGATATGGGTAAAAAATTTAGTTACCCGCAGTAGTTCGCGCTTGACTTGCATGCGCCTTTGCCAGCTCATATTTCCACTATAAATCGCATTTGTAGAGTATTTTTTGCCACTGATTGTCATAGGCACAAAGATTTCTATATCGTTTTGTTTCTCGTTAAACACAAAATACTCGCCCCTGCTTCCCATAAATTGTGCTAGATTATGGCTCATAATGCCTCCTTTTTAGCTTTGCTTAGGCGCGGATTATAGGCTTGGATATGATACTCATCGCCCCAAATTTCCTTTTTATGAAGGACGATTTTGCTCTCGATTATATAGTATCCATTTACAGCTGCGCTTAGAATTCTTGGGTCTTTTATGTTTTTTTCTTTTGCTACTTTAATGCACTCCATAAGAGCCAAATACATCGCCTCGTTTGTTTCGCCGTTTGAGAGTTTAAAATCTCGCAAATAGTTATAAATAATTATGATTTTTCGATAAACGCTATCATAGGTCGTTCTAAATTTTGCACTTATCGCAAATGGTGCGATAAGGCGCGCGATTTCGTGGTCTGAGCGGATACTAAGTAACTCGCTTATCTCAAAATACGCCTCTTCTAACTCCTTTTTAAATCGTGGTATGTATTTGATCTGGCAATAATCCTCTCTGACATATAAATCCTTGCCGTCTTTTAAAAAGCACTCTTTTAATGCTTCATCTTTTGCGCTTAGGGGTTGCCTTTTTTTAATTTTGTTTTTGATTAGCGACTTGCAAACCTCGATACTTTCTCTACTCACCCCCTCGAATTGGTCGCCAAACATTTCTACAAATTTCCTAACTCTGTAAAATCTCTTGCCCTCTTTTGTGATGATTTCCATTTTTATCCTTTGATTAATTTTTGAATTCGTATTTCTAGCGCATTTGTTTGCGCTCTGTTGCTTTTAAATGCCTTAGGGGTAGTCTGACCTACCCTAAGTATCTTACCGCTGTTTAAATCGCCGTGAAGTAGTTTAATTTCGATTTTTGGATTTTGACCTATTTTCTCACTGCGTCCGACGATATAGCTAGGGGTTAGATTTTTGCCCGCAAAAGCGCTATAAGCTTTGATAAATTGCGCCCTTAAAAACGGCAAAGTATCGGCTGTCGCGTGGATTAGTGCTTCAAATCCGCCGTCGAGTGAATTAATCGCGCGGTTGATTACCTCATCTGTGAAACGATAGCTATCATAAATGCTAGCCTCCATACTCGCATTTACAGCAACCTCCCAAGCGATGATTGCCTTATCATCAGCCTTGCCCTCTATTGCCTCGATAAAATCAGCGATTTTTGGCAGTTTTGCGTATTTGTGAGTGGCTAGGATAACGCCAAGAGCCTTTTTAAACTCATCTATGCTGTATTTTCTAAGCGCGCTAAAATACAAATCCGCCAAGCTCTCGCTAATCTCTACGCCGTAGTATTCACCCAGCGGATAGAAGCTTTTTATAAAATCGTTGTAGTTCATTTAATCCACTCCAAAATTTTATTTTTTATTTTTTCGTAATTGTCAGCCAATTTTATTACGCATAAAAAGTTTATACCAAAAAACGCCACAATACCGCACGAGGCATATAAGATAAATAAAAGGCATTTTGCATTTTCGCCTATCATAAAAGCGGTAAATGCAAAATCTAAAAAACTATAAAAAAACAATATCGCTAAAACAAATATAGCTTCAAACGCCATTATGCCAATAAAAATCAAAATAACGCACAAAAACATTTTTTTTATTTCTTGTCTCATTTTCGCACCTTTCTTTTGCCTTTGCTTTTTTGCGAATTTCGCTTTTTCTTTTTCTTCTGTTTGCCAAAATTTCCAGCCATACCCGTAACCAAACACGCCAAAAGAGCCATACTTTTCATTTCAAAAGCTCCGAATTTTGGTGAATATTACCGATGATTTTGCAAACACTAGCAATATAGCCAGTCAAAACGCCCTTGTTTTTTAATTCGCTACGATATATAGTTCGTAGCTTATAACGCGCTTCGTTTCCGCTATACGACACAAAAAACAAAACACCCTCAAACTCTATAATATCTCCCTCAAAAATCTCGCACCCGCTGTGGTCTTTTAAGCCTGTGTATTGCATTAGCATAGCTGTATCAAAACTCTCGGCAAAACTCTCATTGAAATTAAAAAGCGTAGTATCGCCCTTTGTCATTAGTGTATCGTTAGTAAAATCAATACTCGCAACTTCTCGCATTTCATTTAAATGCGGTAGCCACGCCCTAAACTTAATCTCTCTCATAGCACTTCTCCTTTGCTTGAATTCTCATCTGACGCCTCTTTTGGCGCACCATTTTCATCTGGTTTATCCCATTTTTTGCCCCAGTTAATCAGATTTTTAAGCGATTTTTGCCCGTTATCGCTCATTTTTGATAATGGCAAACCCGCCGCGCCTACTTCCTCGCCGTTTTCGTTTAGCTTAGGGGCTGGCTTGGTAAGCGGTGCTGGATATATCGCTTTGTATCCGCTTGCGATTGAGTGTTTTATGGCTTCATTTATGTCGTATCCTTTCTCATGAAGTTTTTTGCATGTGTCGTTGATAAGCAAATCTCTTTGCATAGCTGATAGCGGCTCTTTGCGTGAGCGTTTATACTCCTCCCACATTTCCCAAATCTCAGGATTGATAAAATCTGGTAAATTTATTTCGCTAGTTGCTAGTGGTTGATATGGCTCATTTGAAATTTGGGTTTGTGGATTTGGCTGATCGGATTTTATTTGTGAATTAGTCGAATTTTGTTTTTTGCCAAATTCTGCAATTTCATTTTCTGCAAAATTTTTTTCATTTTCGCTTTGCTTAAAATTTAAATTTTCTCTAAATAAATTATTATTATTTAGTTTTAAATTTATAATAGGATAGGGTGTGACATTTTTGTCACCCTCTGTGTGACATTTTTGTCCCAGTGTGACATTTTTGTCAGTGACATTTTTGTCTGCCTGATTCTGCAAATTTATATAAATTTTGCGGTTATTGCCTACTGAAAAAATGGTAATAATTTTCAAATCTGTTAGTTCTTTTAAAACTCTTTGGATATGCCTTCTACTTTTTTTATAAGTTCGACAAAAATACTCTGTTTTAGCAAAACAAAAATTTTCATTATTGGTTAATGCTGAAATTTCAAAGAATATAATTTTGGCAAAATCACTGAGATCTGTGCGCCTTAAAATTTCCAAATCCATTTATTTCCTTTATTTATAAAAAAGCGATAAAAAATATTAATCAAAATAATATAAAAAAATACTTAAACTTATAAATAAAATTAATAATTTTTATGCTAAAATATCAATTAAGGAGTTCGTTATGGAAATTTTGGATATTCATCAAAAGTTAAAAAAAGCGCGCAAAGACGCAGGATTATCACAAGAGCAGGTGGCAGAAAAGCTAAAATTGTTAAATATTGAAAAAACACAACCCCAAATTTCAATGTGGGAAAAAAGTCCTAGTGAAGTCGAAGAAAAAATCAAAGGCAAATCTGTAAAACCTAGTTTTGATGATTTGTGCGCGCTTGCCGAAATTTACGGCGTGGATATAGAATATTTTTCAGATAATTACAAAGGCGCAAAACCGCAAAAAATTTCATTATCTAGCGACAATATCTTAATTCCTAAACTAAACATTTTCGCAGGTGCTGGCAGTGAGGGTGTATTTGATATCACGCTGCTTGGCAATGATAAAAATATCAGCGTTAGCCGTGAGATTATCGGTGCGCTAAACCCGGCAAATCTGCGCGCGATAGAAATCATCGGCGATAGCATGGAGCCTGAGTTTTACGAGGGTGATATTGCGGTCGTGGATATGGTAAATTTCCGCTATAACTTCGTCAAAATCGCAGGTATTTACATAGTCCGCACAGGCGAAGCGATATATATCAAAAAGGTAGATTTTTTGCCTCGCGGTGGCATTAAGCTAATCTCGATTAACAAAAGTTATGGTGATATGGAGCTAGGGGCGGATGATGATTTTGAGATACTAGGCAAGGTCTGTGGCAAAATCCACTTCACAAAGGGGCTAATTTTCACCGATCAGGGCATATCATAGTTTTGTCCGCCACTCCACAAATTTGCCTTATAAATCCCCAAAATTTCGATTTTATCACTGCTTATATAAAACGGCACGACAAAGCCTTTATAAATCAAATCCCTTGTGTTTTTGTCATTTGCCATAGGGTCTAATCGGTAAGCAAAGGGCATATATGGGATTTTTGCGATTTTAGCGTAGATTTCATTATACAATTTCTCAGCTCTTGCAAATCCGTCGCGTCTGGCGATAAATTCTACAATACCTAAAATTTCGCTTTCAAATCGGCTATTATATGTGATTTTACGCATATTTTGCCTTGATTTTCGCTACTCCTTTATCCGTGCGAGCTCTCATCTCATCTGCGCTTACAAACTCCAATTCGCCCTTTTCTAGCAGTCGCAAAGTCTCTTTGAAATCCGCTTCATCTGCTTTGCTTAGGCGATAGCTTCCTTTACCTGTGTTTTTTTCTATATGGAAATTTAGGTTTGGTTGCGCTTTTAAAATCGCCTTTAAGGCGTTAAATATGTTTTGGTTGCCATTTTCGATTTGGACTGAGATTTGCATTTGCACTCCTTTTTTGTTGTGATTATACCAAAAAAATCTTACGCAATTTTTATGATAATTTTACGATTTTTTATAAAAAATTAACTAAATTAATAATATTTAAGCATATTTTTATATTTATTTTATTAATATTCAAATATCAATTTATTTTATATAAAGGAGCACACTATGACAAATTCAGACTACCACGCAAGAGCTGAAATCTCTAAAAGTGATTTAAGCCTACTTGCTAGCAAAACGCCTTATGCGCTAAAACTCAAAAAAGAGGGTTTATTGCCCTCTGAGCAAACCCCTAGCCTACTGCTTGGCTCTGTAATTCATAAGCTAGTTTTAGAGCCTTTGACTTTCTCACACGAATACGCCGTTATGCCAGAGTGCGACAAACGCACCAAAGAGGGTAAAGCGATTTTCGCAGAGTTCGAAGCCAAAAGCGCAGGCAAGACTATCATCACTCACGAAATTTTCGATAAAGCAAAGGCTATCGCAAAAAGTGTAACCACTCATAAGGCTTTTGACATTTTCGTAAATAACGGTATGGCAGAGCAAAGCTATTTTAGCGAGATAAATGGTGTCAAGGTCAAATGCAGACCTGACTTTTACAACGAAAAATTAGGGCTTTTAGTGGATTTAAAAACCGCCCAAAGCGTCAAAAAATACGACTTTACTAAATCAATCGCAAACTATGCGTATGACATGCAAGTGGCGTTTTATACCGACATTTTAGAAAGCTTAGGCAAAGCGGTTAATAGCTTTTTATTCATCGCAGTAGAGACCAAAGAGCCTTACGGCGTGGCATTTTATGAGATTAAGCGCAATAGCCCTATTTTTGAGAGTGGCAGGCAGTATTACACGAGACTACTCGCCCAGTGGAGCGAGTGCGTAGCAAATGATAGCTATCCAAACTACGAGCGCGAGATTAACGAAAACGGCGATGAAATCATAGTCCAAGAAATCACCGATTTACCGACTTATGAGCTTATCAAAAGGGGCTAGCACATGCGACCACTTAGCGAAATTGTAGCATTTACTTACAACATGGCAAAACTAGGATTTAAGGTGCGTATCAACGCTAATGGAAATTTCATCATCACACGAATAAAGGATAAATAATGAGTAACGAAGTAGCAGTTATAGAGACAGAATTTAAAAGATTTGAGTTAGAGCAACGCAGGGCAAAAGCTTTGGCGTCTAGCGTATTTTTCCCAAGCGCGCTTAGAGCAGGCGACATGGTGGCAAATGCTATCATCGTATATGAGCTAGCTAATCGCATGCAAATCAGCCCTTTTGAAGTAGCCCAAAGCGTGTTTATTATCCACAATAAACCAAGCTTTGAGACCAAATTTCTTGTAGCTCGCCTAAATCAAAGTGGCAAAATCAAAGGTAGACTGCTTACTATCCTAAACGAAGCCAAAACCGAAGCGCACTGCGAAGCCATAGACGCAAGCACAGGCGAAAAGCTAGTAGGCGCGACTATCAGCCTAGAAATCGCCAAGCGTGAGGGCTGGCTCGGCAAAGCTGGGAGCAAATGGGCGACAATGCCAGAACTTATGCTTAGATACCGCGCCCAAAGCTTTTTTATAAACGAATTCTTCCCAGAAGTCAAATTTGGTATGCCAAGCTCGGAAGAGGTCGCAGATAGTGTCGAAGTCGTATCAAGTAGAGTAAGTGCGCCAAATTTGGCACTAAATTCAGCCCCTAGCGCAGCAGATAGTATAGCCCAGCCGCTAGATCTAAACGCAATCGCTAGCGAAGCAAAAAATGAAGCAAAAAACGAAGCGATAGAAGCGCAAGTAGTAGAGAGCGAAGCGAGTGAGCCAGCACGCCAGCCAAAGTATAAAGTAACAATCAATAAAACTAGCGAAGCACAAGGGGGCGAAAATGAATAAGTATCAGCTAGAATTATTAAACGCATTAGGCAAATGGCGCAAAGACGCAGAGATAGAAGCGTATAATTTGCGCGAAGCTAGAAACAAGGCAATTACGCTCCAAATAGATGACTGCGAAGAGTGTATAGTAAGTGGCGAAATCATCGACTTTGAGATACAAGTCAGTAGTGGTTATAGAGGATACAGCGACGCAGAAAACTCAGAGTATTTTATCGTAGTGGCTCGTGTAGATGATGAAAAAACGCCTTATGATTTCACATATTATCGCATTTATGAGATAAAAGGGGCGCAAAATGTTTAATAAGGTGATTTTGGTAGGAAATCTAACCCGCGATATCGAGCTTAGATATCTACAAAGTGGCACGGCTCTTGGGAGCTGTGCTATCGCTGTCACTCGCAAATTTACAGGCTCAAACGGGCAAAAAGCGGAGGAAGTTTGCTTTGTGGATATTAGCTTTTGGGGTAAAACGGCTGAAATTGCCAAGCAGTATCTGCGCAAAGGCTCAAAGCTACTAATCGAGGGTAGATTAAAGTTAGATCAGTGGCAAAACCAAAGTGGCATTATGCAGTATAAACACAGCGTGGTCGTGGAAAATATGGAAATGCTAGGCGCGCAGGGCGTTATGCAAAATAATGCGAATAATTATGCGCCAAATTTTGCGCAAAATCCACAGCCACGCCCTAACGCAAATCAAGACGCATATCATAACGCCGTAAAACAAGTCGCAGGCAACGCACCGCAAAGCGCACAGCCAAATTTGGCGCAAAGCGCACAGCCAAATTTGGCGCAAAGCGCGCAGCCTAGCGCGCACGCACCAGCACCGAAAGCCGACAATCTAGGCTATATCACGCCTAATGATGACGGCACTATACCATTTTAAGGGGGCGAAAATGAGCGGGTATTACAACACTAGCGAATTTGTCGCGCTTATGATTTTAGCCTTTGGCACATTTGCGCTGGGGGCTATTTTTGGCTATTACACCGCCAAAGAGTGGTTTTATAGCAAGCTAGATCAAGGAGGCAAAAATGGAAAACGATGAATTCATCACCAAAAAACAAGCCATAAATGAGCTTAAAGTATCAAATCCGACATTTATTCGCATTATGAGACTTGCGCGCGATGACGGTGCGCCACTTATTCGCAGGACGAAAATTTCAGCGCGTTTGGCTTATTACTCTTTGCGCGATATTAAGGATTATAAAGCTGGCAAACTCCGCCCAGCAGATAAGACGGCTTAGCTATGTTTGTTTTAGATTTGTTTAGTGGTATCGGTGGTTTTAGTCTTGGGTTAATGGCTGCGAATTATGATGATTATGATTTCAGCCTTTACCCACACGAGCAAAAGAGCAAAAGCGATGATTATTTTAAGACAGCAGCATTTTGCGAGATAGACGCACACGCCAAAAAAGTTTTAGCTAAAAACTTTAAAGGAATTCCGATTTTTTCAGATGTTACTGCGCTAGATAAAAGGGCATTAAACGAAAAAGGAATTGATAGCATAGATATCATTACTGGTGGATTTCCTTGCCAAGATTTAAGCGTAGCAGGTAAAAGAGCGGGCTTTGAGGGCGAGAGAAGTATTTTATTCAAAGAGATTTTAAGGATTGCAGATGAAACAAAAGCAAAATATATCTTGTTTGAAAACTCCGAGCAGCTTATTACTAACAAGCGATTATTCTCAGTTTTCGCGCAAGAGCTTAGGGCGTATGGATACGGATACCGAGCTTTTTTATTTAGAGCCAGTGATTTCGGATATCCGCACCAAAGAAAAAGAGCGTTCGTTATTGCCTACTCCACTAGCCAAAGACGGGCTATTTGGGATAAAGCGGATTTCTCAAAATTCGCAATTAAAAACCAATTTAAAGGGCAGAAATGTGCCTTGCTTAATGGCGTATGTGAGCGAGTATCTAACCTACGAAAAAAAGGAAGTATCACCCCGTGTGATATCCGAGATATACGAGGCGATAATGGGATATCCGAAGCAGTGGAACGAGTTAAACAATACGGAAATAGCCTAATCCCGGCTATCCCGTGCTATTTAGGGAAAATCATTAAAAGCGTAGAGCGGGCGATTTCTTAACCGCCTTTTTATTTGAAAAATAGTAGAATTTAGGGTTTCAAGAGCAGGAGAAAAAATGGAAAAAGAAAACTTAATAAAGCAAACTTGCAAAGAGCTAAATTTGACTTATAAACAGCTTGGCGAGGCGATAGGATTAAGCGAAGGACGAGTTAAACAGCTCGCAATTAGTGAAGTTGGCGAACAAGCAGAAAAAGCTTGTTTAATGCTTATTAAGATTAATAAGCTCGAAGCTGAATTAAACGAACAAAAACAACTAAAAACGCTACTTAAAAATTTTATTTCTTAACCGCCTAACTTTTAAGGCGGTTAAAATCACTAAAAAATATAAAAATATAACCAAAAATTTAAAAATATTTCGTTTTTTACACCTTTACTCTTGACATTAGTTAGTATTTATGCTATAATTCGTGCATAAAGGTTATAAAACATAACCTTTAAATAAAAGAAAGGAGTAAAGCGATGAATACTTTAAATCTAGTTTTAGATTTGGTGATTGTCCTCGCTAAAATCTACTTGATTATTTTGCTTTTAAAAAAGGCAAAGTAACGAAATCCTAAGGGGGCAGGTTGCCCCATACTTTAAGGATTTAACTAGGTTTTACATCGCTTTACTCTTAGAATTATAGCGTAAAGGAGTAAATATGCAGATTTTACAGATTGTAAATTTGGCTTTGGATTTGGTTATTATCGCTATTTTGGCGTATATAGTTTTTAAAAAGGATAAAAAATGAGTGCGATTATAAACAATGTTTGCGTAAATTTCGAAGTGGTAGAAAACCAAATTTTTACCAACTCTTTGCAGATCGCCGAAGTTTTTGAAAAACGCCACGACAATATACTTCAAATGGTAGATAAACTGCCAAACGACGATTTTAAAGGCTCAAATTTTATCAAAGGCGAATATATCGACAAAAAAGGCGAAATTCGCCCACTTTACAACCTCACCAAAGACGGCTTTATGCTTTTGGTAATGGGCTTTACAGGGACTAAGGCGTATAAGTTTAAAGTCGCTTTTATAAACGCCTTTAACGAAATGCAAAAAGAGTTAGAACGCCTAAGAGAGCGTGAGCGAGTGGATAAAATCGCAAATTTAGAAATGGTGCAAATTTCGCAAAATAAGCATTTCCAAAATGTGATTAACGGCTATAAAAGTCAAATCGCGCGCAAAAATCAAATCATCAAAGAGCAAGAGCACGGACTTAGGGATTTAGATATGATAGCGCAGGATAAATTTATGAAAGGTTTTATAGAGTATGCGAGCACCAAGAAAAAGAAGCTAAATTTCATCGCTGGGGCGTTGCAATTTTTGCAACACTTCAATTATCGCTTTATGGAGCATTTGCAAATTTACGCGCTAGATAATGGCGATGATAGATCGCGCATAAACGAAATGATGGGAAGTTGCGGGTGATGATTTGCCCGCATTAAACCCCTTTTTTCAAAAACTCCGTATAATCATACAACCCTTGCAGATAATCCGCCCACCACTGCCACATTTTAGCCTTGCTGGCTTCAAATTTGGCGTGATTATAGGCGTCTTTGACCTTGTCTGTCTCGCTATGCGCTAGGCAAAATTCGATTATATCAGGGCTTATGCCGTGCAAATCTCGCCTTTCGTTGCAAATCGTGCTGAACATTGCCCTAAATCCGTGCGGGGTAAGCTCATCGTTGCTATAACCTAGATTACGCAGCATTGCGCGCAGAGTGTTTTCAGATAAGGGCATATTTAGCGAGCGAAAGCTAGGAAATACAAACTCGCTTTTTGGCGCTATGCTTTGCCAAATTTGCAAAATCTCAGCACTTTGGCGCGAGAGCGTGAGTGCGAAAGCCTTGCGATTTTTCATATTTTCGGCTTTGATTTTCCACGATTTGTTTGTTAGATCTATTTCGCACCATTTTGCGTTTTTAAAATTTACGCTTCTAAGCGCGGTTAAAATTCCAATCAGCGCACAAATCCTAACCTCCAAATTTCCATTATATTCACAGATATTTTTCAGCAAATTTGCCACTTGCGCCTCATCTGTAAGCGTGGCTCTGTGCTTTACATGGCGTTTTGGCATAAGGGCTTTTGCGTCGATATCTGCGATGATATTATGCTCGACATAGCCAAAGGTCAGCGCGTATTTAAACAGCGCATTTAGCACGCCTATGCACTTTTTCACACTCTCGTGATTTGCGCCTAAAATATATGGCTTGATTGCGTCTAAAACCATAAAGCGCGTGATTTCTTTAATCTCTAAATTGCCAAATTTGGGCGAAAAATACCGCCTAAAATAAAAATCAATCCTTGCTTTATACTTTGGGGTGATAGAGCTCATCTTTTGCGCCATAAAATCGGCAAAAACAGCGTTAAATTCGCCCTTTTTTGTCCCTGTGGCAAGATAGGTTTTAAACTCATTTGTCTTAGCTCTTTCCTCGCTTAGGCTAATTACGCCATATTCGCCTATTTTTTGGCGTTTTGTTTTGAGCGTGGCTTTGTCTTTGTATTCATAGAAAAAGACTTTTTTACCGCTTGGATACACAGCCACGAGCAAATTCCCGCCTACGCTTTTATAATACCTTGATTTTTTGGGCTTTAAAGCCTTGACCGCGCTATCGCTTAAATAATTCATTTTTGCCCCCTTTTAAATTTGCTTTTGAAAAATTTTTCAAATGCTTTTTTATTCGATATTTAGGGCATTTTGCCTCAAATATCCTTTTTAAAATCTCTAAATTTGCTCGAAATTTGCCGTTTTTAAAATCTCGTTTGAAAAATTTTTCGATTGACTTTTTCGCAAAAATATATTATGCGAAATTTCACCCATGCGCGCAACTGTTCGGAAATTCCGAACAACTCGCACCGCCTGCGCTATTTATGCGATAAAATTCATCGCGCCCATATCTGCGCCACTCACTCACTGCGCCAGTTATTGCAAATTTTGCAACAACTCGCACCGTTCGCATTTTGCCCACACACCACGACGGCCGCGCGAAGTATTGCAAAATTTGCAACACTTCACCCACTATCGCAAACAGAGCCGACACGCTCGCCAAATTTGCGTCACGCAACCCACACGCACAAACTGCGCTACTTGACCGCTCTTGCACTTATTTAGCTTTTAAACGCTCACACCGCCACGCAACCTGTCAATTTTTCCGACAGCTTGCCATGCTACGCAAACACTAGCACAACCCATACGCGCCAAATTTCAAAAAACACTATCTTTATTTTTCGCAGTCAGTTAAAAAGATAGTAAAAAATTATTAATATTATTTTATTTTAATTTTCTTTAATTTAGTTTATTTTGCGCTGTAAGCTCGATTTTAAGGGGGTTTATTTTAGTTTAATTTTGGATTTTTTCATTTATTTTTAAAAGAACTGGTGACCCATAGGAGACTCGAACTCCTGTTACCGGCGTGAGAGGCCAGTGTCCTAACCGCTAGACGAATGGGCCACAAAAAATAAGAAATATTATTTTACCCAAAGGATTATAAATTTAAGATAAAATTGAAAGCAAATTTGCGCTAAATTTCAAATTTTAAGTTAAATAGCTAAAATTTAAATCAAATTTTGAAAATTGGCGCGGAAATGAACAGCGTGTGAAAACAGCGTGTGAAAACAGCGTGTGAAAACAGCGTGTGAAAACAGCGTGTGAAAACAGCGTGTGAAAACAGCGTGTGAAAACAGCGTGTGAAAACAGCGTGTGAAAACAGCGTGTGAAAACAGTGTGTGAAAACAGCGTGTGAAAACAGCGAAAATTTCTCTCAAATCAACCTAAATTTGCGCACAAATTCAAATTCAATGAGCAAATTTTAAATGCAAATTCTGCGGGCAAATTTAGTACAATTTCAAATTCACAATTTCAAATTCACAATTTCAAATTCACAATTTCAAATTCACAATTTCAAATTCACAATTTCAAATTCACAATTTCAAATTCACAATTTCAAATTCACAATTTCAAATTCACAATTTCAAATTCA
>NZ_JAOVUB010000004.1:0-129226 GCF_027737825.1 Campylobacter sp. VBCF_06 NA8
AGGCCGGATGTGTAAGTGATGAAAGTCATTTAGCTGACCGGTACTAATAGCTCGTTTGCTTATCTTTTTAAGCATTACTTCCTTGTTAAAGGTATTAGAAATCCTTTAACAATATGGTAAAAGATTTATTAAACTTGATGACTTTTTGCAGTGTTAAAAAAGCAAACTTACAAAGTTTCCTTTTTTAACACTGTCCGTGACTATACAGATGAGGAAACGCCTTGCTCCATACCGAACCAAGAAGCTAAGCTCATCATGGCTGATGATACTCTCCGTTACTCGGATGTCGGGAAAGTAGGTCGTTGCGGACTTTGTTTTATTCTTTATGCTTTTTTAAATCAATTAAAATTTTATGTCAATCAAATTTTAAATCAATTATAGGGCAGTATTTTGCAGAATTTTAAAATTTAAGCGGAATTTTGCCTTAAATTTTGCTGGATTGCTTCGAGTTTTTTGGCGCTTGTTGTCAAGTTTCTAGCTCGTCATTGTGGTATAATGCTAGTTTTGATGAAAATCAAATTTTAGAATTGAAAGCAAAAAATGAAAAGATTGTTTTTATGTTTTTTTATGATTTTTGCCGTGTTTGTAAATGCCAAAAACGCTCCATATGCCGAAAATCTGAGCGCCCAAAACTCAGATTGCAATGCTAGTGGCGCGCAGGTTTGCGAGCTGGTAAATATGGCGTTTTCTATGATTTGCCTAAAAGATAATCTTGGTGGCGAAAATTTAAACAAATGCCATGAGGCGATACGATCGTGGGTGGATAGGGTCGGTGATAAAAATGTCTCTTATCATTTTGGAAATTTGGGCCTCAATGAAATTTGGTGCAACGAGCACGGCAAAGCTTTGGCTTGCGCGAGGCTAAGCGAGGCGTATTATTATGGCAAAGGCGTGGAGCGCGATGAGGCAAAAGCCAAAGAATTTGCCCAAAAAGCCTGCGATTTGTGGCATGAAATCGCGTGCTTTATCGCTGGGGTCTATGCAGATCGCAATAAAACCAGAGCCAAATATTATTTTGGCAAATCTTGCGACCTTGGCTATGCACCCGCCTGCGATGAGTATAAAAAACTAAAAAAATGGTGATAAGTTTATATTTTGTAATGAAAAATGAAATTTATCTAGGAGCCGTAAGCGAATTTATAAATTTAAATTTACTCGTTGCCTAAATTTTAAAATTCAAAAGTAAGTTTAAATTTGTGAATTTAAATAAATTCGGTGGGCAAGGATGCCCGCCTTGCTGTGCTGACATAGTTTTAATTTACAAAAATATTATTTGAAAGGGAAGTATGATTTTAAGAATTATTGACAAACTTATTTTTGACAAACCGATAGATTTTTTATATAAATTTATCTTTTCTAAATCAGAAAATAAATTTGTGAAATTTATAGATAAAATTCTTAGTAAAGAATATAGTAAAACTGAACTTCAAAGTTTTAGTAGTATGAATATTATACTTGCTTTTGTGCTTTTTTTCTTTGCATTTCACGGGCTTGGATTTTTAAGTGCTTCTTATATGAAAAAACCACCACACAAATTAGAAGAAATGCAAATGCTAACGGGGCAAATCATAAAAGTCAATAATAAAGTAGTCGGAAAAGAAGACCATAGAAGAATTGAATTTTTAGATACAAATAATACAACTCATATTGTATTTTATGGCAATGGTATATACCACACATACGATGATTATTTACGATTAGTTGGGAAAAATATAAAAATTTGGTTTCCTACACAAGAACCAGATATGAGATTAATAGAACAAATTCAATATGCAGATAATGATAAATATTTTTTTAAGTATAAATACGATGGTCGTATGGAGTATTACGATTATATAACTTCCGATTATTACAGAAACACTTATAAAAAATGGGGCGGTGGAGCTTTGGCTCTTTTGATTTTACAAATAACTTTAACAATTTTAATAAAAAGGAGATATAAGTCTCTTTCTGGAAAATTTTAGTCGAACTTATCTGATAATAGTTTGTTAAATTGCATTTTTAAAATTTTGGCCTCAACGATACTGCGCAATTTTTCAATTAACTTCTTTTTTATAATTAAAAATAAAATTTATCAGTATCATCGCCACGAGAGCTTCTATCAGCGAGGCGACAATCATTGCGTAATAAATCTCTTTGCTTATGAAATTTGCCTCGAAAAACAGCGTCGCAGTCGCGATCAAAAGTGTCAGTGGCATTGAGAGGCTAAGCGCAAAAAGCGCGCCTGCTCGCGCGTGCAGTATCTCCCAAAACACCCCAGCGCACAAAATTCTCGTAAAAATCATTATCCCAGCTAGCAGCAGGCAAAATTTCAAAACCCCGGGCATTAGCAGTGCGTCCAGCTCGACCGCCGCGCCTGTGTGTATGAAAAATATCGGCACGATAAAACCAAAGCCAAATGACGATAGCTTTGGCACGAGACCCTCTTTGTGCGAGAAAAATGTCGGCAAAAACGCCCCCGCGATGAAGGCCGCGATAAAGATTTCGATATCTAGCCACGACGCGCTCGCGCAAATTAGGCAAAAAATCGCCATAGCAAATCGTATGTCTTTTTCGTTTTTGTCATAATGTGGCATGATTATGGTTTTTAGGCTTGGATACCACCAAAACACCATTTCTAGGGACTTAAACACTAGCGCGATTGCGCCGATAAATCCCACAAGCGAGCCGATTTTAAGCAGCATGCTTGCTCCAAAGCCATCTTTTAGGTAAATCCCCACCACGCTAAGGGCTACGATGCTCACTATCTCGCCAAGCACGCCTACTAGCATGGCTAGATTGAGCCACTCTTCGTCCTTGCCGTAGTCCTTATACAGCGTCGAGAGCAGTCCCACGCTCATAAGTGGCACGGCGATGATGATTAAATTTGGCAAATCAAAAATCGCTACCAAAATCGCGCCCAAGATATAAAGCAGGGTCAAAAACAGAAGCGATTTTTTTAAAATTTGGCGTGAAATTTTAAACAAAAAGCGAAAATCCACCTCCGCACCAGCCAAAAACATAAGGTAATAAAACCCGATTTTAGAGGCGAAATCAAAGGTAGGATTGGCATAAAGCAGGCCCAAATTTCCAGCGATTATGCCTAGGATTATCTCTGTGGGCGAGACTGGGATTTTTAGCACTTTGGCTAGATACGGCGAGGTAAATATAAAAAATCCTAGTGTGATTAAAATTAAAATTTCGCTCATTTTGGTTAAATTTCGAAATTTAGCCACGCCAAATTTGGCAATGGCTAAATTTGTTTATTCGATTTCCTCTTTAAATTTACATTTCGGACACTCGGCGAAATTGCCTTTTTTCAGCTCTTTTCGCACCATGTAGGTGTTTTTGCACTCAGGGCATTTGCGCGAAAGCACGGCGTAGTTGCTCACAAAATCGCACTTTGGATAGTTCGAGCAACCATAAAATTTCCCCCTGCGCGAAAATCTCTCGACCACATCGCCTTTGGCGCATTTTGGGCAGATTACGCCGGTGCTGGTGGCCTTTTTGGCTGGGGCTTTGGCAGCGCCTTCGATTTGGCGAGAGTATTTGCATTTCGGATAGCCCTCGCACGCGATAAACTCGCCAAAACGCCCAGCGCGCTTGACTAACTCTTTGCCACATTGTGGGCATTTCTCGCCGATTTTTTCAGGCTCAGATTTGCTTGCCTCATCTGCGCTCTCGCCTAGATTGCGAGAGTATTTGCATTTCGGATACCCCTCGCACGCGATAAACTCGCCAAAACGCCCAGCGCGCTTGACTAACTCTTTGCCACATTGTGGGCATTTCTCGCCGATTGGTTCGGAGATTTTTTGGCTAGCGATTTCGCTCTTGCCTTTGGCGATTTCGTCCATAAATGGGTAGTAAAAATTCGCCAAAATTTCTTGCCAATCAGCCTTATTTTCGGCGATTTCGTCGAGTTTTTCTTCCATTTTGGCGGTGAAGTTGCTATCAACGATATTTTTAAAATGCCCCTCCAAAACCTCGGTGATTTTAAAGGCGACCTCGGCTGGGATTAGCTGTTTTTTGTCGATTTCGACATATTTTTTCGATGTTAGAAGCGTGATAGTTGGCGCATAAGTGCTTGGTCTGCCAATGCCTAGGCTTTCTAGCTTTTTAATCAAACTAGCTTCTGAATACCTAGCTGGCGCTTCTGTGAAATGTTGTTCGCTTCCTAGGCTTTCAAGCTCCATTTTATCGCCTTTTTTAAGCTCAGGCAAAATTTTATCCTTATCCAAATCGCCATAAACCTTGTAAAATCCGTCAAATGTAACCTTGCGCCCGCTTATGCGAAATTCAGCTCTCTCTCCGCAAATCGTGATTGTTTGGATATCTGAGGTAGAAGCACTCATTTGGCATGCGATGAAACGATTATAAATCAGTGTATAAAGCCTAGCTTCGTCGCGTGGGAGCGTGGCCTTTGCCATTTGTGGCGTAAAGGCTATGTTTGTAGGGCGAATCGCCTCGTGGGCTTCTTGTGCGCCTTTGGATTTGGTGGTGTAAATGTTTGGCGATTTTGGCAGATACTGCGCACCATAGGTTTTTTCGATCATATCGCGTGCGGCAGCGACGGCCTCTTTGGCTAAATTTAGACTATCTGTTCTCATATATGTAATCGCACCGCCAAAATTCGTATTCACGCCCTCATACAGGCTCTGGGCTAGGCTCATAGTCTTGCGCGGATTAAAGCCAAGGCTAGTTGAGGCTGCTTGTTGAAGCGTGCTTGTCATAAACGGCGCGCTTGGGGCTGTTTTGCGAGATTTACTCTCAATCGCGCTAACGCTAAATTCTTCGCTTTTTAAAATTTTTAGAATTTTATCGGCCTGGGCTTTTGTTTTTATGGATAGTTTTTCCATTTTTTCGCCGTTAAATTTGACAAATTCGGCTTCTAACTTTTTCTTAAAAACAGCGTCTATGCTGTGGTATTCTACCGGCACAAACGCCCTTATTTCGCGCTCTTTATCGACAATGATTTTTAAAGCCGCGCTTTGGACGCGCCCCGCGCTTAGCCCTCTTTGGATTTTGGTGTTTAGTAGCGGACTTAGCTTGTATCCTACTATGCGATCTAGCAAGCGACGCGCTTGTTGGGCATTTACGCTATTCATATCGAGCGTGCGTGGTGAGTTTATGGCGTTATCAATCGCGCTTTTTGTGATTTCGTGAAATACAATGCGAGGCAGGCTGGTTGGGGCTTTGCCGATTGATTCTGCGATATGGTATGCTATCGCCTCTCCCTCTCTATCCTCGTCGGTTGCTAGGTAAATTTGACCTGCTTTTTTGGCTAAATTTTTTATCTGCGACACGATTGCTTCGTGGTCCGCGCTGGTTTCGTATTCGGGGCTAAATTTGTTGCCGTCGATTTTAATGCCAAATTTTTTCTGCGGAAGGTCGCGGATATGACCTTTGCTAGCGATTACTTCGTAATCTTCGCCTAAAAATTTTTTTATCGTTTTGGCTTTGGCTGGTGATTCAACTATGACTAAATTTTTCATATTTCTCTCTTATTTTAAAATTCTTGGTAGCGTAATGCCCTCTTGGGCTTGGTATTTGCCCTTTTTGTCGGCGTATGTTACTTCGCACGGCTCATCGCCTTGTAAAAACAGCACCTGCGCGATTCCCTCGTTTGCGTAAATTTTGGCTGGAAGCGGGGTTGTGTTTGAGATTTCGATTGTGATATGCCCCTTAAATCCCGGCTCAAAAGGCGTTACATTTACGATGATTCCGCACCTTGCGTAAGTGCTTTTGCCTAGACAGATTGCAAGCACATCAGAGGGCATATTAAAATACTCGATTGTGCGAGCCAGTGCGAAAGAATTTGGCGGGACGATACAGATATCGCCTACGAAATCCACGACATTTTTTTCGTCGAAATTCTTAGGATCGACGACCGTGCCACCGATATTTGTGAAAATTTTAAACTCATTTCCCACTCTGATATCATATCCGTAGCTTGATACGCCATAGCTCACCACGCCACGCCCCACTTGCTCCTCGGCAAATGGCACTATCATAGCGTGCTTTTGCGACATTTCTCTAATCCATTTATCACTTTTTAGTCCCATATTTATCCTTAAACTGAAAAATTTTTCGCGCATTATAGCAATAAAATTCCACGATTTACAAATTTGGTGCTATAATTCAAATTTAATTTTGCAATTAATTGCATAAATTTATCAAATTTTAAGGAGATAAGATGAAAATCTTAGGCAAATTTGCGTTCGCTGCGCTTTTTATCGCTTCATCATTAGTTGCGGCTAAACCAAATATCTACATTTTGGCCACAGGTGGCACAATCGCTGGTGGAGGTGATAGCGCTGTTAGCGGTGATTACACATCAGGCACAAAAACTGTCGATGAATTGCTAGCTGCTGTTCCTCAAATCAACGACATTGCAAATGTCAAAGGTGAGCAAATTTCACAAATCGGCTCACAAGAGATGAACGATGAAGTTTGGCTAAAACTAGCAAACCGCGTAAATGAGCTACTTACGAAAAACGATGTCGATGGCGTAGTCATCACTCACGGAACTGACACTATGGAAGAGACAGCGTATTTTCTAAATTTGGTTGTAAAAACTAAAAAACCTATCGTAATGGTTGGTGCGATGAGATCTGGCACTTCATTAAGCGCAGATGGCCCGCTAAATATCTTTAACGGCGTAAATGTCGCAATCAACCCAAGCGCTCGCGAAAAAGGCGTAATGGTCGTAATGAACGATGAAATTCACGCTGCACGCGAAGTAACTAAAACAAACACAACTGCTGTGGATACATTTGCTTCACCAAACGCTGGCAAAATCGGCACCGTAAATTACGGAATCGTAAATTTCTATATGAATCCACTTCGCAAACACACAGTCGATAGCGTGTTTAACATCAAAGATGTAAAAGAGCTTCCTCGCGTTGATATTTTGTTCGCTCACGCACAAGATGTCGCTGATTTCGTTGAAACTGCTGTTGCAAACGGCGCCAAAGGTATCGTGCTAGCTGGTATGGGTAATGGAAATCCTTTCCCAACCGTCGAAGCTGCGCTTGCAAAAGCTAGCGAAAATGGCGTTGTCGTAGTTCGCGCTTCTCGCACAGGTTCTGGCTCAACAAGCGTTGGCGCAGAGGTTGATGACGCAAAATACGGCTTTTTAACAAGCGACAACCTAAACGCTGCCAAAGCTAGGGTTTTACTACAACTTGCCCTTTCAAAAGGTCTAGACAAAGCGAAAATTGCTGAAATTTACGCTACTCATTAATAACTCTTGGGCGCAGATTTTGCGCCCTTTTTTAAATTTTACTCAATTTCAAATTTCACAAAATTTCGCCAAATTTAAATTTAATGTAAGAATTAACTAAATTTAGGTAAAATGCGCCTTTGGAATTTCTATTTTTAGGAGAAATAAATGAAACAAGAAGATATTAAGGAATTGATGACTTTCTTCGACGAAAAATCATCTCTGAGCAAGATTAAAATTAAAAACGACGATTTTGAAATCGAAATTAAAAAATTCGGCGCAGATATCGAAACCGGCGCAGCATGTGCCACACCTGCACCGCACGCCCCAGCTGCTGTGCCAGCTGTAAATGTCGTCGTAGGCGATTCTCACGCAGCTAGCAAGGCTAGCATGGATACTATTGATAGCCCTATGGTTGGCACTTTTTACAAGGCTGCAAGTCCGGGCGCAAACCCATTTGTAAGCGCTGGTCAAGTCGTGCATAAAGGCGATACTATCGGCATTATCGAAGCGATGAAGATTATGAACGAGGTCGAGGCTGAGTTTGATTGTCGTATCATCAAATCGCTAGTAGAGGACGGACAGCCAGTAGAATACGCTATGTCGCTATTTGAGGTTGAAAAGCTATGAAAGAGCTAAATAAAATTCTTATCGCAAATCGCGGTGAGATAGCACTTCGCGCACTTCGCACTATTCAGGAAATGGGCAAAAAGGCTATTGTCGTGCATTCAACAGCCGATCAAGACGCACTTTATGTCAAATACGCTGATGCTGCGATCTGCATAGGTGGGCCGCGCTCGACTGATAGCTACCTAAATATCCCCGCAATCATCACAGCATGCGAGCTGACAGAGGCTGATGCGATTTTCCCTGGTTATGGATTTTTGAGCGAAAATCAAAATTTCGTCGAAATTTGCGCTAAACACGGTATTAAATTTATCGGCCCAAGTGTCGAAGCTATGACGCTAATGAGTGATAAAAGCAAGGCTAAGCAAGTAATGATGAGAGCTGGAATCCCAGTAGTGCCAGGATCAGATGGCGCGATTGCCGATGTCGAGGCTGCACGCAAACTAGCCAAGGAAATCGGCTATCCTGTCATCATCAAAGCAGCCGCTGGTGGTGGCGGACGCGGTATGAGAGTGGTCGAGAGAGAAGAGGATTTAGAAAAGCTTTTTTGGTCGGCTGAGAGCGAGGCTATGAGCGCGTTTGGCGACGGGACAATGTATATGGAAAAATACATCACAAATCCGCGCCATATCGAGGTTCAAGTCATCGGCGACGAGCACGGAAATGTCCTACATGTGGGCGAGCGCGACTGCTCTATGCAACGCCGCCACCAAAAGCTAATCGAAGAGAGCCCGGCGGTGATACTCGACGAAGAAACCCGCGCCAAGCTCCTAGAAACAGCCGTTCGCGCGACTAAGGCGATTGGTTATGTCAGCGCAGGAACATTTGAGTTTTTATACGACAGCAAGGATAAGAATTTTTATTTCATCGAAATGAATACGCGCTTGCAGGTCGAGCATACGGTCAGCGAAATGCGCTCAGGACTTGATCTGATCGAGCAAATGATAAGGGTAGCCGAGGGACACAAGCTCCCTAGCCAAGACGAGATTAAATTTAGCGGACATGCGATTGAGTGCAGAATCACAGCCGAAGATCCGAAAAGCTTCATGCCAAATCCGGGCAAAATCACTCGCTACATAGCACCTGGCGGACGCAATGTGCGTATGGATAGCCATGTGTATGAGGGATACAGCGTGCCGGCGTTTTATGATAGTATGATTGGCAAGCTCATCGTGCATGACAAAGACAGACTTCGCGCGATTTCTAAGATGAAAATCGCATTATCCCAGCTCGTCATCGGCGGTATCAAATCGACCCGCGATTTCCACATCGCAATGATGAACAACCCTGATTTTATCAACAACGACTACGATACAAACTATCTGTCAAAACACTAAAATTCTAAATTTAGCCCATGAATTTGGGCTAAATTTAGTTAAATTATTTATTTTTATTTCCTTTCATTAAACATGTAAGTTATTATAAAAACAAACACGCAAATCGGTGCAACCAAAAAACTAAATAATCCTATAAGGGTATTTATGTATTCGCTATTGCCATATAAATACTTTGTTGCAACAAAATACAAAAAACCAACATACAAAATTATCAATGATAAATTTTCAATGCAAAAAACTATCACACTTAATTTTGGATTTTTTATAAATAAATTGCTGTATTTGAATTGTTTATATCTAGCATAAAAATATTTAACAAGATAAATACAAACGAACAAGGCTATAATTAGATTAATAGTAATTCTTATTGCAACACTATCACTAATCAATAACAATATCATAGATACTAATGCTCCCGCCAAATAACCAAATACTAAAATTAATGGGAAAAATAATATATATCTGATATTTCTACAAATTCTGTATTTTTGTTTCAAATTCACAAAACGCACCCATTTCACTTTTTAAAAATTTTATTTTGCTTTAAATAAGCCATTTCGGCTAACAGCCCAAATTCCGTAATGTTTTGCTCTAATGTATTCATTAGATTTCTCCTTTATTAAAAATTTTTGTATTTTTATCTGAGATAGATACGATAGTCAAATAAATTTGAAAAATCAAAACTCCATTTTTTCATATCGAAGACTTTTTCTATCTCTTGTATTTTGCCACATACTTTATTCGTAAATTGGTAATCATCGGCAAAATGTGGCATTAATATTTCAGGGAAAATAAAAGTCGCTTCATTATTTCTAATATACATTTTCCAAAAAGCTATTTCTTTTTCTGTTTTATTTTCTACAATAGATACATTTACGATATGATAAAAAGCATTTTCAAATAAACTATCAGAGATTTTTTCACTTTTATTTATTATTATAGAATAGTTGTAATTTTTGATAATATCTCTATCTTTTTCCACTTCATTGCGTTTTGTTATTTTGAATTTAGCTTCTTCAATAGCCTTTTTATTTTTCCTATAAAAATCGAATTGAGCTGATTTATCGGCGTGTAAATTTTGATATTGCGAAATTAAATTTATATATTGTTTATAATCTGATGAATTTGTATCAAATTCTTTTTGTATTATTTCGCCGTAACAATTAACAGCCATTTTTTCAACATGAATTCCGTCCAACATAGCTTCATCGAATTCCCCGCATAATTGACCATTATAGAGTATTTCATCTTTATCGCTACTATTGATTTTGACATATACACTTTTTGGATATTCTACAATTTTATCAATCTTTGATTTAGGCTCTATTTGGCAATATTTATTTGCGATAATCCTAGTAGGAACGACATCGTAAAACGGCACCAAAACACATAAGGCAACAGATATAGCCACTGCTTTATTGCTTTTTGAAACTGCACCCACAATAACGCATATTATAACGCTTACTACTACATAAGCGGCAAATACAAAAGTTATAATTATTCCCATAATTTTCCTTTCAGGTTGTATTGGTTATCTGTGATACCGAATTTTTTAAATTTACAAATTTTGCAAGTTGAGAATTGATTACTCATCTTTTATCCTTTTCATTAAAATTTTTGTTTATTAAATTTTTTTCTAAAATTTTTAAAATTTCATCGTTGCTATAACCACATAATTCGCCAGTTTGTTCTGTCTCGACAGATAACATTTTTGTTATAAAAGAGTTATACGGTATAAAATATTCATATATTTTTGCAATTAAATTATTATTGTAAAATACATTTTGTCTATGATATAATCCACCTGAACCATCTAATTTACCATATATTCTTTCAATGCTTATATTGCTATCATAATTAAAAGGCAATGCGTTTCCCCATCTATGATAATCGCTCTCTTTTATCTCATAATCATCACTTACGATTTCAATCTTAAAATCCTTTTTAATGTTGCACTCGTATCTAAATTTAAGCATTTTAAACCCGTCAAATACAAATCCATAAGTGAAAAACAAAACTATTAAAGTAGTTATAAATTGCGTTTTTTTGAGTAAGTATATTTTCTTTTCGGATTTTTCTATATCTCCTGCTCTTTTTGCTTTTCTTTGAATTCCAAATTCATATTTATCTATGATAAATAATAAAAATAGAGTTAAGAAAAACACAAACACAAAAAATCCAAAGAAAATAAAAAGCAAAAATAAGATGATAAAAAATACTTTTGCAAATTTGTTTATTTGCGAATTTGCGATATATCTTATACACAACGCACAAGCAAATGCCACAATTAAATTAACAATTAAAATATCCATATAATTCCTTTATATTTTTTGGCAAATTCAAATTCGGTCAGTATTGCCGATACCGAATTTATTAAATTCACAAATTTAAACTTACTTTTGAATTTCAAGCTCGTAGATTGCCACGCAAGCAAGCTTGCTCGCAATGACAAATCAAGGGCTAGGGAATTTCTCTGAATCGCCACAAAATATTTCGCAAATTTTGCCGATGACAAAACGGGCGAAATTTACTCCAAAACCTCGTCTAATCGCACGAACTCAAAGCCATCTTTAACCAAAATTTTAAGGCCCCCCACCACGCCTGCGCCACTTGGCTTTTCGGGGTGGTTTGCGTGAGCGATGATGATGTCGCCACCGCGCGCACTAGACACAGCGGTGCGCGCCCCTTCCGCGCTCATTGTAGCCCCAGCGTCGCCTAGCACGCTAAATCCCACGGGCGTGTATCCCATATCATAAATCTGCGCCACGGCAAGCTCGTCGTAATACGCCGTGCCTGAGCGGTAAAATTTCGGGCGCGCGCCAGTAAGCCTTGCGATTAATTCCGCGTTTCGCGCGATTTCATCATATAGTTCGCCAGCATTTGCCGTGCCCTTTATGCCGTAAATGCTAGCCCCATTTAGCGAGGCTGGGGAGTGTGCGGTGCCATGATTTTCGATTTCGAAATTTGGATTTTGGCGCAAACGCTCGAATTTTTGCGGGAATTTCTCTATCCAGCGCAAATTTACAAAAAATGTCGCTTTCAGGCTGTGTTTTTCTAAAAATCCCACGATTCGCTCGTCCAAATCGTCCGTTTTACTTCCGCACAGATCGAGCGTGAGGGCGATTTGTTTTTTATCGGTTTTGAAATTTTTAATCACGCCCTGCAATTCCTCGCCCCAAAGGCTAGGCTTTGCGTCAGAGTATTTTTGCAAAATTTGCTCTTTGGTCAAATTTTCGCCCTGCGCGCCACACAAAACCCCCAAAGCGCAGATAAAAATTAAAAATTTTTTCATTGATTTCCCCTGTAAATTTGGCTAAATTTTGGCTAAATTTAAAAAGGGGCAAATTTTGAAATTCGCTAAATTTCGAAATTTTACCCCAAATTTGCGCTTAAATTTTGTTTATTTTTGCGCCAAAATGTCGCCAAGCACCTTTGCGGCGTGGTCTTTGGCTTTGACAGATTTATAGACTTTTTCGATTTTGCCGTCTTTGCCGATTAGAAATGTCGAGCGCACGATCCCTAGATACTCGCGCCCGTAGTTTTTGCGCACTTGAAGCACGCCGTAAGCCTTGGCGACTTCGCGTTCGTGGTCGCTTAGCAAGATATGGCGCAGGCTTTGCTTGGCGATGAAACCTGCGTGTGATTTGGTGCTATCTGGGCTAATGCCTATAATTAGGGCGTCCTCGGCGATAAATTTATCCCAAAGCTCGCTAAATTCGCACGCCTCAGTGGTGCAACCGGGCGTATTATCCTTAGGATAAAAATACAAAACGACCCTTTTGCCGATAAAATCGCTTAGGCGAATTTGCACTCCATCGGCGTTTTCTAGGGCGAAATTTGGCGCCATATCGCCCTTAGCAAGCGTGATTTTGCGCGCTAAATCCTCTGCGCTAAATGTAGTCTCAGCCATTTTGCGCCTTTTTTCGTATATCTGCGACGCTTTCGCCACCGAAATAGAAATTCTCAGCCTCGTCGTATTCAAATTTGACGACCACGCGACTTGGCACCTTGCCTAGGTTTTCGACCATTGTTTTGGTGATTTCACCAGCGATTTTGTCTTGCAACTCCTTGCTTGGGGCTGGTTTGGTTAGGTGGATATTGATGATTGGCATTTTTACTCCTTTATAAAATAATTTCCGTCAAAACTGATTAGCGAATATTTTCGCTCATCTCCTAGCGCGTCGACAAGCTCATTTATGCTTAGAAATGTCAGGCTGTCTGCGCCGATATACTCGCGCACCTCTTCGGTGCTTTTGTTTGCGCTGATTAGCTCGGCGTAGCTTGGTGTATCTATGCCGTATCTATCTGGGTGCTTGATTTCTGGGCTTGCGATACACATGTGAATCTCCCTCGCCCCAGCGTGGCGCAGAAGCTCGACGATTTTTTTGCTCGTGGTTCCGCGCACGATACTATCGTCGATGACGACTATGCTTTTGTCTTTCAAAACCTCGCTCATAGGGTTTAGTTTGAGTTTGACCTTTAAATTTCGCATTTCTTGCGTCGGCTCGATAAAGGTGCGCCCCACATAGTGATTTCTCACAATCGCTAGCTCAAAAGGCACCCCGCTTGCGCCTGAGTATCCCAAAGCTGCTGGCACGCCACTATCTGGGACAGGGACGACAAAATCAGCTTTGATGTCTTTGCATTTTTCGGCTAAAACTGCGCCTAGTTTTTTGCGGATATTATAGACATTTTTGCCCTCGACCGTGCTGTCTGGGCGGGCGAAATATATGTATTCAAACGCGCAAATTCTAGGATCAACCTCTTCGAAAATTTGAAGCGATTTTATCTCGTCTTTGCCCTCTTCAAAAATCACCATTTCGCCGGGTTTCACATCTCGTATAAACTCCGCTCCCACCAAATCAAAGGCGCATGTTTCGCTCGCTACGATATATCCGCCATCATTTAGTCTTCCGATACTAAGAGGCCTTACGCCGTGCGGATCGCGCAGGGCAAACATTTTGCTACGACTTAAAATCAAAAGCGAATACGCCCCAGCGCATTTTTTCACAGCCTCGATTATGCGGTTTTGCAATTTTTTTTCTTTGCTTCTAGCGATTAAATGCAAGATATTTTCTGTGTCCATATTTGACTGAAATATCGCTCCCTCGGCGATTAGCTCAGATCTAACGCTATCTTTGTTTATCAAATTTCCATTATGCACGATTGAAATTTCGCCTAGGGCGTATTTAGCGGAGATTGGTTGCGCGTCGTGGATACTCTCGTTGCCTGCTGTGGAGTAGCGATTATGACCGATTGCGCTATTTCCCTTTAAAATTTCAAGGGCTTGTGGGGTGAAAATTTTGGTTACTAGCCCTTGACCTTTTACCGTGTTTATATGGTGGTTGTGATTAGCGCTTACTCCGCTTGCCTCTTGGCCTCGGTGTTGCATCGAAAATAGCCCATAAACCGCCGTTTTAGCCGCATTGGCTGAATTTATAACTCCTACTATCGCGCACATTTTAAAATCCTAAACAATCATTTATGCTATAAAGGCCATTTTTTTGTGTGGCAAGCCAAATCCCAGCCTTAATCGCGCCATTGGCGAAGGTTGCACGGCTCGTGGCGGTATGGTTTAGCTCGATATACTCGCCATCGTTGTAAAACCCTACCGTGTGGCGTCCGACGATATCGCCACCACGAAGCGCCATGACGGCGATTTCGTCTTTGCCCCGCTCTCCGATTAGTCCGTCGCGCCCGCTAACTCGCACGCTTTTGATATCTAAATCTCGCGCATTTGCAGCAGTAGTAGCTAATGTCATTGCTGTGCCACTTGGGGCGTCTTTTTTGTGTTTGTGGTGCATTTCGACTATTTCGCAATCAAAATCGCGCAAAGCCTTGCTAGCGAGATTTACGAGCTTGTTTAGCACGGCTACTCCAAGGCTCATATTTGTCGCGTGAAAAACTGGCATTTTTTGCGCGCACTCTTTTAGCAGTGCTTCGCCCTCATCGCCTAGGGCAGTAGTGCCGATGACAAGGGGTTTTGGGTGAGTTTGGGCGAATTTTAATAAATTTATCGCCCCATCTCTAATGGTAAAATCAATCACCACATCGCAAGAATCAAAAAATTTCGCCAAATCGTCTGTGATTACGCATTTGGGGCTATATGAGAGCTCCTCGATAGTATAAATTGCGCTAACTACCGCGTTTTCGTAGTTTTTCAGACACTCATAAATCATACTTCCCATTCTACCGCTGCCGCCGTGGATACCAATCCTAACCATTTTAACCCTTTCTGAATTTGTAAAAATTTGGCGTAGTATAGCCAAATTTAGCTTATTTCTGAATTGTGTTGTGATTAATTTATAGCGCAAAGAAATGCGAAGCATTTCCGTAAAAATAAAATCAGCTAAATTTAAAGCGAAGCTTTAAATTTAGCCACTTCTAAGGTTTTACAGGGGTGGGGGTTGGTAAGGGGGAGGGTAGCGTCTCCAAAACCAGCGTAGCGGTGCGAGGCGGAAGCCGAAGCAGGTTTCTTGCGAGCGCAGCGCGCGAAGCAGAGCAAACAAGCGCGCCCTCCCCCTTACAGAGAATTTCAAAATTTTGCCTAAAATTTGCAAATAATTCAACCTAAATTTAGTATTGAACGATTTGTTAAATTTTAGATTGCGCCGTGCTTTTCTCGTAAGGGGGAAGGGGGCTTGAATTGCGAGGTCGCGCCCCTTCCCCCTTACAAACCCCCAACCCCCGACGACGCTTTTAAGGTGGCTAAATTTTAAAAAGCGTTGCTTTTTAAAATTTAGCTGGTTTTATTTTTACTGAAATGCTTCGCATTTCTCTTGCAATTACGAAATTTTAAATTTCACTTCTCTACGCCAAGTCCGACACTGATGAAACTATCTTGCTTCGCGCTGACATTTGCAGGCTTTTTAATCACGATTTGTGAGTCCGAAACACCCAAATTTGCAAGCGCGCTTTGCACGGATTTGGCGCGTGCGACGGCCAAATCATTTAGGCGCGAGGTTGTGAATTTTTGCGCCTGTATGAGTTTTTCAAACCCCTCTTCGCCACTTTCGCTTATGCGGTGTTTCGCCCTTAGGCTTGCAATCGCAGCGTCAGATGAGAGATTTTCTTTTAGCATTAGCTTGTCTATATTTTCGTTTAGCGTGACGAGCTTAAACGCCCTAGTATCTAGCTTCTCGTTATAGGCTGGGGTTAGGGTGATTTTGATTTCTGGCTTTGATTTTGCAATCGTGGCAAGATTCTCGATTTTTTCGTTTTCGCTGATCAAAATATCGCTACTAGCAGGCTCGAAGTCGATTCCATCAAGCGAGGCAGTATCGATTCCAGCGATTTTGCCCAAAAACCTAAACGGACTTAGCACGATATCGCTAAATAGCTTCGTCACAGCACCCACGATAACGCCACCAAAGCTAAATTTCGGATCGTTTAGATTCCCGCTGATTGGCAGGCTGACATTGATTTGGCCGTCGCTGTCTTTGAGAATCGAAATCGCTAAATCCAGTGGCAAATCCAGCGCGTCTTTACTCTCAACCTTTTCGCCAAGCACGAGATTATCGAGGTTTATGTCGTTTGTGGCGTTTAGTTTGGAGGCGTTGATTTTATAATTTAGCTTTAAATTGCTCTTGCCACTTTTTATCTCATAGCCCACGAATTTCGCGCTGTATGGGGTGATATCAGCAAGCGCGACATCTTTTAAAACCACGCTAATATCGCTTTTTTGCTCTGGCGCGAAAGGATAGGTCCTAAGAGCGATTTGCCCTAAGCCACTTTTGCCCACAAGGCCGTTAAATTTGAGGTTTGCTTGGGATTTGTCACTGATTTTATCGATTGTAGTTTTGATTTTGGAGACTGTGATATTTAGTGGCATAAAGAGCGTATCGTCGATGAAATTAAACGAGCCGTTTTGCACGCTCACATTTGAAATATTTACGCCAAAAGCGCCTTTTTGCCCATTGTTTGGGGCTTTTGGCGCAGGCGATTTGGAGGCTGGTTTGCTTGTGGATTTTGGCGAAGCTTTGGCTAGTTTGGCTAGGTTTATCTCGCCGTTTTTGGCGATATGGATTTTCGCGTAAGGGGCGTTTATGGCGATATTTTTGATATCGATTTTGCTCTCATTTAGGCTTAGCGCGCCCACTTTTGCGCTATTTATGCTAAAAATTCTTGCTCCCTTTGCGTCGTTTAGGGCTAAATTTTTGCCCGAAATTTCAGCATTTAGCGCGAATTTATCGCTAAATTTGAAATTTCCTTTTAAATTCGCATTTCCGCTTGCGATTTTTGCGTTTAAAAACTGCTCCAAATACGGGTTTGCTTTACGCAAATCAGGGTGAGCGATATCGAAATCAATGTCTAAGTTCAGCGGATTTATGGTGATTTTCGAGGTCGCATTGGCGCTTATTTCGTCGCTTGCCACGCTTGCTTTGGCGCTAAAAGGGGCGCTAAAATTGCTAGATAGATTTTGCACGCTAGCGTCAATTTTAGCGAGATTGTGGGTCATCTGTGGGGCTACGAAGCTCTCTGTGATTTTCGCGTGGCCGCCATTTAGCGCGATTTGCGCGATAGCAAAGCTAAATTTTGGCTCATTTTTGGCTGGTGAAATACTGCGCGCGGAGCCGTTATTTTCGCTATTTTGCGTGAAATTTCCCTCTGGGGCGAGTGTGTGTATCCAAGCTAATAAATTTTGCCTAAATTTCGCATTTTCCGCCTTGCTAGGCGCGTAAGAAATCACGCTTAAATCGTTTATACTTTTTGCGCCCTCTTCGCTAATCTCTGAGTTAAAAAACGGCGCGTCAATGCCGATTTTGTCGATATTTAGGGCAAGTTTATCTAGGGCAAAGTTTAGCTTTTGCACGCTTAAATTTTTAATTCCGCTAAATTTTTCGTTTTTATTGGCTAGGTTAAGTTCGCCAAATTTTGCCAAATTTAGGGCTAAATTTGAGCCTTTTTCGTCCATTTGGAAGCTAAAATCATCTGCGCTTAAATTTGCCAAATCTATCTTGTCAAATTTCGCCAAGGCTAAATTTAGTGGCAAAATTTCGATTTTTGCGACTTTTGCCTCTGTTTTAGAGGCGTTGTTTTCGCCCCTGAAATTTGCGCTGATTTGCGAAATTTCGCCACCCTTTGCGCTTAAATTTATTAGGCTATCATTAAATTTGCACTCGCTTAAATTTATCTTGTCTAAATTCGCATTTAAGCCCAAATTTTCGCCCTCTAAGCCAAATTTTAAGCCAAAATCAAAAGCCCTGAATTCGCCCAAACTCGCGTTATTTTCTGTGCTTAGAAAATCGCTATTTTTAAGCGAAATTTCGCCAAGGCGCAAGTTTGCGGCTAAATTTTCTCCAAATTTGGCGTCAAAATCAATATTTGCAAGCGAAATTTGCTCTGATTTGATTAAATTTTGGCTAGCAAGCAGGGCAAGGTCATTTAGTGCGATTTTGCTTTTTTTCAAATTTAGCGCGATTTCCTCGTCCAAAATCACCTCATAAAGGGCGTTTGCGCTGATTTTCCCACCAAGGAGATCAAGCTCTTTTATATCCAAAAACGATAGCCAAAACGGATTGATTTTGAGATTTTCTACACTTAAATTTCCCTCGATTTTAAGCGGATTTAGGCTGATTGAGCCTGAGTGAAAGATATTATCGAAAGTCTGCGAAGAGGCGTTAAAATCGTGGTTTCCGATAGAATTACTAGCCAAATTTAGCCCAGCTATTTCGTAGTTTAAGTTACCAAGCTCGATTTTAAAGGGCCGTTCTAGGCTCAAATCTTCGTAAAAAACCCCGCCGTTTTCGATTTTGAAATTATCCAGTTTGACATTTATGCTCGAATTTTCGTCTGTTTCTTCGCTCTCGCTATTAGCATAAAGGCTCTCGAAATTAAACGAGCCGTTATTTTCGCGCGAAATGCTGATTTTAGGGCTTAAAAGGCGCAGGGTTTGGATATCTATGGTTTTGTTAAACAGCTCGCCAAATTTCAGCTTGACATCGATTTTTTCAGCAGAAAATAGCGGTTTGAAGGTCGAAAGTGAGGGAGCTGTGATATTTAATTCATAGGTAAATGGGTTAAATTTCGCGCTTTTAACGCTGAAATTTGCCTCGTTTTCTAGGATTTTTGGAACTGCTTTTTCGATGAGAAGTGGCACGCCAAAAAAGCCAAAAAGCGTGTAAAACGCGCCAATCCCACAAATGCTATAAATAAATTTTTTCTTGTGTTTTGCTAAAAATTTCACCATTTTTGCGCCTATTGATTGTTAAATTTAATAATCTAAAATTATAGCAAATTAAATTAAAAGGCTGATTTTGTTAGTTCATATCTGTTGTGCGGTGGATTGTGATTATTTTTTGCGTAGGTTAGCAAGCGAGTGCGATGAGCCCTTGGTAGGGTATTTTTACGACCCAAACATACACCCTTACAGCGAGTATTTGCTGAGGTTGGAGGACGCAAAGAGCGTGTGCGATGGGCTTGGGATCAAATTTTACGCTGGGGAATATGATTATGAGGCGTGGCTTAGTGGGGCAAAAGGCCTTGAAAACGAGCCAGAAAAGGGCAAGCGTTGTGAGTTTTGCTTCGATTTTCGTATGCAAAACACCGCCTGCTTCGCGTGCGCTGTCGGCGAGCAAAAAATCACCACGACGCTTTTAATGAGCCCCAAAAAATCGCACGCCCAGCTCGCCCGTTCGCTAGAAAAAATCTGCAAAGAGCAAAATTTGGAGTTTATCGCGCCTGATTTTCGCAAAAACGGCGGCACGAACGAGCAGTTTGCCCTAGCCAAAAAAGACAGCCTCTATCACCAAAACTACTGCGGCTGCATGTTTGCGCTACGCGCACAGCGCACAGAGGGCGAAATTTACGAACTTATGTCGCCAGTTGGCGGGGAAATTTTGCCTGCTTCGATAGAGGAAAAGTTTAAAATTTATAAAAAAGTGGCGAAATTTAGGCGCGAGGGGGTGAAATTTGAGATTATTAGAGATGAGTTTTTAAACTACCGCCTGCTTAGGGCGTGGGTGAAATTCTCTGGGCAGATAAGGCCTTCATTTATCTTGCATAACTCCCATTTTAGGCGTGAATTTGTCAAATTTAGCATAAATGAGAGTTGCGAGAAATTTTACTGCGATAGGGGCGAGATTAAAATTTTAAGCCTTAAATTTTTCAACGAAATTTTAAAAACAGATTTCAAAAACACAGCCGAAATTTTAAAAAATCCGCCAAGCCTGAAAAAACAAGAGCAAATTCGCGCGAAAATTTGCGGTGCGCGCTCGCTTTCGCCAATCATCGTCGTAGATGAAATTTACCCAGCCAAAGTGGAGATTTACGCGCTATCTCGGATATTTTTAGATGTTAGGGAAATTTTAGTAAAGTTAGGGTAAAATGGCAAGAATTTTTATCAAGGATACGAAATGATTGACATAACCGAAATCTTAAACATACTCCCGCACCGCTACCCGTTGCTTTTGATCGACAAAGTTACCGATATGGATATGGGAAAAACGATAATCGCTTACAAAAACATCACCTATGGCGAGCAAATTTTCCAAGGACATTTTCCTGGTCACCCGATTTATCCTGGCGTGATGATTATCGAGGGACTTGCCCAAGCTGGGGGAATTTTGGCGTTTAAATCAATGGAAGCTGAGGGCACGGATTTAAGCGATAAGGTTGTGTATTTTATGAGTATCGACAAGGCGAAATTTCGCAAACCAGTGCGCCCAGGCGATCGCTTAGAATACCGCTTAGAGGCGATTAAACACAGAGGCAGAATTTGGCAGTTAAAGGGCGAAGCGTATATCAAAGATGACGCAGGAGGCGATGTTTTGGCAGCCGAGGCAGAACTTCAAGCAATGGTAATGGATAAATAAAATGAGCAAAATTCATCACACCGCTATCGTAGAAGATGGCGCAGTTTTGGGCGATGATGTCATAATCGAGCCTTATGCGTTCATAAGCGCTCAGGCCAAAATCGGCTCTGGCACACTCATAAAGCAGGGCGCGCGCATCATCGGCGATACTACAATCGGCGAAAATTCTAAAATTTTCTCTTATGCGATTGTGGGCGATATCCCGCAAGATATCAGCTTCGAAGTAGGCGAAAAAACAGGTCTTATAATCGGCAAAAACGCCACAATCCACGAATTTTGCACCATTAGCTCTGGTTCGCACAAGGGAGATGGATTTACGCGCATTGGCGATAATATCTTTATGATGGCGTATTGCCATGTGGCGCATGATTGTATTTTGGGCGATAATATCATTTTGGCAAATTCAGCCACTTTGGCTGGGCATGTGCAAATGGGCGATTACGCAGTAATCGGCGGTCTAACCCCCGTGCATCAATTCGTCAAAATCGGCGAGAGTTGCATGATAGCAGGGGCTAGCGCGCTTGGACAAGACATAGTGCCGTTTTGTCTAGCGGAGGGAAACAGAGCCTATATCAGGGGGCTAAATTTAACAGGAATTCGCCGTAGATTTGATAGAGATACGGTCGAAATCATCAACAAAGCGTATAAATTTTTATTTAATCAAGGCGTTGGCTTAAAAGAGCAGGCTGAAATTTTGATAAACGAAACAGATAACGAGCATGTGAAAAAAATGTGCGATTTTATATTAAATACAAAACGCGGAATTCCGCTAGATAAGGGTAGAAATTAATGTTAGATAAATGTAGTTTTTGTGGTTCGAGCGAAAAGGACGGACTTACGATTTTCCCAAACGATAGTGGCACGGCTTCGATTTGTAGCTATTGTATAGATCAGGCTTATGCAGCACTTCATGGCGGAGAGGTCGCGAAAAAGAGCGAACGAATCGCAGGTGAGATAGATTTCGAGGCGATTAAACCAAAGGCTTTAATGGAGGTTTTGGACAGATATGTAATCGGCCAAGAAAGGGCGAAAAAGATTTTTAGCGTGGGTGTTTATAACCACTACAAACGAATTTTTCGCAAAGATGAGATAGAGGGCGACGATACTGAAATTTCAAAATCAAATATTTTGCTAATCGGACCGACAGGAAGTGGCAAGACGCTTATGGCGCAGACTTTGGCTAGGTTTTTAGATGTGCCTATTGCAATCAGCGACGCTACAAGCCTAACAGAGGCTGGATATGTGGGCGAAGATGTCGAAAATATCCTAACTCGCCTGCTTCAAGCAGCCGATGGCGATGTCGAGAGGGCTCAAAGAGGCATTGTATTTGTCGATGAGATTGATAAAATCGCTAGAATGAGCGAAAATCGCTCGATTACGCGCGATGTCAGTGGCGAGGGCGTGCAACAAGCACTTCTTAAAATCATCGAAGGAAGTGTGGTGAATATCCCGCCAAAAGGTGGCAGAAAACACCCTAACCAGGACTTTATTCAGATTGATACGACAAATATTTTATTTGTTTGCGGTGGAGCGTTTGACGGCATAAACGAGATTATCGGACGCAGAATCGGCAAAAATGTGCTTGGTTTTGGGCAAGAAAAACGAAGCAAAAAAGAAAACCAAAATTTGCTTGGCATGGTAGAGGCCGATGATTTGGTGCATTATGGGCTAATCCCTGAGCTTATCGGCAGACTTCATGTCATGGCGAGTTTAAACGAAATCGACGAGGCGGCAATGGTTAGAATTTTAACCGAGCCAAAAAATGCGATTTTAAAACAATACCAAAAACTTTTCGCAATCGACGGGGCAAATTTGAAATTTGACGATGAAGCTTTAAGCGAGGTAGCAAAACTTGCTATCAAGCGCAAAACTGGTGCTAGGGGACTTAGATCGATTATTGAAGAGATTATGATTGATATAATGTTTGACCTACCAGAGCTTAGTGGATATGATGTGATTATCTCAAAAGAGGTAGTCAGTGAGGGCGCAAAGCCGATATTAGTAAAACAAAATTTAACTGCATAGGGGAATAAATGTTACTTGATTCTTTATTAGGCTTATTTTCTAGTGATATGGGAATTGATCTTGGCACGGCAAACACGCTTGTATTGCTCAAAGACAAAGGTATAATTATAAACGAACCAAGCGTCGTGGCTGTGCAAAACGAACGCTATGGCAAACAAAAAATCATAGCTGTGGGCGCAGAAGCTAAGGAAATGCTAGGTCGCACACCAGGCGATATCGAGGCTGTGCGCCCGATGAAAGACGGCGTTATCGCAGACTTTGATATGACCGAAAAGATGATTAGATATTTCATCGAAAAAACTCACAAAAGACGCTTTTTTGTAAGCCCTAGAATTATCATCTCTGTGCCTTATGGTCTAACGCAAGTCGAGCGCAAGGCCGTGAGAGAAAGTGCGATGATAGCAGGGGCGCGCGAGGTTTATCTAATCGAAGAACCAATGGCAGCAGCTATTGGCGCAGGGCTTCCAGTAGCTGAGGCAAAAGGCTCGCTAGTCGTAGATATCGGTGGTGGCACGACAGAGATTGGTGTGATTTCACTAGGGGGCATTATAAATGCAAAATCAGTGCGCGTAGCAGGCGATAAAATCGACGCTAGCATTGTAAATTATGTCAAAGAAAAATACAGCCTTCTTATCTCAGAGCGTGCAGCCGAAGAGATCAAAATCAAAATCGGCACCGCAATCCAACAACCAAAAGATTTAACCTACACGGTCAAAGGCAAGGACCAAATCAGTGGGCTTTTAAGCTCGGTTGATTTAACTAGCGAAGATGTCAGAGAGGCGATAAAAGACTCAATCCGCGAAATCGCTGACGCGCTAAAATTTGTGCTTGAAAGTATCCAGCCAGAAGTCGCAGCTGATATCGTAGAAAACGGCGTGGTTTTAACCGGCGGAGGCGCGCTAATTAGAGGGCTAGATAAATATCTAAGCGAGGCTGTGAAACTGCCTGTATTCGTAGCAGATGAACCGCTTCTTTGCGTCGCAAACGGCACTGGCAAGGCCCTAGAAGAGATCAAATCGCTAAAACAAGCAGCAAATGACTAATGTAAAGTTTCTACTCATCGCTGTGGTATTGGTGGCTACTTCGCTTATTTTTGGATCGCAAATTCATGGTAAATTTATCGGTCTTAGCGGAGGAGCTATCGATACTTACAAAGATATTACGAGCTTTATAAAAAACAAAATTTCAAAACATATCGATCAAGCAAACACTATCGAAGCCCTGCGTGCCGAAAACGAGGAGCTGAAAAAATCCGCCATGCTTCTTGGCACCTTTGCGGGGGAGTTAAATAAAATTTTGCTTGATAAAAACAGCTCCGCTTATGAACCGCGTGTCGAGCTTGTTAGGACGCTAAGTTACGCTAGTTTAAATGATTACAACAAATTTTGGATAAATTTTAAAAATTTCAATCCAGATAAAGTCTATGGTCTCATTAGCGAGGGCAAAACCGCAGGAATCGTCGTAAATCGCGATAACAAACCCCTAGCCATACTCCAAAAAGATGAAAAAAGCAATTTTTCTGTCTCAATCGGCGAGAGCCAAATTCCAGGCGTTGCAAACGGCGAGGGAAATGCTTTGGTGGTGAAATTTATCCCACAATGGCTAGATCCAAAAGTCGGTGATGAAGTTTATACGAGCGGAAAGGACGAGATATTTTTCGAGGGCGTGCCTGTGGGGCGGGTCAAATCAGTTCAGAGTGGTAAATTATACAAAAGCGCTGTCATAGAGCCATACGCAAATCCAAATATGCCAACGTTTTTGTATGTCGTTACAAAGGAAAGATAATGCCAAAAAGAGAAGATGTAAAGACGATATTGCTTATCGGAAGCGGTCCTATCGTCATCGGTCAAGCGTGTGAATTTGATTATAGTGGCACACAAGCTGCTAAAACTTTGAAAAATTTGGGCTATCGCGTAGTTTTGATAAATTCAAACCCAGCTACGATTATGACAGACCCTGATTTTGCAGATGCGACCTATGTCGAGCCAATCACAAAAGAGAGCATTTTGCGAATTATTAAAAAAGAGGGCGTCGATGCGATACTGCCTACTATGGGCGGTCAGGTCGCACTAAATGTCGCAATGGAAGTCTATGAAAGTGGCGAGTTAGGCGATGTGAAATTTCTAGGTGCTAAACCAGAAGCGATTAAAAAGGGCGAAGACCGCGTGGCTTTTAAAGAAGCTATGATTAAAATCGGCATGGACTTGCCAAAATCAAAATACGCCTACACTATGGAAGAAGCTCATCAAGCAGCCGAAGAAATCGGCTTTCCGCTAATTATCCGCGCTAGTTATACGCTTGGAGGCGCAGGAAGTGGCGTAGCGTATAATATCGACGAATTTAAAGAAATCGCGCAAAACGGCATTGATATCAGCCCAATCCATGAAATTTTGATTGAAGAGAGTTTGCTTGGCTGGAAAGAGTATGAAATGGAGGTTATCAGGGATAATAAAGATAACTGCATAATCGTCTGCTCTATCGAAAACCTTGACCCTATGGGCGTGCATACGGGCGATAGCATTACGATTGCACCGGCTTTGACGCTCACAGACAAAGAATATCAGCGCATGAGGGACGCGAGTTTTGCGATTTTGCGTGAAATCGGCGTCGATACGGGTGGAAGTAATGTGCAATTTGCCATAAATCCGCGCACAGGTCGTATGATAGTAATCGAAATGAATCCGCGTGTCAGCCGTAGCTCAGCCCTAGCTAGCAAGGCCACAGGCTACCCGATAGCCAAAGTCGCTACCATGCTAGCTGTGGGATTTAGCCTAGATGAAATCAAAAACGATATCACGGGCACGCCTGCGAGTTTCGAGCCTGTGATTGATTATATCGTCACAAAAATCCCTCGTTTTGCCTTTGAGAAATTCCCGGGCGCGAACCCGCACCTTGGCACTGCAATGAAGAGTATCGGCGAGGTAATGGCGATTGGACGCACATTTAAAGAGAGTATTCAAAAAGCGCTTTGCTCAATGGAGAAAAGCTACTATGGCTTTATCGAGTTAAATTTAAGCAAAGATGATTTGATTTTTGGGCTTAGAAACGCAGGACAGGATAGAATTTTATATGTCGCGCAAGCTTACCGTGAGGGATTTAGCGTAGATGAGGTCTTTGAATTTAGCAAAATCGATCCGTGGTTTTTGCGCGAAATTCACGAAATCGTTGAATTTGAAGCCAAAATCGACATGGATATCCTAAATGCTCCAAATTTGCTTCGCAAAGCCAAAACTATGGGCTTTTCGGACAAAATGATCGCGCATTTGATTAACAAAGTCGATAATCTAGGCCTTACGCAAAACGATATTTTCTTTGCGCGCGCAAAACACGGCATAAATTTAGAGTATAACGAAGTCGATACCTGCGCAGGCGAATTTAAGGCTCTCACGCCGTATTTGTATTCTAGCACAAATATCACGCCAAACCTGCCAACCAGAACGCCACAAAACGCCAAAAAAGTCCTAATTATCGGCGGTGGTCCAAACCGCATAGGTCAAGGCATAGAGTTTGATTATTGTTGCGTGCATGCAAGCTACGCGCTAAAAGACCTTGGCATAAAGAGCATTATGTATAACTGCAACCCAGAAACGGTTTCTACTGATTATGATACGAGCGATATTTTGTATTTCGAGCCGATTGATTTCGAGCATGTTCGCACCGTAATCGAGACAGAAAAGCCAGAGGGTGTAATCGTGCATTTTGGCGGACAAACTCCGCTTAAATTTGCCAAACGCTTAAATGCAATTGGAGCCAAGATTATCGGCACGAGCGCGCGCACGATTGATATCGCAGAAGATCGCAAGAAATTTAGCGAATTTATTACTAAAATCGGCGTAAAACAGCCCAAAAACGACACAGCCATAAGCGAAGCCGAAGCAATCGAAAAAGCCGCGATCATCGGCTATCCAGTCCTTGTGCGCCCTAGTTATGTGCTTGGCGGACGGGCTATGAGAAGAGTGCATAATGTCGATGAGCTAAAAGAGTATATGAGCGAGGCTGTGAGCGTGAGCTACCACTCACCGGTATTATTAGATAAATTTTTGCTTGACGCGACTGAGCTTGATGTCGATGCTATAAGCGATGGCAAAGATGTCTATATCGGCGCTATAATGGAGCATATCGAAGAGGCTGGAATCCACTCTGGTGATAGTGCAAGCATACTGCCTCCAATGAGCCTAAGCGATGAGATGATTGATAAAATCAACGAAACCACAAAACAAATCGCGCTAAATTTGGGCGTCGTGGGGCTTATGAATATTCAGTTTGCGATTTTTGAGGACGAGCTTTATATGATTGAGGTCAATCCGAGAGCTAGTAGAACCGTGCCGTTTGTGAGCAAAGCAACTGGAATTTCAATGGCCAAAGTCGCCACTCGCGTAATGTGGCAAGGAAATTTGCGCGAGGCGCTTAAATTTTACGATAAATTTGGCGTTTTGTGCGAGGAAAAGGGCATTTTAAAACCGCGCGTGAGTGGCAGAGTATGTGTCAAAGAGAGCGTATTTCCGTTTAATAAACTCCCAGGTAGCGATATCGCGCTAGGGCCTGAGATGAAAAGCACGGGCGAGGTTATGGGAATTAGCGAAAATTTCGCAAAAAGCTTTGCCAAAAGCCAAATTTCAGCCAGCAATGTCTTGCCAAGCAAGGGCGCTGTGTTTATGAGCTTGACTGATCGCGACAAAGAAAAAGGGGTAAGCCTAGCTAAGACTTTGGTTGAGACTGGATTTAGTCTGATTGCCACTGGCGGGACTTGCAAGGCGCTAAAAGAGGCAGGGTTAGAGTGCGAGTTCGTCTATAAAATTTCAGAAGGTCGCCCAAATATCGAAGATAAGCTAAAAAATGGCGAAATCGCCCTTGTCATCAACACCAGCGACACCAAATCAAGCTCGTCAGATACATTTAAAATCCGCCAAGCTGTGGTGAGATTTAAACTGCCGTATTTTACAAATATCAAGGCCGCGCTCGCTGCTACTATGTCAGTGTGTGCGGTCCAAGACGGAAGCGCACTGGAAGTGAAAAGTTTGCAAGAGTATCTAAATGCAAGATAGAATTTCGTCTGAAAATGACGATGAATTGGGGCTAGGGGACAATCTCCTGCTCCAAATTCAAAATTTAGCTAATGGCAATCAAGTTAGCAAAAACGATGTTAAAAAAATTTCAAGCCAAATTTTCCCGTTTAATACCAAAATTTTCGTTTATTGGCAGTTTTACGGCTCATACGCCACCCAAACCCTAAAAGGCGACGCGAGCGTTGATATACACTTTGGCGATAACAAAATCGATTTTGAGGAATACACACAAAGCCTTTTGGATTTAGCCCAAAACGACGAACAAAGTCGCCAAGATTTTGTGGAAAATTTAAAAGCCACCAAAGCAAACGAAGCGATTAAATTTTCTGGTTCTACAAAAAATTTGGGCGATTATGAGAAATTTTCGTTTTCGTATTATTGCGGTAGTTGTAGCGGGCGCGGTTTAGTTCGCTGTAATAACTGCGGCGGGCGCGGAAATGTGGGCTGCTCATCTTGTGGCGGAAGTGGCAGAAGCAACTGCTTTGCTTGTGGGGGCACTGGAAGCGTGCTTTCATATAGGCAGGTGTATCAAAACGGCGAGTATGTCTCGCAAAGCTATTATGCGACCTGCTACTCGTGTGGCGGAAGCGGTTTGCAGACCTGTGGCTCGTGCTATGGCTCTGGAAGCCTTAGGTGTAATTCGTGTAGAGGTAGCGGGGAGGTAACCTGCCAAAAATGCAGTGGATACGGGATTTTCACAGATGTTAGAACCGTAAGCATAATGGCAAAATCAAGCGCAAATATAAAAACCTCGTCCAAAAAATACGCTAACGAATTTGACGAATTTGCCCAAAGTGCTGGTATGGAGCTTTTAAGCGAGAAAATTCCTTTTGAATTGGTCGAATTTAATAATTATTCTAGCGATATCGAGCTTTGCGTTTATGAGGGAAATAGCCATTTTAGCGAACTGCAATATCAAATTCTAGACAAAACATATCTTGGCGTGGGGTTTGCAAATCCGCCTTATGCCTTTATCAAATCGAAATTTTTCGATGATTTATTTGCCGATGAAATCGAGTGTTTAGAAAAAATCGGACTTGACGGCAAAATAACCAAAAGAGAGGCTTATTCGTTTTTTAACAAATACGCCTCCCAGAGCGTTTTGGATAAATCAATGAAGCTAATCGCCTCCATTAGGCGCGATAAAAACGAAGAGTTAGGCTATGCGGTAAGGCAAAGTTGCGATGATTATATCAGCGATGAGAGCGCGCTTAGGCTAAGTGCGATGATGAAGGGGGTGTTAGATAGGATTTCGCCTGTGTATTCTGGGCTAATCTGGGGGCTTGGAGGGGCGATTTTTGCGATTTTTGCGCTAATTTTAACGGAGCTAAATTTAGAAAGCTCGTTTTCGCGCACTCCATTTAGCGCTATTTTTCAAAGCGCGTTTGGAGTGTTTGTGCTAAGCCTTGTTTTAGGGCTAGTTTTTTACACGCTAAGCTCGCTTTCTACGCTACTTAAAAGGCGTAAAATCCCAAAAGAATATCGCCAAAAAATGCGAAATAAAGATCCTTTTAAAAAAATGGCGATTTGCGGAGTTTTCGCTTGGATTGTGGGTGGAATTTATGGCTATTTTGCGTCGCAAAATCCCACTTTGCGCCTTGAAAATAGGGTTGAAAATTTTGTTTTAGAGCAGATTGAAATCAGTGAAAAATTTATAAAAGATTATGAAATTTGTGAGAAATTTAAAACTCTAAACTGCACTAATGAAATTTTGCCTGTCAAAAACAGCGAAATTTCGCCAAGCTACGAGCAAAAGGTCATATTCATACAACAAACCCTGCGCCAAAACGGCTACAATGTCGCAATAGACGGCAAATTTGGCAAAAAAACAATAAACGCTTGCACCAAATTTTTAGGCAAAAGCTTTAATTCGATTGATGAAATTTATGATGAAATGCTAAGACGAAATGAAGGCAAATAGTCAAATTTTTGGCATTTTCATAACCTTTCTTGGTGGGGTTTTGTGGGGATTTAGCGGGGTTTGCGGTCAGTATCTCTTCGAAATAAAGGGTGTGAGCGCAAACTGGCTTGTCCCGCTTCGCCTGCTTTGTGCTGGGGGAGTTTTGGTGATTTATTGTGCTTTTTCGTTGCGAGATAGGCGAGTTTTTGCGCCGATTTTGGACGCGAATTTGAGGGCGCAGTTTTTAGCTTTTTCGATTTTGGGCTTAATGCTGACGCAATATTTTTACTTTTATTCTATCGAGCTTTCAAACGCCGCTGTTGCCACCGTGATCCAATACACCGCGCCCGCGATGATTTTGGCGATTGTGTGTATCACGGAGGCGCGATTGCCTAAAATCAATGAGTTTGTTTCGCTGATTTTGGCGATTTTAGGCGTTGTGATTTTGGCTACGCATGGGGATTTGGGCTCGCTTGTAATCAGCCAAAAAGCGCTTATTTTTTGTCTGCTTAGCGCAGCTTGCGTTTGCGTGTATAATCTCGCGCCCAAAAAACTAAACCAAAAATACCCCGTCGTGCTAAATTTAGGCTGGGGCATGGTGCTTGGCGGAGTGGTTTTAGGCGGGGTTTTGGGCGTGTGGAATTTAGCTGGCGTTAGCGATTTAAGCGGTGTTTTGGCGTTTTTGGGCGTGGTGTTTTTCGGCACGGTTTTGGCATTTAGCTTTTATATGGTTGGGGTGAAGTTAATCGGCGCGCCAAAAGCAAGCCTAATCGCCGCGATTGAGCCAGTTAGCGCAGCTGTGTTTGCACATTTTTGGTTAGGGACAAAATTTGTATTTTTGGATTTCGTAGGATTTGTGCTGATACTTTCGTGTATATTTTTGTTAGCAAAAAAGGGTTAAATTTACCAAATTCTGTTAAAATCATCTGAATTTTAAATTTTTCAAGGAGATTTTTTTTTGAAAACTATCGGACTAATCGGCGGAATGAGTTGGGAAAGCACGGCTACTTACTACAAAATCATAAATGAAGAGATAAAAGCTCATCTTGGAGGTTTGCATAGTGCAAAAATTCTGCTTTATAGTGTGGATTTTAGCGAGATCGAAGAGTGTCAGGCAAAGGGCGAGTGGGAGAGAGCTGGTCGTATTTTAGCCAGTGTCGCTAAAAATTTAGAACTCGCAGGAGCCGATTTTATCGCTATTTGCACCAACACAATGCACAAGGTTGAACCACAAATCAGTGCGAATTTGCAAATTCCCATTTTGCATATCGCCACAGCCACTGCTGATGAACTAAAAGCCCAAAATATCGATAAAACCATACTTCTTGGCACGAAATACACGATGACGCAGGATTTTTATAAAGAAAAATTAATCGAACAAGGTATAGAAGTTTTTATCCCAAATGATGACGAGATCGAATTTATAAACTCGGTCATTTTTAATGAGCTTTGTTTAGGTAAAATTTTGTCATATTCAAAAGAGAAATTTTTAAAAATCATCGATAGACTTGCGAATTTAGGGGCAAAAAGTGTGATTTTAGGTTGCACAGAAATCGGACTTTTGATTTTGCAAGATGATTTGGAAATTCCGGTATTTGACACGACGATAATCCACGCTAAAAAATGCGCTAAAATGGCGTTATAATGGGATTTAATCTCCCATTATAAGCTTATTTGTGATTATATATTTAATCTTTTGGCGATTTAAATTTGAAACAGGATCAAATTCTCCCTCATAAATTTCATCGAAATTTTCGTCCAAATACCTAATGTAAATTTCGCCGATTAACTTCGTCATTTTTGCTGCCACAAACGAATTTATAAGCGCAGCTGTGTTTGCGCATTTTTGGCTAGGGACAAAATTTGTGTTTTTGGATTTCGTAGGATTTGTGCTGATACTTTCGTGTATATTTTTATTAGCGAAAAAGGGCTAAATTTAGCCAAATTTGACCAAATTTTGCGTATAATCTAGCTTTTTAAATTTTCAAATTTAAGGATTTATTATGAAAAAGAAAATTTTACTTTCAGCGCTTTTTGGTGCAGTGATTTTCACAGGTTGCGCCACAGAAAAGCAAAGAGTCATCGAAACACCCGTTTCGCAAGTCGCACTTAGCCCATATCACGGCGAAAAAGTAGCCGTCAGCGTGGGTAGATTCGCAAATCAATCGACCTATAATAGCGGTATTTTCTCAGACGGCGAGGATAGGTTAGGAAGCCAAGCTTTGAGTATTTTAATCACAAATTTACAGCAAAGCGGGCGTTTTAATGTCTTAGAGCGCACAAATTTAGAGGCGATGAAGCAAGAGAGCAAAATTTCGAAAAAAGCCCAAAGTCTAAAAGGGGCGAAATACATCATCACAGGCGATGTCGTGGAGTTTGGCAGAAAAACTGTCGGCGATCATCAGCTTTTTGGAATTTTGGGCAAAGGCAAAACTCAAATCGCATACGCCAAAGTTAATCTTAATGTCGTAAATGTCGCTACTAGCGAGGTCGTGTATTCAAGCAGCGGCGCTGGTGAGTATTCGCTAAGCAACCGCGAAGTTATCGGCTTTGGTGGCACGGCTGGATACGACGCTACGCTAAATGGAAAAGTCCTAAGCTTAGCGATCAAAGAAGCCAGCGACAAACTAGCCCTTGGCGTCGATAATAAGGCGTTTTAATGAAAAATTTAATTTTTGCATTTTGCCTCGGGGCGCTTTTAGTGGGGTGTGCTGGCGGTGGCAGGCAGAGCCTGTATCACTGGGACGGCGAGTATCAAAAATCGCTTTATTTATATCTTAACGAAGAGGGCGATATAAACGAGCAAATTTCATCGTTAGAGAAATCTATCGCCAAAGCAGAAGCTAGCGCGAAAAAGGTTCCGCCAGGTCTTTATGCGCATGTGGGGCTTTTATACAATGCACTAGGAAATACAGCCGCAGCTAAGTCGTATTTCCAAAAAGAAGCCACAGCGTTCCCGCAATCAAGGGGATATATGGAGTTTTTACTCAGTGATAAAAAAGCTAAAAAGGGTGCAAAATGAAAAATAAATTTATAAATTTGGCTATATTTTGCCTCGTATTTTTACTTTCTGGTTGCGCAAACAACGCTCCCAAGACCGATTATTCAGCATTTTTGCAAAAAAAGCCAACCTCGATTTTAGTCTTAATGCCGACAAACGAATCCGTTGAGGTTAAGGGCGCAAGCGCGGTTTTGGCTCACAGCGTAATGCCTTTAAGCGAGGCTGGGTATTATGTCCTGCCTGTAAGCGTAGCGCACGAGACCTTCAAAAGCAACGGCCTTAGCGAAGCGGGCGAAATCCACGCCGTTTCAGCAGCGAAATTAAAAGAGATTTTTGGCGCAGACGCCGCGCTGTATCTAAAAGTCCTACAATACGGTTCGAGCTACAAGGTCGTTTCTAGCAACACTATCGTTAGCGTCGAAGGAAAGCTAGTCGATTTAGGCTCTGGCGCGACGCTGTGGCAAAAGACAGCCTCGGCTCAAAGTGGCTCAGGGAGTGGTGGCGGAAATCTTTTTGTGATGCTAATCTCGGCCGCGATAGAGCAAATCGCGTCAAGTATCTCGGATAAAAGCTACGATGTATCGGCTATGAGCGACGCTTTGCTTTTGGGTCAAGACTGCAACGATTGCTTGCTTTATGGCCCACTTTCGCCAAATTTCAGCAAAGATAAACAACTGCAAAAAAATTAGTTTTTGCTGGGCAAATTTATCAAATTTGGTAAATTTGCCCTAAATTTTAAAATTCTGCAAATTTGCAAACTTTAAATTTTGTATTTGTAGATTGCTTTGCTCGCAATGACAAAACGCGCTAAGCAAATTTTTTAAATCCCCATATCCTCTGCCATTTTTTTCACAGCTTTAAAATCCACCTTGCCACTCCCTAAAATCGGTATTTCGCCCACTTTTTTTACCACGCTTGGCTGCATTATCGGAGCTAAATTTACACCCTTTATCATCTGCGAAATTTCATCTTCGCCAAATTCGGCGCTATATAGTAGCGCGATTTTCTCGCCCTTTTTCTCATCGGCCAAATTTACACACGAAAAGCTAACCGCAGAGCCTAAAATTTCGCCTATCGCCCCCTCTACTGCGCCCAGACTTATCATCTCGCCACCGATTTTTGCGAAGCGCGAAAGGCGGTCTGTGATAAACAAAAACCCGTCATCGTCGCAGTATCCGATATCGCCGCTGTTATAATACCTCACGCCGTCGATCTCGATAATTGCGCGCGCTGTGCGCTCTGGCTCGTCGTAGTAGCATTTCATCACCTGCGCTCCGCCGATTAGGATTAGCCCTGCTTCGCCGTTTCCAAGCTCGGCGAAATTCGCAGGATCGACGATTTTTATTATCGTGCCAGCTAGTGGCAAACCCACGCTTTTTTCGCGGTTGAAGGCAAGTTCTTTGAAAAAATCAGGCTCTAAAATATTTGGCGTATTTACACTGACGACTGGGGCAGTTTCGGTCGTGCCGTATCCCTCGTAGATATCCACGCCAAATTTGACCTTAAAGTCCTTTTTCACGCTCTCGCTTAGCTTTTCAGCACCTGCGATTGCAAGACGCAAATTTCGAAGCATTAGCGGATTTAGGCGTTTGTTTTTGGCATAAAGTCTAAAAAATGTCGAGGTTCCAAACATAATCGACGCGCCGTATTTCGCGCTCATTTTACCCACACAAAACGCGTCTGTCGGGTCTGGGACATGTATGCTCAAAAGTCCGTCATTTAGCGGAAATAGCGTCGTAACGGTTAGCCCAAAGCAGTGAAAAATCGGCAAAGAGGCCAAAAGCGCGTCTTCGCCCGTGGCATTTACGAGTTCGGAGATTTGGCGCACATTTGCCATTATGTTTTTGTGCGTGAGCACCACGCCTTTTGGGCGTCCCTCGCTTCCACTGCTAAATAAAATCGTAGCCTCATCGTCGATTGCGTGTGGCGCGATATACAAAACCTCGAATAAAAATTTAGGCATCAAAAGTGCCTTTATTGCCGTGCTTATGCGCTCTTTGCGCGTGATATCTGCGCCGATATCCTCCAAATACACTAATCTCTCGCCAAGGCTACTTTCTAGCTCAAATCCGCGCGATTTTAGCTTTTCGACAAATTTTTTCGAGCTGATTATGGTGCGCAAATTCGCCTTTGTAGCGCAATACACGAGATTTTCTTCGCTTAGAGTGTAGTTGAGATTTACGCTGATTTTCCCCATGGCTAAAATCGTCAAATTTATCGCACTTGCAATCACGGAGCTAGGCAGGATTATGCCTATGTTTTTTTCATTTCCTATGCGCGGTGTTAGGCGTTTTTGAAACATTATTAGCGCGCTCATCATCGCTAAATTTGTAAATTTCACCCCTGTGCTATCGACCGCGATAGTTTTAAATGGCGAAATTTTCGCCTGATTTAGCCAGTTATACGCTAAGGGATCAAGCGAGCTAAGGTATTTTTCCCAGCTAAAAAACGATAGCTCTCTCACGGTCTTTTTGACCTCGTGCGCCTTAGCATTTATATCCAAAGCCGTGCCAAAACTCACCCTCAAAGCGTGCGTGCCAAGCTTGGAGATTGTTTTTTTATAATGTTCGCTAGCCCTCGAAAATGTCGAACCCCAAAGCCCACGAATATAAAACGGCACTATCACGGCATTTGCGCCCTTTGCAGCGTGCTCAAATCCCGCTTGAAACTCATCAATTCTGCCGTTGTAACTAATGTGCCCCTCTGGGAAAAGCCCCACCACTTCGCCAGCGTTTAGGGCTTCTTTTATCGCGCCAAGCGCACTTTTGCTAACCCCTGCGCCGATCGGAATTACGCCAAAAATTTTCAAAAACCACTTCAAATACCACAGCTCATAATAGCTTCTATGCATTACAAAGCGCACAGCGCGCGGGCAGGCAAGCTGCACGACCGCCCAATCAATCCAGCTAATGTGATTTCCAAGTAGCAAAACTCCGCCACTTTGCGGGATATTTTCTAGCCCATCGACGCGGACTTTATAGCCAAATTTCAAAAACGGCAAAAGCAAAATTCGCATGAAAAGGTGCGGCAGGTATCTCGCGCTAAAAATTCCGCAGATTAGCACGCACAGCGCGCACATTACAAAGATTTCGCCACTATACACGGCAAAATTTACTAGAATTATCGCGATTATCAAAAACAGCACCATAAAGATATTTTGGATAAAATTTGACCCCGCTAGCACGCGCCCCATGCGCTCATCGCGGGTAAAAAACTGAATATTCGCATTAAGTGGCACGATGAAAATTCCACCGCTAAATCCGAAAAATAGCGACGCCAAAGATAGCGTAAAAGCCGAATTTGCGTTTGCTAAAATCATCAGCGAGGCCCCAAGCCCAAACGCGCCAAATGGCACGATTCCTAGCTCGATATGTTTTTTGCAGTAGCTTCCTGCAAACACCGCTCCCAGCGCGATTCCGATCGCACTTAGTGCTAAAATGACTTGGATAATCATCACATTATCATTTCCGCTAATGGCTTTAAAATGCGCTGGAAATGTCGCAATCACGAGCTGTGAAACAGCCCAAAACATCGAAAGTCCAAGCGTGCAGAGCAAGATATTTTTATCCGAAGTTACGAATTTTAAATTTTGCCTTAGATACTCGAATTTTGCGAATTTGGCAAATTCAAATTTCGCCTCAGGCTCAGCCGCGTCAAAATATGGAATTTTATAGGCGAAATACGCCTCCACCATAGAGCCAGCCACGAGCAAAAGCCCTATAAACCACACCGAGCGCAAAAGCTCGCCAGCACCTGCGCCTTGCTTTGCGAAACTTTCGAAAATCACAGAAAACACAAGCGATGAGAGCAAAATCGCGATTATGGTTAGAGCCTGCACTGCGCCGTTTGCCGCGCCTAAATTTTTCGCTCCGACGATTTTTTTGATTAGGCCGTATTTTGCGGGCGAGTATATCGCGCTTTGCGCAGCTAAAAGAATCGTCATAAAAAATGCGAAATAAAACCACCCGCAAATGTATCCAAGCGTGATTAGCGCGCACAAAACCACGCCAAGCAGGGCGCAAGCGCGCGTGATTTTCGTGCGCGAGAATTTGTCGTTTAAAAAGCCAGAAGTGCTAAATAAAAAAATATATGGAAGCAAGATTAGCATATTTACTAGCGCGGTCAGCGCAATGAGCGTGTCGCCCGAAAAGCTCTTAACTAGGACATTTTGGATAGTGATTTTGTGCGCGAGATCTACGCTAGCGTTGATAAACATTATTATCATAAAGGGCAAAAATCCGCTGATTTTGAGTAAATTTTTCATAATTTTTCCTTGAATTTGCGCGAATTTTAACCTTTTAAATTTAACATAGAAAATTTAAGCCGAATTTGATAAAATGCGCCAAATTTTATCAAGGAAAATTATGCAAGTAACTATCACCGAGCGCGATGTGAGCGCACTTAACAAATTTATGCTACTTCACAGCAAAAAAGCAAAAAAACAAAAAATCGTCAGCACCTATGCGATCGCCTTTGAGTTTTTGATCTTTGGTATCATCATCGACGGACTTTTCAAAACAGCCCCGATTGCAAGCGTCGCTTCGCTAATCATGGGCGCGTTGTGGCTGGTGTTTTTCCCTAAATTTTATCGCAAAATGCTTCGCAAACATATCGCAAACGCCGAAAATATCGAGCCTTCGAGCGTGGTGATGAATTTTTTGTGGAGCGAGAGTGAGATTAGCTTCGCTAATGGAGAGGCGAGTGCGAGCGAGAAGTTCGCTACTAGCGATTTAAACCGCATAGCTAGAACGAGCGAAAACTATTTTTTGGGCTTTGAGCGCGGATTTCATATAGTTTTGCCTTACACCGAGGATACTGCGCGCGAAGTGGAAAATTTGGCTAAATTTCGAAATTTAGCAATCGAAAGCGTGGATTTAAATCAGAAAATTTGATTTTGCGTTCTCAGTGCTTCGCTTCCTTGCAATGACAATAGCGAGCTAAATTTGTTTAATTTGTCATTGCGAGAATTTGCGCTTAATCTGCATCCAAAAACGCCTAATTTGTCAAATTTTTAAAACAAATGCAAAAATTCCCATAAATTCTTTAAATTTTACCGCTTTTTTCTGTAATTTTAGTTATAATTTCAGCTATTTATAAAATTTCAAAGGAGTTTGAGATGAAAGCATTAAATCAAAGCAGAGGAAGCATTGTCTTAGCCACTGTGCTCTTTGCTGTTAGCGCAGCAAATATCGCAAATGCCGATAATAAAATTACCGGAACCAACACTCCTACTGGTTCCGTAGGTTCTAACCCCTATATAGGCGTAGATAACGCAGGAAACCTACTGACAACAGGTGCTTCGGTTACTATTAGCGGCACCTCCACAGACGGCATCACATTTGACCCTAGAAGAGATGCTTATGGTGGTTATGCAAAAGGGGCTGCAAATTCAAATGTTTCTGGCAATACAATAAAAATAATAGACCAAGTAAATTTTAAAGGTCCTAGCTCTGGAAGAATAATTGCTGCCGGTAGAGTAGCAGATCTTAGTAGCGAAAATTCGATTGTCCAAGAAAATAAACTTATAATCAAAGATTCTACTATTGAAATAGGCGATAAACAAACAGACCCTAATGACCCTAATAAGAAAATCGAGATTTACCCTTCTGTCATAGGCGGTAGAATTGATGGAAAAGGCGGTGTAGCCAAAAATAATACAGTAGAAATAAGCAACTCAGATGTAAGCTATTGTATCTATGGTGGAAAAGGTAGCAATAATGCAAACAATGATAGTGAAATTTACAACAACCATGTTTATATAGAAAATTCAAAATTTGCAAGCGCATGGGGTGGTCAAGCACAGGCTGAAATAGATAGCGCAAATCACGCCAAGTATAATACTCTCGTTATAGTAGGTGGCGGATATTCAACAAAAGCTAGATATGGAGATCTTCGTGGCGGAACCACTTATGGTGCGGGAGATAGTGAATACAATACTCTATCTATAAGTGGCGGAACGAAGCTAAATTTCAACACTGTTAGTATTTTTGGTGGTTATTCGCAAGGTAAAGCGACAGGAAACAACCGCTATAATCAGCTTATCTTAGATAATGTAACAATACCAAACGCTAGCAACACTATATATGCGGGCGGTATCAAGGCCAATACCTCTACTCTATCAAGTTCAGAAGCAGTTGGCAACAGAGCATATATAAATGACTTAAAATTTGCAAAAGGTATCGTAGTCGGTGGCAGTAGCGAACTAGGCAACACAAGCGATAATATAGTTGTCATCAACGGCACTACCGAGCTAAAATCTGCTTACAGTGGCGAAGTAAAAGAAGGTGCTGACGGAACTGCAAAAGATAACCTTGTCATTATGTCTGGTGGCACTATTAACGAAAATATCTACGGCGGATATACTCAGGGTGGTGAAACGAGTGGAAACGCTGTTTATTTCATGGGTGGCGAAGTCTCTGGCATAGTCGGCGGTGGAAATAACGGCAATAAAAATACCCTAATCCTAGGAAAAGACAAAGATAATCTTGGTATTATAAAAGCAGGACAAATTTCAAATTTCAACACTTTGCAATTTAATGCCGTTAAAGACGGCACAAATGCTGATGCGGTTCTTATTCTAACAGATAGCGCAAACGGAGCCGATTTAAACGGCGTTACTATAAATTTCTTAAACGAAAGTTCTAGCGACGGGGCTGTCGAAGTGCTCGTCGGCGGAGATAACGGAGTAGGCGTAAATAAAAAACGAAACAGTGGCGGTGGCGCAAATGCTATAACCGAGCTAACTAAAAATGCTATAAAATATGGTGCAAATTTAGATACAATCGCCGTTGTCGTAAGTGGCGCAGAAGCTAAAAATGATATAATAGAAAATTTACAAAGAACCCTAAGCGACGGTAGCACAAAGCCACAAACAAGTTATGGCATAGGCGATACATTTAATTATAAATACAAAACAATCGATTTAAAACAGCCAAACAAAAAATACTATCTCATTAAATCTAATGCGCCTTTGCAAAACTATAATAAAATTAAACTCGAAAATCCGGCAAATCCGACATGGATTGGCAAGGAGTTAAAAGAAAATTCAGGTATAAAAATAGCCGATATATATCAACCTGATCAAATTTATAAAATTTTAAGCTCCACAGAATACAAAAGAAATTTGCGCGGTATGTTTGTGGAAAATGGCGATAAAGACCTATTTATCACAGGTATAGATGAAATAACAGAGAGCTGGAATGATAACGAATTTGACACCAATGAATTTAGCAAATTTAATCAGCCTTCGAACACAGGAAATCATGTCTATATCGAAGCAAACGCTGGTGATTTAGTCAAAAAAACTATTTACGGCGGATATAGCGACAGTGATGATTCTACTAAAAATAGTGTTGAAAACAACAACATTTATCTTAATCAAGACGCCAACCTATCAAATGCTACAATCATAGGTGGATTTAGCCAAAAAGGCAAGGTCTCAGGCAATAGCATTGATTTAAACAATACTAGTGTAACGGCAGATATTATCCTAGCTCAAACTGATGACGGAAGCATAGATATAGCTACAAATAAATTAATTAATGCAGACAACCAAACAATAACAGGCTCTTTAACAGTAGCTAAATCAGATTCTGCAAAATTAGAAAAAGCTACTTATATAATGCCTGAGAACATAACAATAACAGGGGATTTTATCTTAGCTAATAGCAATAGCGGAAATATTTCAAATAATACACTAGATGTAAAAAATGTAAAAGCTACAAATATCTATGTAGGAAAAAGCAATAGTGGCGAAGTCTCAAATAATACTATCAACATAAAAGGCGATAAAGTAGATGGTAATATTTATGTAGGATATAGCCAATCAAAAGCTACAAATAACAATATTGCAAACTTTGAAAAAGGTGAAGTTACAGGAACAATCTATGGTGGAAACAATGGCACAGGCAATACTCTAAATGTAAAGGATACTCAGCTAAAAGCAGGAAATGTGGCTAACTTTCAGGTTATGAATTTTACAGGCGATATTACTAAAATGACTTCTGCTGATAATGCAGCTTTAAAATTAACAGCTGATGATAATACTGATTTAAGCAAGGTTGAAATTCAAATCAATGACACCACATATAATCCAGAGAATAGTTATGGATTAAGTGCAAATCAAAAAGCGTATCTCATCGCTCACACTAGTAGTGCAGACAGTGCAGAAAATGTAAATTTCAACGATCTTAAAAACTACGCTTACGGCAAAGAGACTAAAACTATAAAAGACGGCTCAACCGCAATCAATGTCATCCAAACAAATAATGAATATCGTATAATCGATAGCCAAACTTACACTAGAAATTTACAAGGTATGTTTGCTGATAGCGACAAAAACCATATCTATATCACGGCTGAAAACGAGGTAGAGGAGAAGCTAGACAAAACGCTAGGGGATGAGGAATTTACAAAATTCGGAGGTGATATCATAGATAACACAATCACAATCGATCCAAAAGACCCGAGCAAACCGCTTGATTTAAGCAATGTCACAATCGGTGGTAGCGACCCAAGCGGAAATACCCTAAACATAGGTAAAGATTCAAGCAATACTATCGAAATGGATAAAATCACAGTAAAAGATGTGCAAAATTTTGAAAAAATCAATTTCTACTTGCCTAAAAATCCGGGCGTCGGCACAACTGCTGTCAAACTAAGTGACGGTTCTAATACGGACTTATCAAATTCAAATGTAATGATATATGTCGATAATTTGGATGATTTGGAGAAACAAGGCGGTAGAGTGCATTTGTTTGACGGTAATAACGAATTGGCAAATAATAAGCCAAAAAGTGCAAACTATCAAATCGGTTCAATTTTAATGATAGATGTAACAAATTCCTTAGATTTATCTGTGGATAAAACGACACCGATTACGCCAACTGACCAAACCAAAATTTTCAATGAAGCAAGGATTGCTGGTATGGCGGCTGTTTGGGAGGGTTCATATCTCATCTCAAACCACTTAGAGCGCATTATACCTGATGGATATACCGAGCTTTTCCCTTATGCTATCGTAGAGGGTTACGACAAACGCTACAACACAGGTTCTCATGTAGATAGTTTGGGCTTTAACGCAAACGCCGGTCTTGCAGGCAAAGCACCAAATAGCAAGGGCGAATTTACAATGGGTATTTTCATCGAATACGGCAATGTAGATTATGATGCCTACCTAGATGACGGCACCAAGGGTAGCGGTGATGCATACTATGCTGGTGTGGGCGCATTTGGCAAACAAGAAAACACCACTGGCTCATACTATGAGGGCTCATTTAGAGTAGGTCAGCTAACTACGAATTTCGACGGCACTCTAAATTTCAACGGCGTTAGCAAATACTATGATTGGGGCATAGACTCTACATACTGCGCTGTGCATGTAGGCGGTGGCAAAATCGTCCCGCTAAGCGAAAGCAACGATTTGGATTTTTATGCTAGATATTTCTACACCCATATCGACGCAGCCGATATCAAAATAGACGGAGTCGATACTCACTTCGACGCCCTACAATCACACAAGATTAGAGCTGGCTTGCAAGATAATTTCAAAATCGATGAGCATAATAAATTCTTCGTTGGTTTGGCTGGCGAATATGAGTTTAGCTCAGAAGCAGGAGGACGATTTATCGTGCCAAATGGTAGCACAGGCGAGATACTAAGCCCAGATCTAAAAGGTCTAACAGGAATTGGCGAAATCGGCTATCAATACAAAACCGAAACGCTTAAATTCGACGCTGGTGTAAAAGGCTACGCTGGCAAACAAGAAGGCGTAAGCGCACAAATGGCACTTAGCATTGCGTTTTAGTTAAAATTGATTGCTTCGTGGCAGGGAAACCTGCCACGGCCTTAATAATTTAAAATTTTAAACGCTAAATTTGGCAAAATTTTGCCAAATTTGCGAAATTTAACCCTTGAATTTAACTCCGAATTTTACCCAAACCCGAGAGCAATCTCGGGTTTTTTTATGGGTTGGAATAGCTGAAATTTGTTTAATTTGTCATTGCGAGAATTTTGCGTTAGCAAAATTCGTGGCAATCTACGAGTAAAAATAACCAAAACATTTACAAGCGTGTCATTGCGAGGCGTGATAACGCCGAAGCAATCCAGTAAAATTTAGAGAGAATTTAAGAATTGAAATTTATCTGAATTTCCCTGGATTGCTTCGCTACGCTCGCAATGACAGCAAATTTAGCACAAGGAATTTTAAACTCGTAGATTGCTTCGCTTCGCTCGCAATGACAAATTAAGGGTTAAAAAATTTTCTGGATTGACCTCGCCTACGGCTCGTCCAAACCTGCCGTGCTACGCACGCCACCGCTACGCTTGTTTTGCTTCGTCGCTGTCGCTCCTCGCAATAACAATGGCAAGCAAAATTTAGAATTTCAAAATCCTGGGCGCAGTGTTTAAAACCCCAAAAAAGCTAAATTTGACCCTAATTTGCCCATTTTTCGCGCTCGCCACTCTCGTCAATTTCGTTGCCGATTTTTTCATAAAGCGCGTAGTAATACTCCACAAACTCCCTACACACCGCGTCTTTTGGCAGATACACGCCGCTAGTATTTTCGACAAATCCGTCCAAAAAGTCGTAAGCGTCGAGCTTTTTGTAATAAGTGCTCGCTAAAATTTCATAATTTTTCAGGCAAATTTCCTTAAATCTCTCATACCCAGCCTCGCTAAAATCGACCGCGAGCTTCGCGCCGTCAAATTTCAGCACGCCAGCGCGGAATAGTAGCGTCAGATGAATTAGCCCCTCGCAATAATACGGCCTCACATCATTTACCCTTTGCCACGCGATGAGCCCCACGCTACGGCGGATTAGCTCGTCAAGGACCGGCAGGCGCATTTCTGGTTTTTCGTTGAAAAAGAAGTTGATTAGTCCGCCCGTGGTGGCCTTGTATTCTTCGACGAGCTTGAAAGCGCCTGATTTATTCATCAGCGACTCTGTGTCCTCGTCGATGAAAAATATATGACCAAACTCGTGGCCGATTGTGGAGATTTCATAAACCATACGCCAAATTTTAGGCTGTTTGAATAAAATTTCGCGCCCAAAATTTAGATAATCCAAATCAAAAATTTGCGATGAAATTTTCATAAATGGCTTGGCTTTGGCGCTTTCATAGACAAAATTTACAAATGCGAAAATTTTCTTTCCGCAGTTTGTGCTGACGAATTCGTCGTTTGGCACGACCTGTGCCGAAAATAGCCCGTTTAAATCCGCGCCGTAATAAATCATCGGCGTGGAGATATAAAGCTGGGTTTTATCAATGTTTGAAAGCACGAGTGAGCGCATTACAGGGCTATTTGCGCCGATTTGTTTGTAAATTTTATCAAAACTTGCACTTATTTCGGCCTTAAATTTATCCGCGTCAAACCTAGTCGGCTGAGATAGTCTGATGTCCCATTCTAGCGCGACTGCGTGTGTGTAGTTATCCTCGTAGTATTCAAGCGGGTGGCCGATTTGAATCGGGGATTTGGTCTCCATCCACGCCATTTCAGCGTCCCGCCACGCGCCGATTACAAAGACATTGTTGCGCTCGGCAAAGGCTGTGCGAAGCTTGGCTAGGTAGTAGATATATGCCCGTTCCTCGGCGTTGCTAGCTAGGTCTTCTAGCTCTAAAATCGCTTTATTAAATGTGCCGATTAGCTCCTTGCTATCCTCTTCAAACGCCACGGCATAGGGTGCCATGACAAATTTGCCCTCGCTATCTTGGATAATCGCGCCATAGCAACGATCGCAAATTTCATCGTGTGGCGTGCGCTGTAAAAGCTCGTTTTCGAAAAGATACTCTTTGGCGTCCGCGATACTGGCGAAATTCATCTCTAAGCGTTTGTTGTTGGTATCAATGATGAGTTTTTGCCAGCTTTTTTGCATTTGATTGATTACAAGTCCGATTTTATGCACGCTTTTGATAAGTTCTAAATAAAATGGGTTTAAAATTTTTTCCTCTTCGATTTTTGCGATAAGCGCGGCGTGCATGTCAGAGTGTATTTGCCTGACATAATCATACATTTTTTCGCGTAGCAAGCTTTGTTTGTTTGCGTCATAGCCTAGCTTACGAAATTCTTGCATCATCGCTTCTTCTTTTAAATCCACAATGCGCCTTAAAATCGCGATTTTCGCGCTTTGTGTGTCGCTAAATCCGCAAATTTGCAGACCTTGTTTTATGATTTCGCTATCTGAATTTGCATAAAGTGCGTTTAAATTTGCCTTTGTTTCGCTCACCAATTCATTTAATCGATCGAAATTATTCATATTTTTCCCTTTAAAATTTTGGCTAATTTTAGCAAAATTTTTTTTAAGAGAGTTTTAGTAACTTTTTATTTAATCTGGCTTTGCTACAATGCCAAGCTTAAATTTACAAATAAGGAGAAAATATGGAACACATGGGCGAAGCAGTTATAAAAATCATCGCTATGCCAACAGACACTAACCCAGCCGGAAATATCTTTGGCGGGTGGATTTTATCACAGATTGATTTGGCTGGAACGGTCGCAGCAAGGGAGTTTGCGCCTGAGCGCGTGGTCACGATATCGATGAAAGAGGTGATTTTCAAACAGCCTGTTTTCGTGGGAGATTTAGTCACTTGCCACGCAACCGTTACCAAAATCGGCAACACTTCGATTACGGTTTTGGTAAATGTCACAGCCGAGAGGTATTGCAAGGAGTCGCGCTCTCGCATTTGCCAGCATGTAACAAGCGCAGAAGTAACCTATGTAGCCGTCGATAGCGAGGGCAACAAACTCGTAATCGATCCAGAGCTAAAAAAATTAAAGGGATTTTAGGCTAAATTTGGCAAATTTTAAAATTTGCCAAATTTTTATTTTGTGTGTTTTTTAAACTCTTCGAAAAATTCAGATTCTAGCTCCGCATTACTTTTTACAATCATACCAGAGCCGTGTATTACGCTTGGCATACAGGCGGTGCAAATATGCACGGTTTCGCCATTTTTGTGAGCTTTGATGAATACGGCGTTTTCGTCATCGCTACTTTTGAGTGAGCAGATATTGCAGATATAGACATTGCCAGTTTTCATGAAAAATCCTTTGAAATAAACTAAACCGCTATTTTATATAAATTTGGCATAAATTTCATTGATTTGCATTAATTTTTTTAAATTTTAGTTGCGATAAAAATATTATATGCGATAAGTATATGATAAAAAACAGCTGGAAAAACAGACCCACGAGCGGAATCAAACACGCTAAATAAAACAAAAATACGCTAAGCATAAATTTATACCCACCGCCCTTTTTATAGCATTTCTCAAAGCTTTTTTTATCTAGGGTGTTTGAAGCGACATCGATTAAAATGAGTTTATAATAAATATAAAAAAATGGTATATTTATCACAAAAAGATTTATTAAGGGAACTGCTAAAAGTAGCAAGCAAAGCAGTAAAATTCCAATAAATTTTAAAATTTCAATCGCCATTAGGGTTAGCACTCGCCCCAAATTTGGCTCATCGGCGCGCTCTAAATGGTAGTGTCTTAAATTTATCTCTTTTGTAACAATCGGCGTAAGAAATCCAGCGATAAAAAGCGCGCAAAACACGCTTAGCATTAGCACCAAAAATGTCCCAAAGGTGTAAAAAATCACGCCGATTATCCATTTTGTGGCGCCAAACGCTAAAAGTTTGGCAATCAGCGGAAATCGCTCCTCGTCCAAAAAGCTAAAATCCCCGCTTTTTGCCCCCTCTTCGAGCAGGGCAAAAATCTCGCTTCCGCCAAAATACATAAAATACCCAAGCACCAAAAGCGCGCAAAAAAACGGCAAAAGCGAAAGGGCGATGAATTTTTTCGTAAAAAAATCTTTGATTGAAAGGCGAAAAATTTTACCCATTAAATTTCTTTAAATTTCGCTGTTTTTATAGGCTTTTTCTAAATTTGCGTAAATTTCGCCCACTTCCAAAACGCCGCTATTTAAAATTTCGACCAAAACGACATTATCCTCTTTGCCGTTCCAAATTTTGCGGTAGCTGCCCTCTTTGTAGCCGTTGTCTTGGCGGAATTTATTTAGCACATTTTTGCCGATATATTTGGCGAAAAGCACTTCCAAATTTACCCCGCACTTAATCGCCACTCTGAAATAATCCTGCAAAAGCGAACCCACGCTAAAATTAAATCCGCTCGTCTCGTGCATCAAAAGCTCGATATCATTTACGATTTCATAAATCGAGTAATCCTCGATATTTGCGCGGTGCGCGCTAAATTCTCTAAACGCGCTTACGCTGATTACTTCGCTAGCAATCTCATCAATGCTCTTTAAATTTTTGTTTTGTTCCAAAACATAGCTCATCACAAAGTGCCAAATATCCACGATTTCGATGACGATATTATCTATATCAGGGGCTGCGGCGATGTTTTTCCAGTGCTTCCACGCAAAGCTATCGATCAGCTCAGCACACTCCATATAAATGCAACGCTTCCAGTTGATTAGTTTGCCATTTTTGGTGTATCCGTCCTCCCAGCCCACGCCGTTGGTTTCGTCGTTTAGGCGTTGTTGCATTAAAAACATCTCTTTTATTTTTTTATAATTTTCCATAACTTCTCCTAAATTTAGCGCGAAATTATAGCGCATAAAAGAAAATGTAGGTATAATTACTCAAATTTTTGAAATTTTAAATTTTACAGGGGGATTTATGGATAAATTTGACCTATTTTTAAGCAAAATGAAGCTTATGTCAATCGCCGTGCTAGTCGAAAATCTGCCGTATTGCTCAAACGCATTTTACGCTTACGATAAAGATAACAAAACCTTGATTTTCTCAGGGCATGAAGATTCTACGCATATCAAGGCACTTTTTACCAATCGTTTCGTCTCTGGCACGATTGCTTTGGATACCAAAATCATTTCTAGGATTAAAGGAATTCAGTTTAAGGGCAAAATTCGTAGCGCAGATGAAAACGAGGCTAAAATTTACTTCAAAAGATTTGCCGTTGCCAAGGCGATGAACCCTGAGCTATTTGCCATTAGGCTTGATTGGATGAAGCTAACCGATAATGTCGTAACCTTCGGTAAAAAGCGCGTTTGGGAGCGCAAAAAAGAGGAGTAAATTTTACTCCTTTTACTTAAATTCAGTTGAATTTGTATCCATAAAATTTCATTTTTATTTTAATTACTTACAACAAATTAAGCAACTTTTAGCTAAAATTTACAGGTTTTACACAATCCCGAACAGTAAGGAGAAATTATGGGAAAAGTTATGAAAACTATGGACGGAAACGAAGCCGCGGCTTATGTTTCTTACGCTTTTACCGAGGTTGCAGGAATTTACCCTATCACACCTAGCTCACCAATGGCTGATTATACAGATATGTGGGCTGCAAAAGGCATGAAAAACCTTTTTGGTATGCCAGTTAAAGTCGTAGAAATGCAAAGCGAGGCAGGTGCCGCTGGAACAGTGCATGGCTCACTGCAAGCTGGTGCGCTTACTACAACTTACACAGCTTCACAAGGCTTACTACTTAAAATTCCAAATATGTATAAAATCGCTGGTCAAATGCTACCAGGCGTTATCCATGTAGCAGCCAGAGCCCTTGCAGCGCAAGCTCTTTCTATCTTTGGTGATCACCAAGATGTCTATGCATGTCGCCAAACAGGCTTTGCTATGCTAGCAAGCGACAGCGTGCAAGAAGTAATGGATCTAGGCGGTATCGCTCACCTAGCAGCGATTAAAGGTCGCGTTCCTTTCCTACACTTCTTCGACGGCTTCCGTACAAGCCACGAAATTCAAAAAGTCGAGGTTATGGATTACGCTGAATTTGACAAATTGCTCGATTATGACGCAGTTAAGGCTTTCCGTGATAATGCACTAAACCCAGAGCACCCAAAAACTCGTGGAACAGCTCAAAACGATGACATTTACTTCCAAACAAGAGAGCTAACAAACAAATTCTACGACGCTTTGCCAGATATCGTAGCTGATTATATGGAAAAAATTTCAAAAATCACAGGCAGAGAGTATAAGCCTTTCACTTACTATGGCGCAAAAGACGCTACAAGAGTTGTAGTCGCAATGGGTTCAGTAAATCAAACTCTTGAAGAGGTAGTTGATTATCTAAATTCAAAAGGCGAAAAAGTTGGCGTTATCAAAGTTCATCTTTACAGACCATTTAGCGTAAAACACCTATTTGCTGTCCTACCAGAATCAGTAGAGAGAATTTGCGTTTTAGATAGAACAAAAGAGCCAGGAAGTATCGGCGAGCCACTATACCTAGATATCAAATCAGCATTTTATGGCAGCAAAAAAGCTCCACTAATCATCGGCGGACGCTATGGCCTAAGCTCAAAAGATGTCGATCCAGCTCAAATGATCGCTGTATTTGACAACCTAAAATCAGACCAACCAAAAAATGGCTTCACTGTGGGTATCGAAGATGATGTTACCTTCCTATCATTGCCAGTCGGCGAGAAAATTTCTCTTGGCGAAGCAGATGAGATCGAGTGTCTTTTCTACGGACTTGGCGCAGATGGCACAGTCGGTGCGAACAAAAACTCAATCAAAATCATTGGCGATAAAACAGATCTTTATGCGCAAGCATATTTTGCTTACGATAGCAAAAAATCAGGCGGTTACACACGCTCGCACCTAAGATTTGGTAAAAAACCAATCCGCTCAACCTACCTAGTTTCAAATCCAAATTTCGTAGCCTGTTCAGTAGCAGCGTATCTTGAAATTTACGATGTAATCGACGGTATCAAAGATGGCGGAACCTTCCTTTTAAACTCAATCTGGGACGCAGAGGAAACTATCAAAAAAATACCAAACAAAGTAAAAAGAATCCTAGCGCAAAAAAATGTTAAATTCTACATTTTAAACGCTACTAAACTAGCCCACGAAATCGGACTAGGCAACCGCACAAATACCATTATGCAATCAGCATTTTTCAAACTAGCAAAAATTATTCCGTTTGAAGAAGCTCAAAAATATATGAAGGAATTTGCATACAAATCATACGCTAAAAAAGGCGACGCAATCGTGCAAATGAACTATGACGCGATTGATAAGGGCGCTGACGGCTTAGTTCAAGTCCCAGTCGATCCTGCATGGGCAAATTTGAAAGACGAAGTAAAATCTGATAGCGTGGGATACAAAGGCACAGAATTTGTCGAAAAAATCGTAAAACCTGTAAATGCAGCGCGCGGTAACGATTTGCCAGTATCAGCATTTATCGGACACGAAGACGGCTCATTTGAAGCAGGCACTACAAAATACGAAAAACGCGGTGTAGGCGTGCTTGTGCCAAAATGGATCGAGGCAAATTGTATCCAATGTAACCAATGCGCGTTCGTCTGCCCACACGCTGTAATCAGACCGTTCTTGCTAGATGAAAACGATGTAGCAAACGCTCCACAATACACAAAAGAGCACCTACTTGACGCAAAAGGCAAAGATTTTGCAGGTATGAAATATAAAATTCAAGTAAGCCCGCTAGATTGCACCGGTTGTGCATTGTGTGCTGAAAACTGCCCAAGCAAAGAGAAATCTTTGGTTATGGTTCCACTTGGCGAAGAAATGGATAAAGGCGAGCAAACAAGCGCTGATTATTTATTTGAAAATGTTCGCTACAAAGATGATTTGGCACCGAAAAACAATGTCAAAAATGTCGGCTTTGCTAGACCATATTTCGAATTCCACGGCGCATGCCCAGGTTGCGGTGAGACTCCATATATCACACTTATCACAAGATTATTTGGCGATCACATGATTGTAGCAAATGCGACAGGATGTAGCTCAATCTACGGCGGTTCTGCTCCTTCTACTCCATACCGCAAAGACGCAAACGGACGCGGTGTCGCGTGGGCAAACTCGCTATTCGAGGACAACGCAGAATTCGGCCTTGGTATGAAGGTAGCAACAGAGACAATTCGCCATAAAATCGAAGATGTTATGCTAAATACAATGGAAGAAGCTCCAAACGCGCTAAAAGCTCTATATAATGACTGGATTGAAAATCGCAACGACACTGTAAAATCTCGCGAAATCGCAGACAAACTAATCCCAATCTTAGAGCAAAACAAAGGCGTTAAGGGCGTTAGCGAAATTTTAGAGAGAAAATCTTACCTAAGCAAAAAATCACAATGGATTATCGGTGGCGACGGCTGGGGTTATGATATCGGATATGGCGGACTTGATCATGTTTTAGCTAGTGGCGAAAATGTAAATGTTTTGGTTCTAAACACTGAGGTTTATTCAAATACAGGTGGCCAAAGCTCAAAAGCTAGTCGCCGCGGTTCTATCGCTCAATTCACAGCTGGCGGAAAAGCAGTTCAAAAGAAAGATTTGGGACAAATCGCTATGACTTACGGAAATATTTTCGTAGCTCAAATCAACTCAAACGCTAGCCAAGCTGCTACAATCAAAGCGATTTTGGAAGCAGAGGCTTATGATGGTCCATCACTCATCATCTGCTACTGCCCTTGTATCGCTCATGGTATCAAAGGCGGTCTAAACCACTCTGGCGCACAAGCTGAGCTTGCGACAAAATGCGGTTACTGGCCAACTTATACCTTCGATCCACGCTTAGCAGACGCTGGTCAAAACCCACTAAAAATCAGCTCAAAAGAGCCTGATTGGGATCTATACGAGAGCTTTTTGATGAACGAAGTTCGCTACAACGCTCTAAGGAAAAACAACCCAGAGCACGCTGACGAGCTTTATGCTAAAAACAAACAAGACTCTCAAAAACGATACAGACAGCTAAAACGCTTAGCAAATTCTGATTATTCAGACGAGATTTAATCTCGCAGGTTGCGGTAAATTTACCGCAACCTTTTTTCTTTATTCTTTCTAAATTCCCCAAATTTAGCCTTTTTAAATTTATAAAAATTCTGAGATTTTTATATCCATTATCAGAAAGTTTTAAATTTTTTGTGTTATAATAACCAATATCAAAACAAAAGGGGATAAAATGAGTGTTTTAGTAATAGGCGCGGATGAAATCACTCCGATAAAGGCTGTTTTGCACAATCTTGGCGCGACGCATATCGAGCATTGGGACGCACGCAACGAAAACCGCGTCAATCGCAAACCAATCCCGCAAAATACCGACTGCGTGGTAATGCTAACTAGTTTTTTAAACCACAACACGATGAAAAAAATAAAAAGCGAAGTCAAAAAACGCAATATCCCGCTCGTGTGCGCAAAACGAAGCGTGAGCTGTGTATTTTGCGAATATTGTAAAATTTTCGGGCTAAAAAATACATTTTGTTGCGACAAAGACAAAAACGATTAATCTAAAATTTCGCCCAAATTTCTTGCTGAAATTTTGGGTGAAATTTAGCTTTTTTGCAAACCCCAAATTTAGCCCTTTTAAAATTTGCTAAATTTAACCAAACCGCGATTTAATCGCACTTTCAGCAAAATCCAAATTTCGCATTTTGCGCGATTTGTATGCGAATTAATCATCAAATTTAAGTATAAATTCATAGCAAAATTAGTAATATAGACCCTCGAAATTTAGCTTATAAAGGATTTTAAATGATAGGCATTATCTACGGTAGCTCGATGGGAAACACAGAAGCAGCCGCAAAACTCATAAGCGAAAATTTAGGCATAGTAAATGAAATCAAAAATGTAGCAGATATCACGCCAGCGGACCTCGCAAACTACACCGCACTCATCGTAGGAAGCTCTACTTGGAACGATGGCGAACTCCAAGACGATTGGGCGAGCTTTGATTTTGATTCGCTCGCAATTAACATAGCCGGCAAAACGGTAGCGATTTTTGGCATGGGCGATAGTTCGAGCTATGCTGGCGCATACTGCAACGCAATGGCAGAATTGTATGCCAGATTTAAAACCGCTGGCGCAAAAATCATAGGCGCGGTGCCGACCGAGGGGTATGAATTTAGCGCAAGCAAAGCCATAAAAGACGGCAAATTCGTAGGCCTTGCCCTCGATAACGACAACCAAAGCGCCCTCACAGAAGGTCGCATAAAGGCTTGGTTGACCCAAATCACCCAAGAACTTCAATGATTTTAAGATACCTTATGGTCTCTTTTTGATTTTTCAAATATAAATTTTAAAATTTACAAATTTTAGCACTTGTAATTCTGGTTGCAAACAAAGTCGAAGTGTTTTATAAATAAAATCAGCTAAATTTTAAGCAAAGCCTTAAATTTAGCTGGGTTATTGCGTGAGCAAAGCGTGCTTTTGATGAGAGATTTGGCAGATTTATTTCACCAAAGATAAATCAAGTTTGATTTCGTCGTTTTTGATGACGCAAATGCCCTTGTTTAGCACATTTTGTGCGATTTGCTTGGCGCCTTGCAAAGAGTGCATTTCGTAGGTGCCACATTGAAATTTATTCAGCTCTGGTATGTCGCTTTGGCATTTTACCGCTAGCACATCGCGCATAGAGCTTTTCCATGCGTGAATTATCTCCTCTTCGCGCGGTTCGCCGATTAAACTCATATAAAATCCAGTCCTGCACCCCATTGGCGAAATGTCGATGATTTCGACATCGGCGCTGTTTAAATGCGCTCTCATAAAGTCCGCAAAAAGGTGTTCGAGCGTGTGCGTGGCGCGCTCGCTCATAATCTCTAAATTTGGCCTGCAAAATCGCAAATCAAAAACGCAAATCCTATCGCCACCCTTTGTGGTCATTTTTTTGGCGAGTCGCACGCCAGGGGCTTTCATTTTGGTATGATCTACTAAAAAACTATCAAGCAGTGGCATTTTTTCTCCTTTAAAGTCGTTTGATTTCTTTTTTTTCAAATAAAATTTCGCTAGGGCTTTTCTCGTCAGAGAAAAAGACATTATAAACAAACATCGAAAACACCGCGGTCGTGACGATAGCCATAAAAATCAAAACCGCGAAAATTATCTTGCGAATTATCAGCATGCGCGAAAAGCCCTTAAAATGCCATTAAACGCGCGCCAGCAAGATTATAAATCATCGCAGAGCCCTGCGTGGCGAGTTTATTTAGCATTTTTTCATACGGGCTTGGTTCTAGCCAGATTGGATTTGATACGCCACTTAGTTTTTCGCACGCTGTTTTGGCGCTTTGCAGTGAGCCGACCTCGTCGATTAGGCCTAGTTTTTTGGCCTGCGCGCTTAAAAATACCCTAGCGTTCGCCCACACCTCGCGCTCGTCAAATTTAAGCTTTCTCGCACTTGCCACTTCTCGCGCAAACAGCTCGTAGCTTTGATTTACTAGGCTTTGCAGACTTTCCCTCTCAGCCTCGCTCCATGGCCTCATCATGGTTCCAGCTTCTTTAAATTCCCCAGCCTTAACGACCTGCTCGCTAATGCCGATTTTTTCGGTTAAATTCGAAACATCAAGCCCTTGCATAATCACGCCGATTGAGCCGATAAACGAGCCTGGGTTTGCGTAAATTTTACTAGCCCACACGCCACTAAGGTAGCTTCCGCTCGCCATTGTGCCCTTAGCGTATGCTACGACTGGCTTTTTGGCGTTTAGGGCTTTTATCGCTTGTGAGATTTCTACGCTTGGGCTTAGAGCTCCGCCTGGGCTATCAATGATGAGCAAAACGCCCTTGATTGCGCCGTTGTTTTCGATTTCTTTGATTTTTTCTAAAATTTGGCTATCGTCCATAATCGCGCCAGTCAAATTTATCGTGGCTAAATTTGCATTTGGACTTTGCGTGCTCTTATCCCCGCTAAAAATCAAAAACACAATGAGCAAAAATATCATTGATTTAAAATATTTATTTATAAAGCCAAGCACCGCTAAAATGGGCGTAAAAAGGTTTTTTAGAAATTGCATTTTTTGCCTTTGATATATAGTGATTTTGCGTTTTTACTCTGTAAAATCAGCTGTAACGCTAGCTGGCTCTCATCGCACTCAAATCCCCCAAATACGGCGATATCTGCGATTTTGCCACTGCTTAGCTCGCCTAAATTCAAATCCAGCGATTTTGCCGCGCGGTTTGTCGCACCTAGCAAAAGTTCGCGCGCAAGTTTGCTAAGCTCCAATCCGTCATGCACAAAGAGATTTGCCCTAAGCTCGTCGAGGAAATTTAGGCTGATATTCGAGCTTAGCCCGTCTGTGCCGATAGAAAATAAATAGCCGTTTTTAATAACGCTAGTTAGCTTTAATCTATCTCTGCCTAAAAGGCGGTTTGAGACCGCGCAGTGCGTGATAGAGTGGAGTTTTTTATCAAAAAGTTTGAGATCTGCAAAGACGCAGTGCGTAAAGAGCGTGCGCACGCCCTTGAAATACTCGATATAGCTTTTTGGCGAATAAAATGGTTTTGGATTTGGCAAAAACGCCCCAAGCCACTCTTTAAACGCGCCTTTGCCGTGTTTGAGCCAGTCGCGCTCGTGGTTACTCTCCATGAAATGCGAACTCATCAAAAGCTCGTTATCGCGGGCAAAATCAGTGGCAAATTTCGTGATTTCTGGGTGTGTGGAGTATGGCGCATGCACGGAGACTGCCGGGATAAACAGATCGCTTACAAGCTCAGCAGACCTTGTGAAGCGCTCGCTAAATTTATCTATATTTGCGTCGATTGTGTTTTTATCTGCGCCTAAAATTTCGTTGAAAAACACGAAGCGCGCAGGCGATTTGGCGCAAATTTGAGCCTCTGTGCCAAAGCTAGAAATTTCGCCGATTGTAGCCACGCCTGATTTCATCATAGTTAAAATTTCTTTTTCGATTATCGTTTCTAAGGCTTGTTTGGAGAGCTCTTCTCTGGCATTTACGATAGAGGCGACCCATTTTACGAAATCGCCGTAGATTAGGTGCGTGCGGTTCGCGCTAAATTCTAAATGCGTGTGTGTGTTGATAAACGCTGGCATAGCGATATCGCTTCCGCAATCGATAAATTCAGCCTCGGGGTATTTTTCCCTAGCTTCATTTGGTTTTAAAATTTCTTCTATTTTTTCGTCAAAAACTACGGCTTTGTCGCGGTGAATTTTAAATTTTTCATCGCAGGTTAAAATCCACTTCGCCTTTAAAATTTTCATAATTAATCCTTGTGATTTGTGATGAAATATTTTACAATAAATTAGTAAAAATTTAAGATAGTCAAAAATAAGCAATATTTGGCTATAATGAGCGATTAAATTTTTTTAAAAAGGACAAAAAATGAAAATTATGGTAATCCAAGGACCAAATATCAACCTTCTAGGACTACGCGAGCCAGGGATTTACGGCCGTATGAAAATGGAAGATATCCACAGACAAATGCAAGTCGTAGCAGAGCAAAGTGGCGTAGAAATCGAGTTTTTCCAAAGCAATTTCGAGGGCGAGCTAGTCGATAAAATCCAAGAGTGCTACGGCACATGCGACGGAATCATCATCAACCCAGCCGCTTACACTCACTCATCAATCGCTATGAGAGACGCGCTTATGGCTGTGGCGTTGCCTACGATCGAGGTGCATATCTCAAACATCAATCGCAGAGAGGAATTCCGCGAAAAATCAATGATAGCCCCTGTTACAGCTGGTCAAATCATCGGCTTTGGCCCTGTGGGCTACCATTTAGCAATGATTGGTATGCTTCAAATTTTCGAGCAAATCAAGGCTGCAAAAGAGGCGAAAAAAGAGGCGTAATCAAAGCAGATGAACTACATTTTAAGGGATACTAACGCCGTATTTTGGGAGTGCGGATATGCGTGCGATAACTGCATATTTCTAGCTCTTAATGGCGCGCGGTTTTTTATCACAGACGCTAGATACAGCCTCGAAGCTAGCGAGTTAGCCAAAAATGCGCAAATCGTGCAAAGCTCGGATTTAACCCTTTCTGCGCGTAAAATTTTGCGCTCTTATAAGGTTCGAGCTGTGATTTTTGATCCTAATGATTTTAGTTTTGGCGCATTTAACGCACTAAGTAAAAATTTAAAAACGCGCTTTATCCCAAAGCCAAATTTTAGCCAAATTCGTCGCACGATAAAGAGCGAAAATGAGCTCGAAATACTGCGCACTGCCGCTAAAATCGGTGCTAGCAAATTTGATGAATTTGCCAAATTTGTGAGCGAAAATGGGCTTGGTATGAGCGAAAAAGAGCTATTTTATAACGCGACTTTGATTTTCAAAGATAGCGGAAATTTAGCCCTTAGCTTCGAGCCGATTGTGGCGATTAACCAAAACGCTGCCAAGGCTCACGCTCTGCCTAGCGATGAGAGGTTAAAAGACGGCGATTTGCTTTTATTGGACGCTGGGGTGAGGTATAAAAACTACTGCTCGGATCGCACAAGAACGGCGAAATTTAGCGCACAAGAGGGAATAAATTTTAGCAAAAATCAAAATTTTGGCGATATGAAAAAAGATAAAATTTATAGCATTGTCAAAGAAGCTCAAAAACGCGCCATAAACGCCGTAAAACCCGGTGTCGCTGCGCGCGAAATAGATAAAATCGCGCGAGATTATATCGCAAGCGAGGGCTTTGGGGCGCAGTTTTTGCACTCTACGGGGCACGGCGTGGGCGTGGATATCCACGAATTGCCGATTATTAGCCCGCGCTCGAAGGCCATTTTAGAGGAAGGCATGATTTTTAGCATAGAGCCTGGGATTTATTTGCAAGGCGAGTTTGGCGTGAGGATCGAAGATACCGTAATCGTGACAAAAAATGGTTGCGAGGTCATGAGCGAATAATGCAAATTCTAGCGCAAAAAAACGGATTTTTAAGGCTAAATGAGGCCGTGCGAGTGATAAAAAGCCGGAATTTCCCGCGCAAATTCCAAAAAAAAGAGAATTTTAAATTTTGCTATATTTTAGGGCTTGGCGGAAACATCGGCGACAGCAGGGCGCGATTCGAGCGTGTGTATCACCTGCTACAAAAAAATCCGAATTTTTTCGTTTGCGCCTCGTCGCAAATTTTAGAAAACAAGCCGTTTGGGTTTTTAGAGCAGAGCAATTTTTTAAACGCTACGCTATGCGTGCAAAGCTCGCTCGCACCGAATTTAATGCTAAAAACTATGCAAAAAATCGAGCTTAAATTTGGGCGCAAACGAAGCTTCAAAAACGCCCCGCGCACGCTAGATATTGACATTTTGTATTCTAGCGCGAAAGTTAGGCGAAACGAGCGCTTAATCGTGCCGCACAGGGGCGCAGCAGAGCGCATAAGCGTGATTTATCCACTTGGAAGTATGATTGAAAAAGGTTTGGTATGAAAAATAAAATTCTAACATTTCTAAGCGCAAAAGGGGGAGTTGGCAAGAGCCAAATTGTGGCGAATTTCGCTCAAATTTTAGCTAACGCAGGATACGCTGTGGCTGTGCTAGAAGTGCCAAATTTCAATAACCAAGAGATAATCTTAAACGCTAAAATCGACAAAAACCAAATTTTTGTTTTCGCAAACTCTCAGGCTAAGGGGCTTAAAATTTTGCCAAATTTGACGCTGATTGCGCCAAATGACGGCGTGTTTTTAAGCGAAGATGGTGCGATAGAGAGCTTTTTGGGCGCAACGCTTGGCGCGGATATGTTTGATTTCATCTTAATCGACGCTTCGCTAGATTATGCGAAAAAACTAGTAGAATTTGACACTGAGCCGATTGTGGTGTGCGCGAACGAACCCTGCGCTATCAGCAACACTTACGCGTTTTTGAAATCGCTAAATTTGCCACAAAAAGAGATTTTGTTTTTGATGAATTTCGCCTCTTGCGAGGACGAGGCTGTGGGGATATTCGAAAATCTAAAATCTGTGGCGCAAAAGAATTTGGGCGAGGTGAAATTTGGGCTAGTTGGCTTCATGCCTTATGATAAATATGTCTTTATAAACGCCCAAAACAGGGAGCTTTTCAGCATTTCGCGCCCGTTTTGCAAGGCTAGTATCGCGCTTCGTGATAGCGTAAGCAGGACGCTGGTGGCACTTGGGCTTGAAGCTTTGCCAAAGCGCGGTGCTTTCGGTGGCTTTCTAGGAAAGCTTAGTAATTTAATCTAAATTTTAATCACACAATGCAAATACGAGAAATTTTACAAGATATCAGAACGGCGAAAAATAGCCTAAATTTCATGGAACCAGGCGTTACGATTTTTGGCTCAGCGAGGCTAAATGCGAGCAATCAATATGTCAAAGACGCAGAAAAACTCTGCGCGGCGCTCGCTGATATGGGATATGCTGTAATCACAGGTGGCGGTGGAGGCATAATGCGCGGGGCAAACAAAGGCGCATTTGCTCGTGCAAAAGCCCCAAGCGTGGGCTTTAACATAAAGCTTCCTTTCGAGCAAAAAAGCAATGCGTTTTTGACTCACGATGTGCATTTTAAAACCTTTGCTCCAAGAAAAGGCGCGCTCATCGCAAATAGCGAAATTTTCGTCATTTTCCCGGGCGGGTTTGGGACGATGGACGAGCTGTTTGAGGTATTAACCCTCAAACAAACAGGCTTTAAAACAGCCCAAATTTACCTATACGACGCCAAATTTTACGCCCCTTTGGTGGAGTTTTTCAAAACCTCAATGTTGGCTTTGGGGACGATTGATGAGGGCGATTTGGCGGGATTTAGGCTCTGTTCTAGCGTAGAAGAGATAATAGAGCATATCAAAAAGGAGAAAATTTGAAAATCATGGTCGCCCTAAGTGGGGGCGTGGATAGCTCGATGAGCGCGAAGCTTTTAAAGGACGCTGGGCACGAGATCGAGGGCTGCTATATGAAGCTACATGAAAAGCCAGGCTATCACGAGAAAAATATCGAAAAAGTGCGCAAAGTAGGGGAGTTTTTGGGGATAAAAACGCATATTTTGGATTTGCAAGATGAGTTTAGGCGCGAGGTTTATGAGCCATTTGTGCGCACATACCAAAACGGTCTTACGCCCAATCCCTGCGCGCTGTGTAACCGCACAATCAAGCTTGGCAAGCTTTTGGAATTTGCCCATAAAAACGGCTGCGAACGCCTAGCTACTGGGCATTATGTGCGCGTGGAAAACGGACTTTTGAAAAAGGCACGCGATGAGAGTAAAGATCAAAGCTATTTTTTGGCAAATGTTAATCCAAATGCCTTAAAATCTATGATTTTCCCGCTTGGCGAAATGCTTAAAAGCGAGGTCAAAGCCAAGGCTAGCGCGTATCCAGAACTCATCGAAATTGCCGCACAAAGCGAGAGTAGCGAGATTTGCTTCGTGGATAAAACATATATCGAAATTTTACAGCGCCATACAAACACCAAAACCCCGGGCGTGGTAAAAAACGCAAATGGCGAAATCATCGGCACTCACGAGGGCTATATGCATTACACAATCGGCAAAAGGCGCGGGTTTCGCATAGACGGCGCGCATGAGCCACATTTCGTGCTCAAAATCGACGCGCAAAATAACGAAATCATCGTCGGCGGGCGCGACGAGCTCGATACTTACGAGTTTTCGACGCGAAATTTAAACGCTTTTGTGAGGGTAGATGAAATTTTAAATGCGCCAAATTTGGGCGTGAAACTTAGATATCGAAGCACGAAAATCCCTGTAAAAATCGCGCTAAATGAGCGTGGCGGGGTTAATGGCACGCTCTCTCAGCCAGCAAATGGCGTAGCTGGGGGACAGCTGGCGGTTTTTTACGACGAAGAGGACCGTGTGCTAGCCAGCGGGTTTATTGAGTAAAATTTTAAATTTGCAACGCTAGCCATTGTCATTGCGAGAAATGCGAAGCATTTCAGCAAAAATAAAATCAGCTAAATTTTAAAAAGCAACGCTTTTTAAAATTTAGCCACTTCTAAGGTTTTACAGGGGTGGGGGTTGGTAAGGGGGAGGGTAGCGTCTCCTAAAAAGCGCGCCCTCCCCCTTACAGAGAATTTCAAAATTTCGCTTAAAATTTAAAAAAATAATTCAATGCTAAATTTAGATTGAATTTTGAATTTAAATTTTTCTGGATTGCTTCGAAAACTTCGTTTTCTCGCAATGACAATGGTGAGCAAATTTCGGGGCAGTGTTTGTGGAAATTAAAATTTCAAAATTTTATCTATATCAAAGCAAAATAAGGCTAAAATGCTCAGATTAATTTGAAATTTAAAGGAAGCAATAAATGCACTGTCCCATGGCGACTTGATATTATCGGTGTTTTTCTAGGGCTAATCATTTATTCACGCATATTCATGCCGCGCTAGCGGCGCAAAATTCAGACTTTTTCTTAGCACAATTTATAAAATTTTAAAACAAAAAGGATAAAAATGAAAAGTTATATCACAGGTTTTCCGCGCATTGGCGAGCAAAGAGAATTAAAAAAAGCATTAGAAAGCTTTTGGGCAGGAAAGTGCGAACTTGGCGCACTAGAAAAGGTAGCAGACGAACTAAAAGATCGTCACATAAAATACCAACTTGACGCATGGACTGGCTTAATTAGCGTAAATGATTTCTCGTTTTATGATTTAATGCTCGATAATAGCGTGCTTTTTGGCGCAGTGCCTGAGAGATTTGCATCTTTGAGTGGCGTGGAGCAGTATTTTGCGATGGCGCGTGGAAACAAAGACGCCGTGGCAATGGAAATGACAAAATGGTTTAACACAAACTACCATTACATCGTGCCTGAAATCAGCAAAAACACAAAATTTAGCCTAAATGCAGACAAAATTCTAAACGAATACAAAGCAGCTAAAAATAACGATTTTAAGGATAGTTGCGCGTTGAAGATAAATTTAATCGGACCGATAACCTATCTAGCGCTTTCAAAAAGCACGGACGGAAGCGAACCACTAGCTAAACTTGATGAGCTAGTAGAACAATACGCCGAGCTTCTAGGCAAGATTTCAGCCCTTGATAGCGAAGTCGTCGTCCAAATCGACGAGCCGATTTTCGTAACAGATAAAGGCGTGGAGCTAACGGGAAAAATCGCACCTGTTTATAACAAGCTAAATTCGGTCGCTTCAAACATTAAAATCGTATTTATGACATATTTCGAACACGCCACAGAAGCGTTAAGAGAAGTCGTTAAAACGGACATTTGGGCTGTGGGATTAGACTTTGTCTATGCAAGCGCGCAAAATATCAAGTCTCAGCTAGAAATCTTAAAAGATGCGAAAACTACGCTATTTGCAGGAGTTATTGATGGACGAAATATTTGGAAAAGCGACATTGATAAAAAGCTAGAATTTTTGGAATTCATCTCTCAGTATGTCAGCAAAGATCGCCTTTATGTGGGAACTTCGTGTTCGCTTTTGCATGTGCCATTTACGCTAAAATATGAAGAAAAACTAAACCCTGAGATTAAATCGTGGCTAAGTTTTGCGTGTGAAAAACTCGAAGAAGTCTGCATTTTAACCCACCTTTTCTTTAAAATTCCAATCTGCGATAGCGGTATCAAAAAATATGAAGAAAATCAAAAATCTGCCAAAACACGCCTAAATTCGCCTTTAATCCACGATACGGCAGTGCAAAATCGCGTGAAAAATTTAACAAAATTTGAGCGAAGTGATAAATTTGAAGACCGCATTAAAATTCAGCGCGAAGCCCTTGCTTACGGCGATTTACCGACCACGACGATAGGCTCTTTCCCGCAAACAACCGAACTTCGCCAAGTTCGCAACGCTTATAAAAAGGGTTTAATTAGCAAGGAAGCCTACGAAAAAGATATAAAAGCCTATATCGATGAGTGTGTGGCTTTTCAAGAAGAGATTGGGCTTGATATTTTAGTCCATGGCGAACCTGAGCGAAACGACATGGTTGAGTATTTTGGCGAACAGCTCAAAGGCTACGCATTTAGCGCAAACGGCTGGGTGCAAAGCTACGGCAGTCGTTGCGTAAAACCGCCACTTTTATTTGGCGATGTTAGCCGTCCAAAGGCGATGACCGTGGAGTGGATAAAATACGCGCAAGGCAAAACAAGCAAGATTATGAAGGGTATGCTAACTGGACCAGTTACGATTATGAACTGGTCGTTTGTGCGTGATGATAAGCCTAGAAGCGAGGTTGTCAAGCAACTAGCTTTGGCAATTAGTGATGAAATTTCTGACTTGCAAGTTGCAGGGATTAAGATAATCCAAGTCGATGAAGCAGCCTTTAAAGAGGGCTATCCGCTTCGTAAGGAAAATATCAGCCAATACGAAAATTTCTCGGTGGGCGCGTTTAAACTCGCAGTTTCAAGTGCGACTGCTGAGACGCAAATTCACACTCATATGTGCTATTCCGAATTTAACGATATTATTAAAACCATCGAAGCAATGGACGCAGATGTCATCAGTATAGAAACGGCGCGTTCTGGCAACGAGCTACTTAAAATTTTTAAATCAGTTGGCTACAAACAAGAAGTAGGACCTGGCGTGTATGATATACACAGCCCTCGCGTGCCGAGCGTAGAGGAAATGGTAGCGCAAATCAACGCACTTTTGGAAGTTTTGCCAAAAAATCAGCTTTGGATAAATCCTGATTGCGGACTTAAAACTCGCAAATGGGAAGAGGTAAAACCAAGCCTAAAAAATATGGTAGAAGCTGTAAAAATCGTAAGAGGATAGGAGTAATGCGGCGCGAGCAGTGCGGTGCAAAGCCCTGCGCGCTTCATAATCAATCAAAATGACATTTTTTTCGCCCGAGTTTATTTTGCTTTTTACGCTGTTTTTTGCCCTGTATTGGTCGCAAAAAGACAGCGTCTTTATCCAAAAAATCCTAATTTTGGCTGCAAGTTACGGCTTCGTCTGCTCTGTAAGCCCAAAATTTGGCGCGATTTTGTTTGCTTACTCGTGTTTTGTGTATAGTGCGGGTAAATTTTTAGAGCGAAATTCCAGCAATTCCGCCATTTTATCGGCAGTTTTTGGCTCTATTTGTTTTTTGTGTTTTTTCAAATATTTTAGCCATATTAGAGAATTTTTCGCCATTGTTACAAATTTTTTTGGTCTTTCCCCAATCGAGTCAATCGCCCTGCCACTGGGCATTTCATACTATACTTTTATGTCGATAACCTATCTCGTGGCTGTGGGCAAAAAGCAGTGCGAGGGGGCGGATTTTTTGAGTTTGCTTTGCTATCTGGCGTTTTTCCCAAGCGTGGTAATGGGTCCCATAGGCAGGGCAGCCGCGCATAAAAATTCCAAAGGATACACTAAAATTTATCCGGTTTTGCCACAATTTAACCAAAAAAAGAGCTTTAAAAACGGCGATAAAATTCTCGCGCTTTTTATCATCGGCGCTTTTAAAGTTCTTGTCATTTGCGCTCATCTTACGCCGTTTGTGGGTGAGATTTTTAGCAATATTTACGATTTGAGTGAGGTTAGCGCGCTAAAAATTGTGCTGGCGATTTTGCTCTATTCTTTTGTGATTTATACTAATTTTAGCGGATTTATCGACATTGCGCGCGCCCTAGCGCTGGCACTTGGATTTGCTTTGCCGCGCAACTTTCACATGCCATATACTGCGCGAAATATCGATCAGTTTTGGGATAGGTGGCATATTAGCCTTTCTACCTTTATCCGCGATTACATTTATATCCCGCTTGGCGGGAATTGTGGCTGGGGCAAAAAACTGCCAGTAAAGCTCAAAATCGGCGCAAAGAAAAAGAAAAAAGCCAAAAAAGAGATAATCGAATTTGTCGAAGTGCGCGGTGCGTGGAAGTTTTGGCGTATGAATTTGAATATAATGCTAGCGTTTTTGCTCTCTGGAATTTGGCATGGTGTGGGGCTAAATTTCGCCATTTGGGGGGCATTACATGGCTTAGCGTGCGTGTGGTTAAAATGCCTACGCGCTTGCAAAGTAAAGCCACTAAATTTACACTTTTCTAGGTTAATTACATTTATCTATGTCAGTTTTGCGTGGGTGTTTTTCGCAAACACTGATTTTAGCGAGATTGGCGCGATTTTTTCGGCTCTTATTTCATCTCCACTTTATCAGAGCAAATTTGAAATTTTGCTAGTTTTGGCTGTTTTGATTTTTGTTTTGATTTATCCTAAATTTTTGGTTATAAATCGCCTAATTGAGGGCTTTTTAAAGAGATTGCCATTTTGGTTAAAAGGGGTAGTTTTGGGCGCGGTTTTTTGCGCGATTTATCTTTTGATGCCAAGTGGAATTCCAAATTTTATTTATGCGAGTTTTTAGATGATTAAATTTTTGTTTTCGTTGGTTGTGGCGTTTTTGATTTTGGCTTTTTTTGCGCAAAATTCCTTGATTTATTACGCGAATTCGCGCTTTGGCTCAAATTTTGGTTTGGAAGAGTATTTGGCGAATTCGCCTTTGAGATTTGGGGGCGAATTGCAATCAAACATTAGCCAAAAAATCCAAAATTTCACACCAAATTTAAAGGCGAAATTCGCAAGCTTCTCCCCGCAAACAGCCACTTACACGCTTGCTAGTAACACTGCGCCCATTATCGCTCCAAGCGATAAAGACGCAATCATCGAGCGTGAGCTTAAAAAAATCGAAGCAGTTAAGCTAACTGACACAACTCTGCCTAAAATTGATAATAACAAAAGCGCGAATTTAAGCGTGCCAAAGCCTAGCGAGGCGAACGAAACAGCTCCTGCTCTCGCGCCAAAAGTTGTGAAAAAATCTAATGGAAAAATCGCGCTTAAAGCCGGTCAAACCGTGCTATTTATCGGCGATAGCCTAATGCAGTATGTGGGTATGAGCGCTAAGAAATTTTTCCCAAAATCAGGGCTAAAAGTGCTAGATCTTAGCAAACAATCAACCGGCCTAGTCGATAAAAAGGGACACAACTGGCAACAGGTTTTATCCGAAAATTTGGCAAATAACGAAAATATCGGGCTAGTGGTGGTGTTTTTGGGTGCGAACGATACTCACCCGCGCAAGATTAACGGAGCTGTGCGAAGCGTAGGGAGCGAGGTTTGGAGCGAATTTTATGCTAGCAGGGTCAGGGAGATTTACGATACTGCCGAAAAATACGGCGCAAAGGTACTGTGGTTGGGGCTTCCGTGCATGAACGAAGCGAAATTTGAGCAAAAAACCGAGGCGATTAACAAAGTTTATAAAAGTGTGAATAAAGAATTCGGCGAAATTTACATGCCTACAAGCCCATTTGTGTGCGAAAACGGCGCATACAAGGTCTATCTCAAAAACGGCAAAAACCAAATTCGCGTCCGCCAAGACGACGGAATCCACATTAGTAAAAAAGGCTGCGAAATCATAACCCAAAAAATTTTAGCAAGGATTAGTGTTGAATAGCCTTGTGCGTGCGCTTTTTGCGGTTTTACTCTGCATTAGTGGCGCGCTAGCGCAGGGCTTTGGGGTGAAGTTTTTGGGCGATTCACACCTAGGAAGCGACGCGCTAATACAGGCATTTAGAGATGAATTTTTCGGCGGAAGCGACGATAGTGTGGGCTTTATCGCCCCGCTAATGCCTAAATTTCACGCTAGTGAGGCAGTGAGATTTAAAAACGAGGGCTTTGAGATCATCTCATCGCGCAGGGATACAGACCCGGATTTCCCGCTATGCGGGGTCATCGCAAGGGCGAGAAATGGGGCTGGTTTGCAAATCGAGCTTAAAAAGCTAAGTGGCGAATTTGAGGTCGAAGTGCTTCATAGAGTGGGCGGAAATGGCGAAATTTTCGAGATTATCGACGCTAATGGGCGGAAATTTCGCATAAATCATCTTTTGCGAAATTCTTGGGAATATACGCGCTTTACGCTCGCTTTTCCGGTGCAAATCCGCTCTTTGCGCGAGGGCGCGGAGCTTGGCGGGTATAAAATTTACCGCAAAAATGGCAGTTTCGCCGATAGTTGCGCTAGCAATGGCGCGTATTCGAGCGTGTATCAAAAATGGGGCAAAGACGCCTTTATCAGGGATTTGGCGCGACTTGATTACGAGCTTTTTATCATCGCTTATGGCACAAACGATGCCCTTGATAGCAACTTTGATGAGGCGAAATTTTACGCAAGCCTGCGGGGGCTGGTGCGCTCGCTTCGCAAAGGCTCACGCAGGGCAAAAATCCTGCTCATCGCCCCGCCTCGTAGCCCCAAAGTGCCAAACGCCACTCGCGCAGCAGCTGTGATAAGGCGCCTAGCCAGCGATATGGGGCTTATGTTTTATGATTTTGATATGGCGATGAGCGAGGATGGAGGCTGGGAGGGCTGGCGCAAAATGGGGCTAATCCGACCCGATGAAATCCACCTAGAAGCTGGGGGCTACGAGAGGCTTGGGCGAAATTTAGCCAGGCTTTTGAAGCGAAATTTGATAGAATTTTAAATTTAGCATAACCCGCTAGCGCAACTTTTTAAACACTGCCCCGAAATTTTACTTTGCAATTGCAAAGAAATGCGAAGCATTTCAGTAAGAATAAAATCAGCTAAATTTAGAAAAACGAAGTTTTTCTAAATTTAGCCACCTTAAAAGCGTCGTCGGGGGTTAGGGGATTGTAAGGGGGAAGGGGCGCGACCTCGCAATTCAAGCCCCCTTCCCCCCTTACGAGAAAAGCACGGCGCAGGTTAAATTCAAAAAATCGTTCAATGCTAAATTTAAATAGAATTTTGCTCTAAATTTCCCTGGATTGCTTCGGCGTTATCACGCCTTGCAATGACAGCAAATTTACACGCTTTAAATTTTTATCCTCGTAGATTGCTTCGCTTTCTACGAAAGCTCGCAATGACAAATTAGGCAAAATTCTTGCTAATCTATGAATTTAAAATTTCGGGGCAGTGTTTTGCAGAAATTTAAAATTTAAAATTTCACTGCTGTATCAAGCCTGGTGCAGTTCTCTCATGCCTTTTATGCAGATTTCTACGACCTCTTTGATATCCATGCCAAGCATTTCGCAACCCTTTAAAATCACGCTTCTATCGCATTTGGCGGCGAATTTTTTATCTTTAAATTTTTTCATTACACTGCTAGCGCCTAAATCCGCAAAGCCGTTTGGGCGCATTTTGGCGCAGGCATCGATTATGCCTGTTAGCTCATCGACGCAAAATAAGCTCTTTTCTAAATTTGAAATCGGCTCGACATCAGTGCAAATGCCGTATCCGTGGCTGAGTATCGCCCGCACGCTAGCTTCATCTACGCCAGCGTCCAAAAGTGGCCCAGCTGTGTGCGCTAGGTGCTCGTCTGGGAATTTTTCGTAGTCGAAATCGTGCAGATAGCCGATTGCTTGCCAGTATTCTTTATCCTCGCCGAAATGCTCCGCCATAGCCCCCATTGCGGCCATTACATTTTCACAATGCGCGATTAAATTTGGCTGTGAAATTGCGCCTGAGATTAAATCTTTTGCCATTTTCAAATTTAACATTATTTTTTCTCGCTTTCGTTTCGTGCTTTCATTTTTTCGAATTCGATTGAAATTTCGCTTAAATTTGGCTCGTCCGCCATTTTATCTAGCACGGAGTTGTATTTATTGACTAGCATTATGGCAATCATCGAAAATGTAAATCCAGGCAAAAGCGAATAAATATAGCCCGATAAATCGGCAATTATCCAGATTATGACGGTGATTCCGCCCACTAGCATGCCACACAGCGCGCTTAAAGCGCTCATGTGCTTAGAATACAGGCTAAAAAGCAGTACCGCGCCAAAACTCGCGCCAAAGCCCGCCCAAGCGTGTCCGACGACATTTAAGACGCTATCGTCCCACAAAAACGCCGCAATCGTAGCTAGCACCGCGATGAAAACGACAGCGAGGCGGGAGACTAGGGTTTGCGTGGCTGATGAGACCTCTTTTTTATAAAATGCGAAAATGAAGTCTTTCGTAACCGAGCCAGCACTAACCAAAAGCTGGCTAGAAATCGTGCTCATAATCGCAGCTAGCACGGCTGAAATAATCACGCCAAGGATAAATGGGTGGAAGAAAATTTTGCCAAGTTCTAGGAAAATTTTCTCTGGATCGCTGATAGATAGGGAGTTTTGGTGAAAATACACTAGGCCGATTAGTCCGCTAGCCATCGCCCCAAGCAGTCCAAAAACCATCCATGAAATTCCAATTCTACGAGCTTGGCTCATTTCAGCTGAATTTCTAATCGCCATAAATCGCACGATGATATGAGGCTGTCCAAAATAGCCAAACCCCCATGACAAAAGCCCCAAAATTCCAAGAAAAGTTTGCCCCTCAAACAGATCCAAATGCGACGGACTGATTTTTGATACCTCGCCCCAAAAGCTCGAACTATCTGGGATTTGTAGCGCATTAAACGAAAAGGCTGGAATCATAATCAGCACGATAAACATTAACGCGCCTTGAAAAGCGTCTGTTATCGCCACAGCCTTAAATCCACCAAAAAATGTATAAAACACAACGATACAAATCGTCGCAATCGCGCCGTAAGCGAAATTTAGTCCGAAAAATGTCTCAAAGCTCTTTCCGCCTGCGATGATTCCACTAGAAACATATAGCGTGAAAAATACGATAATCAAAAGTCCAGAGATTATGCGAAGAGATTTTGTTTTGTCTTTAAAACGATTTTCCAAAAAATCAGGTATTGTAATGCTATCGCTTGCGACTTCGGTGTAAATTCTAAGCCTTTTTGCGAGAAATTTATACGCGCACCACGCACCGATACAAAGCCCGATTGCAATCCAAACCGTGCTAATTCCAGTAGCAAAAAACGCCCCAGGAAGCCCTAGAAGCATCCAACCACTCATATCGCTAGCACCCGCGCTAAGTGCGGTTACAAAGGGATTTAATCTGCGATTGTCGATGAGGTATTCGCTTAGGCTTGCGTTTTTGTCGTAGTAGTGTCTGCCGATGATGACGAGGGCTAGGAAATACATAGCGATCGAGGCATAGATCCAATAACTCATTTTCCACTCCTTAAAAGGTGCGATTTTATCAAAATTTACTTGAAATTTATCAAAATTTTAGTATGCTTCTAGGCTAAATTTTAATTTAAAGGCTGGGGATTGAACGAGAGAATTTTAAAGATTGTTTTTTCGTTGATTATCATCTGCGCAGGAATTTATTTTTGCTATCCAGATAACTTAACAGACGCGCGCAAAATGGCGCTTGTAAATGCTTATGGCGTTACGCTGATACTCACAAGTGGCGGTATCGCGCTTGGTATAGTTTTGGGATTTATTTTGGCGTTTTTAAAATTTTTGGATAATAAAATTTTAAATTTTATTATCGACGAGTATGTCGATATCATCCGTGGCACGCCGATAATCATACAGCTTATGATTTTTGTTTTTGTCGTTTTTGCGACTTGGCAAAACAATATTTTCGCGGCAATCGTAGCGCTAGGTCTTAACAGCTCAGCCTATGTTTGTGAGATCGTCCGTAGCGGAATAAACAGCGTCGATCGCGGTCAAATGGAGGCTGCGCGCGCTATGGGTCTGTCGTATTCGACAGCGATGAAAGTCATTGTTTTCCCGCAAGCGATAAAAAATATCTTGCCGGCTTTGGCGAACGAATTTATCAGCCTTTTTAAAGAAACTTCGGTCGTGGGACTTGTGGCGATTACGGATTTGACATTTTATTCAAAAAGCCTGCAAGCCTCGCTATATACGGTTCAGCCGATACTTTTCGCGGGCGTGATTTATTATGCGAGTGTGAAATTTTTCTCGCTTTTGGTTAAAATTTTAGAATCAAGGCTAAATAGACATGATTGAAATTTCAAATTTAAGCAAAAATTATGGCGAGCTTTGTGTTTTGAAAAATATTTCAAAAACCATAAACAAAGGCGATATTGTCGCAATCATCGGACCAAGCGGTAGTGGAAAATCGACATTTTTGAGATGTTTAAATTTGCTCGAAACCCCAAGCGAGGGCAGTATCAAAATCGGTGGCGCAGACATTACCGATAAAAAAACCGATATCAATAAAATTCGCCAAAAAGTTAGCATGGTTTTTCAGCATTTTAACCTTTTTGCGAATAAAAATGTTTTGCAAAATTTAACCCTAGCCCCAGTAAAAGCTGAAATTTATACCCCAGAAAAAGCCAAAGAAAAGGCAATGGAGCTTTTGCGAAAGGTGGGTTTAGAGAGCAAGGCGGAGGCTTTCCCGCACAAACTTTCAGGCGGCCAAAAACAGCGCATTGCAATCGCTAGAAGTCTAGCGATGAACCCAGATGTGATACTTTTCGACGAGCCTACGAGCGCGCTAGATCCTGAGATGATAGGTGAGGTTTTAGCTCTTATGAAAGAGGTTGCCAAAGAGGGTATTACAATGCTTGTCGTAACCCATGAAATGGGCTTTGCGCGCAATGTGGCAAATAGAATATTTTTTATGGATGGCGGAAATATTTTAGTCGATGATACGCCTAAAAATGTTTTTGAAAATCCGCAAAATCCGCGCTTAAAAGACTTTTTAAACAAAATTTTAAACCATTAAAAGGAGCAGAAATGAAAAATTTTCTTAAATTTATGTTGGCAGCTAGCTTAGTTGGCTCAATTGCTTGTGCAAAAGATGTCTATGTAATGGGCACAAACGCCGAATATCCGCCATTTGAGTTCGTAGATGAAAACTCGACTATCACTGGATTTGATATTGATTTGGTAAATGAAATTTCAAAAAGAGCCGATTTGAAAATCGAAATTTTAAATATGAGCTTTGACGGCTTAATCCCAGCGCTAAAAAGCGGTAAAATCGACCTTGCAGGATCTGGTATGAGTGCGACAGCAGAGAGAAGAAACGCTGTGGATTTTACAAACTCATACTATGAAGTCGAAAATTTATATATCAAACACAAAGACGACGATAGCCTAAAAACCAAAGACGATCTTAAAGGCAAACGCCTAACAGCGCAACTTGGCACAATCCAAGAAAACGCAATCCGCGAAATTCCTAGCGCAGATGTCAATCCAGCAGAAACTGTCTTTGCTGGCGTGTTACTAGTAAAAAACAAAAAGGTCGATGCGCTTTGCGTGGATTCATCTGTGGGCGTGGAGTATTTGAAGAAAAACGACGATATCGTGGAGTTTATGAGAGAGTCTGACGGAAGCGACGGATTTGCCTTTGCTTTCGATAAGGGCAAATATCCTGAGCTTGTGGAGAAATTCAACAAAGCAATCGACGAGATGAAGAGCGACGGCTCATACGACAAACTTTTAGAAAAATACAACCTAAAATAATCCAAATTTGGCGCAAAATTTAGCCTTTTAAATTTTGCGCTTTTTTCTATTTAAAGGGCTTTTATGAAAAAATTGATTTTTATATTTTTATCGCTTTTGGTTACGAGTGCATGTGCGAGAAATGATGTGATGTATGCGAAATTTTTAGCTTATGTTCAAGATGAAAATCTTTTTTTGTTTAAAAAAGGTGATCGCAGATTTGTTTGCACGCCAAATCAAATTTATTTAATAAACGAAAAAGACTTAAATAGATGTAAAGCGAATAATCAAGAGATTAAAAATTTTATTAAAAATCAAAAAAAAATGATAGAAAATATTATTAAACCGGGCGCAAGATATTTCGTAACCATACGCAAGCAAACAGCTAAAAAATTATATTGCGATTTTAGTACAGATAAAAAAAATCTCAGTTTAGAACTTGTAAGACAAGGTGTTGCGAGCTTAAAAAATGATGATAGCGAGGCGCTAATAGAGGCTAGTGTGTATGCTATGGAAAACAAGCGCGGTTTGTTTGGAAAAAAATATGAAAAACTCACCAAATGTGCTCTTGGGATTAAAGATGAGCCAAAAAAAGTAAAAAATGAAGAAGAAAATAATGCTAGTCAAAATTTAACTATCATTAATGCAGAAGAAAAACCAACGATAGAAATGTCAATCAATGAGTGAAATTTACGCCCTTACCGATGATGTTTTGACGCCAAATTCTAGCGTTTTTTCGCAGGTGCGTGAAATTTTAGATAGTGGCGTCAAACTCGTGCAGTATCGCTCCAAACTCCCGCGCCAAGACGAAACTCTCATCGCCTCGCTAATCTCGCTTTGCGAGGATTACGGCGCGAAGTTAATCATCAATGACAATGTCGCTTTGGCGAAAAAACTCCGCGCTCACGGCGTGCATATCGGCAAAGACGACGGCGAAATAAAAAATGTGCGCGAATTTTTGGGCTCAGGCTCAATCATCGGCGTTACATGTTATAGCGACATAAAAAGGGCTAAAATCGCCCAAAGTTGTGGCGCAAGTTACGCTGCGTTTGGGGCGATGTTTGCAAGTTCCACCAAAAAAGAGGCTCCGCTTTGTCCGCATGAAATCGTGCAAATGGCAAAGCGTGAGCTTGAAATCCCAGTTGCGATAATTGGCGGGATTAGCGGGGAAAATTTAGCTCAAATTTTGGCGTTAAATCCCGATTATATCGCGCTTGTGAGTGCGATTTACAGACCAAATAGCATTTCGCAAAACATAAAAAATTTACAAGGCATAATCAATGGATATAATTAGTGCGATAATTTTAGGCGTTGTCGAGGGGCTGACCGAGTTTTTGCCCGTAAGCTCGACCGGACACATGATTTTGGCGTCGCATTTTTTGGGCTTGGAGCAGACAGACGCGCTTAAATGCTTTGAAGTCGTAATTCAGCTAGGCTCGATTTTAGCGGTAGTTTTTATGTTTTTCGAGCGTTTGAAGCAGGATTTTTCGCTTTGGGTTAAGCTAATGGTGGGATTTTTCCCCACAGCAATCATCGGCTTTTTGATGTATAAGACGATAAAATCGCTATTTTCGCCCGCCACGACAGCGTATATGCTTGTCATTTGGGGCGTGATTTTTATCGTGGTCGAGCTACTTCGCAAGAAAAATCCGCCTAAAAGCCAGAGCGAACATTTCAGCGAAATTTCATACAAACAAGCCTTTATAATCGGACTTTCGCAGTGTTTTGCTATGGTGCCGGGCACTTCGCGTTCAGGGGCGACCATCATCGCTGGGCTTCTTTGTGGGCTTAGCCGAAATTTAGCCGCCAGGTTTAGCTTTTTACTAGCGATTCCTACGATGTTTGCGGCGACTTTGTATGATACTTACAAAAACCTCGACACCTTTGCTCAAAATTCGCAAAATATTTGGATTTTTTTGCTTGGTGGCGTGGTTGCCTTCGTGGTCGCGCTTATCGCAATCAAGCTATTTTTGAGCTTTGTTAGCAAATTTGATTTTATCCCGTTTGGAATTTATCGCATTATCGTAGGAATTTTGTTTTTGGTTGTGATTTTGTGATTTAAATTTTGCCAAATTTCGCTTCGCAAATTTTAAAATACTGCGCCGAGAATTTTATCATTTTTTATTCTTTATTATGATTGTGGTGGGCAAGGATGCCCACCCTACGGTGCTAATTTTTCCGATACTGACCGAATTCAAATTTGATTGTAGAATTTGGGAATTTGGTAACAATGAAGCTTGAAGTGTTGTTTGGGATAAAAACAATATTGCCGAAAAGGTTAGGTTTAGGAATTTATTTAATTTCATTTCTTTAATCATTTCTCAAATAATTTAATCACTTTTAATCTTGATACTACAATTTTTTATTTTTTCAAAATACAATTTTGCTACTGAACTATTTTCTCCAAGCAAATTTTTGCTTATCTCGTATGCCTTAGTATAATTTTCAATTGCTAACTTAAATTCGGAAGCAACTTCGCAAATTATACCATTATTTGCGTAGCATTTAGCAATACTCATATCATTATTTTTATAAATTTTTAATTTTATTTCCAATGCTTTATTATTAAAATTAAAAACTTCGATATAATCTTGTTCCCCAATACAAGCAATACTTAAATTATAATAAGACATTGCAACATTTTCATTGAATTTTCCTAGAATATCAAGTCTAATTTTAAGAGATTTTTCAAATTTTTTTCTTGCAACACTAAATTTTTCTTGCAATAAATAAATATATCCTATATCATTATAGAAATTTGATACCTCTATACTATTTAATCCTAAAAATATTTTAGAAGCTTTAAGTCCTTTTTTGTAAAATTTCAATGCAGAACTATACATGTGCTTATCAGTATAAATATTTGCTATTTTTAAATAAATAGATACGACTTCTGCATTATTTTTAATAAATAATAAATCTGCTACTTCTTTTAATGAATTTAGCTCATGAGCCAATTTGTTATTTAATCTCATATAGCTTATCCTATTTCAATTTTTGATTTAGCACCGTAGGGTGGGTATCCTTGCCCACCGAATTTTATATTTTTATCAAATTTCATCGTTTTTATCCTTTATTTATCATTATTTCAAATTTGGCGCAGTATTTCCGCCTTGCGGGGGCGATTAGCAACGATATTTTCCACTTACGAAATTTATCTTTGTGCGGATTTTGACGATTTCTTTGAGCGCGTGGGCGAGATAGGCGATATCGTCCTCGTCATTGACCCATGAGAAACTTGCCCGCACCCAGCTTGGTTTGGTCTGATTTACGGGATCTGGCGCAAGGGCTGTCAGATCAAATCCATAGGGTGCTGCGCAGTCGCACCCAGAGCGTGTTTGGATTTCGAATTTCGAGCTAAGCACGGAGGCTAGGGCGTCAGAGGCTAAATTTTGCATATTAAAGGCGAAAATCGGCACCCTTGGCGCGCTTAAATTTCCGTAAATTTTAATCTCTTTGATTTTTGAAATTTCATCGATAAATTTCGCATTTAGCGCGCTTTCTCGCTCTTTTATCGTCGCAAAGCCCACCTTACGACGCAAATCTAGCGCCAAATACGCCCTAATGAGCGCCGTAATCCCCGGCGTGCCGGGCTCTTCTAGCCGCTCTTTGTCGATGACGAAGCTTTGCGTGCTAAAATCAGCGTATTTTACCGCGCCACCGCCCGCAAATGTGGGCTCCGCGCCTTCTAAAAACTCTTTTTTCAGCGCCAAAATCCCGCACGCACCCACTCCGCCGATTAGTTTGTGTGCGCCAAAAAACAGCCCGTCGCAAAAGCCCAAATCCACATTATCATGCGCCACAAGCGCGCTAGCGTCGATGAAAAGTTTCGCGCCGTGCATTTTCAGCGCCAAAAACACCTGCTTATAATCGACTAAAATCCCAGTGGCGTTCGAACACGCGCTAAATACACCATAAATTTCGCGCCCTTTATTTGCGCCTAAAATTTCATTTAATTTGCCAAAATCCATAAGTCCGTCTGCACCCAGTGGCACGCGCACGAGTTCGCACAGAGCCTGACGCAGGCTGATTTCAACTGAGTGGTGCTCGTATGGCGAAATCACGATTAGTGGAAATTTTGCGCGTTCATTTGTGGCGAAATTTGTCAAATTTAGCCGTTTTTTGGTGTTTGGTGGCAGGTAAATGCCTAAAATTTCCCATAGCTTCTTAATCGCGGCTGTCGCGCCAAATCCGCACGAGATGAGGTAGTATCTGCCAGCGCACCCTAGCATTTCTTTGATTTTGGCGCGTGCGTTTTCGTAGTATTCGCTCGTGGTGTGGGCGTTTTCGCCACCGAGCGAGTGCGTGTTGGCATAAGTGCGCAAAACCCGCTCGATTTCGCGCTCGACGCTATTGCACGCTAGCCCGGACGCGGCGAAATCGAAGTATTTGAGCCCCTCTTTTAGTATTAAATCATTTTTTATTTTTTCGATTTGCATTTTTTACTCCAAAATTTTGTAAATTATACCTAAACTTGCTAAAATTAGCCGTTTTAGGAGGGGTGAAATTCTAGGGTTAAAACACACGGCTAGCAAATTTGGCCATTTGGAACTGGGTGAAATTTTGAAATTTCACTTCGTATTCGATGCTTTTGATATTTGCGCGAAATATGACGATGTATTTAGCGCGATAGAGGCTGAAATTTTGCCGAATTTTAGGGAGATTGGCGAGAGGTTTAGTTTCGGCGGCGAGTATGAAAAAGAGCTAAAACAAGCGTTGATGAAATTCGCCAAATCAGATCGCAAAAAAATCGGTGTCGCAAAGATACTGCCCCGCTTCACCGCCCAAAAAATCACGCAAATTTTGCTAGAAGCTGGGTTTTTAAATTTAGAAAAATCGCACGAAAAACGCCCCGTAAAACTGCATAAAAATGATAAATTACCACGAATTTTAAGACGCTATCAAATCACAGACAAAGTCCATTTTAACGACAATTTCTCGCGGTTTTGGTTTAGGTTTATCGAGCCAAATTTACAAATTTTGGCGCAGGGCGAATACGAAAAAGTCATCAGCGAGATTAAGGAGGATTTCGATAATTACGCGAGTTTTGGCTATGAGATACTCTGCCGCGAACTGCTCGCAAACTACCTAAATATCGACATTTCGCAAATTTCGAGTTATTGGGATAAAAATAGCGAGATTGATATTTTCGCGAAATTTGAGGGGTTTTTAATCGTGGGCGAGTGCAAATACAAAGAGCGCAAAATCTCAAAAAATGTCCTAAACGAACTGCTCGCAAAGTGCGAAAATTCCGCGCTTGCGCCCGATATGGTGGCATTGTTTTCGAAATCTGGGTTCTCAGGCGAACTAGAAAAAATCAAAAATGATAAAATTTTGCTTTTTGATATAGAGGATTTTAAAATTTTACTTTGATTAAATTTGGCTAAATTTAAAGCTAAATTTAGTATAATCGCAGTTTTATGCAACCAAACTAAGGAGAAAAAATGGCTTATTCAATGGGCGATTTGAAAAAAGGTCTTAAAATCGAAGTTGATGGAATTCCGTTTAAAATCGTAGAGTATCAACATGTAAAACCGGGCAAGGGTGCGGCTTTCGTGCGCGCAAAACTAAAATCCTTCATCGACGGTAAGGTTTTGGAAAAAACTTTCCACGCAGGCGATAAATGCGAGGAGCCAAATTTAGAGCAAAAAGATATGCAATACCTTTATGATGACGGCGAGTATTGCCAATTCATGGACACAGAGAGCTACGAGCAAGTGGCAATCGCTGACGAGGATGTGGGCGAGGCGAAAAAATGGATGCTCGATGGCATGATGGTTAGCATTATGTTTTACAACGGCAAAGCGATCGGCGTGGAAGTTCCGCAAGTAGTCGAGCTAAAAATCGTCGAAACTGCGCCAAATTTCCGTGGCGATACACAAGGAAGCAACAAAAAACCAGCGACCCTTGAAACTGGCGCTGTGGTGCAAATCCCATTTCATGTGCTTGAAGGCGAGGTTATCCGCGTAGATACCGTGCGTGGCGAATATATCGAAAAAGCAAACAAATAATTCTTTCTTCCCTGATTAAATTTGGCGAATTTGTGAAAATTGTTAAATTTGCCGAATTTAGCGGGGAATTTTAAATTTAATCCTTAAAATTTGTTGTTAAATTTTGTTAAATGCTCTTGCGCTTTTAAACACTGCGCCGAAATTTGCTTTGGGCTTGATTTTGGTTTGCGCTTAATTTTGGTTTGGGCTAATACTGCGCCGAAATTTGGGCGATATTTTTAAGTGTGGATTGCGTGGATTGCGTGGATTGCGTGGATTTGCGTGGATTTGCGTGGATTTGCGTGGATTTGCGTGGATTTGCGTGGATTATACTGCGCCGAAATGCGCGCGGTTCTTGCGTTGTAATGTGTCATGAATTGGCGCTAAAATTTGCGTGTGCAGGTTGGATTGCGTATCGCATGTAAGAAATTTGGCGTTTGGCGAAATTTTGCGCTTTAACTCAAATTTAAGAAATTTTTTGTAAAATTACAGCTTATCCAATTTATTCAATCGGGCTCATAGCTCAGTTGGTTAGAGCATCCGGCTCATAACCGGATGGTCCCAGGTTCGAGTCCTGGTGAGCCCACCACCTATTTTATCCCTTTTTTATAAGCTTTTTAAAAACGATTATATAAAATTAAAAAATAAAATTCAAAGCCCCGAATTTGGGGCTTAGTGGTTATAAATTTATCGAAAATGTAAAATTTCCGTGAAGGTTACAGCGAGAGATTGTTTTGAGGGTTTTGACATCTTTTAGATTTAGTCTTGCGCTCAAAAATCCCCTGCTTGCGACTGGTTCTAACGAGGCTTTGGCTACGAGTTTATCATCTGCGTAAAGCTCAATCGCATAAATCCAGTGATCAGCGTCGCTTGGGTGGATTATACCGCCTTGTCCGATATTGACATCTACTAGCGAATATCCCTTTTCATCGGCGTCGCGCACAGTGATTTCTGGGGTGTGTTTTTTCTCGAAATCGTTTAGATTTTTTGGATCTTCGGGCGTGATATCCTCGGTGTTTGCGATAAGGCTTTCGTCGTATGCGCTTAGTGTGCTAACGGCTGCGGCTGCCGTAACTATGGCTTTTAATGCGGTTCGTCTTTGCATTTTTTCCTCCTTAAAAAATATGATAAATATTGTATTGTTTTATATTAAAGATAAAGTAAATCTTATTTTAAATTCGCCAAATTTATGGTGCAAAATTTAGAAAACAAATGAAATTTTAACCTTTCGTTATAAATTCAGTCCTAATTAAATTAGTTCTATGCAAATTTATTGTAAAATCGTAGGAACATTATATTTTAAAGGGGAAAAAATGTCGCAAAGTGACGCTAATGCGCCTAAAAAGCGCGGTATATTTGCATGGTATTTTGAGTCAAGCCTACTTTGGCGCATAATGATTGCGCTTGTTTTGGGTTCGGTTTTGGGTATAATTTTACCGCAAAATGCCACTATCGGCGATACCACTTGGGTATCAATTTTAACGCCTTTTGGTGATCTTTTTGTGCGAATGCTCAAAATGATTATGGTGCCTGTAATCGTCTGCTCGTTGATAATTGGCACAAGTTCGATTGATCCAGCTCACCTTGGTAAAGTTGGTGTCAAAACGATAATTTTCTACGCGATTACGACGCTGTTTGCGATTGCGATAGGTTTGGCGTGCGGATTGATTTTCAGCCCTGGTAGTGGGTTGGAGTTAGACGCTGCCAAAGCTGTGGAAAAGAGCGCAAACGCTCCTGCGATGAGCCAAATTCTACTAAATATTATCCCTACAAATCCGTTTGAAGCTATCGTTAAGGGCGAAATTTTGCCTATTATCGCATTTTGTATTTTTGTGGGAATTGGCCTAGCGTATTGCAAAAGTAGCGACGATGAGCGCATTGCGCGCAGTGCAGATACTGTGTATGCGTTTTTTGATGGTATGAGCGAGATTATGTTTAAGGTTATCCGCTGGGTTATGCAATATGCACCAATCGGCGTTTTTGCGTTAATGTTCGTTGTGTTTAACAAAGCTGGAATTGGCGCGATTAGCTCGCTTTTGACCGTTACGATTGCGCTATATGTGGGGCTTGCAGTGCAGGTGTTTGCGATATACTGCGTGGTTTGTATGCTAATTGGCATAAATCCTGCGAAATTCCTCAAAAAAGTTCGCGCGCCTATGCTTACGGCGTTTGTTACCAGAAGCTCGAACGGCACGCTTCCGATTACAATGAGGACAGCTGATGAGGAAATGGGAATTCCAAAATCAATCTACGGCTTTGTTTTGCCTGTGGGTGCGACTGTGAATATGAACGGAACGACCGTATATTTGGGCGTTTGCACGCTTTTTATCGCTAATGCGTGCGGTATCGATCTCACTGCTCAAAACTATTTTACGATTATTATCACTTCTATGCTAGCAGCTATCGGAACAGCCGGTGTGCCTGGTGCTGGTGCGCTAATGCTACTTTTGATACTAGAATCAGTAGGTATCAGCGTAACTGGAACCGTGGCAGTGGCTTATGGTATGATACTAGGAATCGACGCGATACTAGATATGGGACGCACATCTATGAATGTCACAGGCGATGTCGTGGCTTCATTATATGTGGCTAAAACAGAGGGCAAACTAGATACCTCAAAATGGGAGAATTAAATGCGTAGAGTCGGAGTAATCGGCGGTATGGGACCGCTAGCAAGTGCTGATTTGTATCTAAAAACGATAGAATTAACGGGGGCTAGAAGCGATCAAGAAAATATCCCGCTTCTAATCGATAGCTATCCGCAAATCGAGGATAGGACGGCGTGCATTTTCGGCGAGGGCGAGGATCCTACGCCAAAGCTAATCGAAAGCGCAACTCGCCTTAAAAACGCGGGTTGTGAGGCGTTTGTCATGGTTTGCAATACAGCGCATTATTTCGCGCCAAGGGTTTTGGAGGCTGTGGATTTGCCACTAATCCATATCGCAAAAAACGCAGTTAGCACGATACAAACCCGCTATCCAAATGCCAAAAAAATCGCAGTTTTGGCTACTTCTGGCACGAAAAAGGCTAGGGTGTATGATGAGCACTTAGAGAATGCTGGATTAATCAGCGTAGAGCTTGGCGAGGAAAATCAAGCCAAGCTAATGGATTGCATTTACAAAGGTGTGAAAGCTGGCAAAACCGCAGAATATGTGGAGCTTTTCAAAAGCGTGCTAGATAGCATTGACGCAGATGTTTATATCGCTGGCTGCACGGAGATCCCGCTGTTTTTGCCACTCATTGAGACGGATAAGGTTTTCCTTGACGCTACGCTTGAACTTGCGCGCGCGATTGTGGAATTTGCCCGTTCGTAGCCAAATTTAATCAAATTTAATAAATTTAGCCCAAATTTTGGGCTAAATTTAGATTTTCAAATTCTTAAAATTCGTAAATTTCAGAAATTTCACGCAGCTAAAATTTCGCCTACTTTCTCGCCAAAATCGTCGCCGACGATGTATTCGGTAGGATAGATCAAAATCTCGTTTTCAAACCTCACGCGCAAAATTAGCCGTTTGGAGTTTTTCAAATCCCTGTCGTTGAAGGCTAGGGAGTAGATTTTTTGAATTTTGTCGCGGTTTAGCTCGCTAGCACTTATTTCAAACTCGAAATCCACGGCCTTTTTTCGCTGTTCTTCGCGCTCCTTTTTGCTTTGTTGCAAGGCCACAAGTGCTGCGTTTTCGCCCTTTTCAAAGCCGTTATCGCCAAAATTTCGCCTCTCTTTGCGCGCAGAGCCGCCATAAGCCTTCGCTTCGCTAGGGGCGTAGTTTTCGATATTTCGCGCCTCATCGAGCGATAAAATTTCATCTAGGTAAATTTGATATTTTCCGCCGTAAGTTCCTGTGTTTTTCGCAAGCCTTACCCAAAATGCCAGCGGGCGTTCTAGGTCACTATCGCTTAGGGCCAGCACGCTTTCGCACACATCGCCAAATGCCGCGACTTCGAAGCTTCCTGATAAATCAAGTATGGTTAAATTCGCCATTTGCGAACCAGATTTTGTGGTGCGAGAATTTACGCTTTCGATTTTGCCGATACACAAAAGCTTCATTGATGAGCCATCATTTTGCAAAATTTCATCAAATTCGCTCGATTTGCTGTGTGCGATAGGCGAAATTTCGCTTTCAAAAACTTTGAGCGGATTTCCCTCTAAAAATACGCCAGAGCGTGGTCTAAACCCAGCGTCTTTGGCGTTTTCTAGGCTTAGCATTGAAAGGAAGGAAACCTGATACGCTCCCTCGCCAGCGGCACTTTTGCTGATTTTTATCATAAAAGCGTATGGTTTTTCAAGCTCAGCAGGGCTTAAATTTTCGATAGTTTTTAGCGTGTTGTCAAATACGGCTAGTTCATACGAGCCGTGCAAATCCAAAATGGTCAAAATTCCCATTTTTTTGCCAGTTTTTGTGATACGAGTAGTGATATCCTCGATCCGCCCAACGCTTAAAATTTCGGCATTATCGCCTGTAATCTCGCCAAATTGCGATGAGAGCAGGTAATCTATACCGCTCATTTGCTCTTTATAATCATCGAGCGGGTGGCCAGAGAGATACACGCCCACGGTTTGTTGCTCGAATTTTAAAATTTCACTTTGCGCAAATTCCTCAGCATTTTCCACGAAGCTTACTTTTATCCCCTCGGTCATCTCCTCATCTTCGCCAAATAGTGAAGTTAGGGCGTCTTTTTTGATTTCTGTGATTTTTTTCATCACATCTAGGATATTTTCCATATTTTGGATAATCGCAAGGCGAGTTTTGCCAAGACAATCCATTGCTCCGCCATAGGTTAGGGACTCGATGACCTTTTTATTGACCTTGAAATTATCCACTCTGGTGGCAAAATCATCGATATTTTCAAAAAGCCTTTCGTTTTGAAGCTCCAAGATATTTTCAATCGCAGCCGAACCCACGCCCTTAATCGCGCCAAGTCCGTAGATGATAGACTGGCCCGATTCGCTTGCTTCATCGTCGATTACGCTAAATCCGCGCAAACTTTGGTTGATTGAGGGCTGTTTAAGGCCGATACCAAGCCGTTTTGCTTCATCGATATATTTTGCAACTTTATCTGTGTTTCCCTCTTCTGATGTGAGCAAACCAGCCATAAATTCAGCAGGATAGTAGGTTTTGAGATAGGCTGTTTGAAATGTAATCATCGAATAAGCCGCCGCGTGGGATTTGTTAAATCCATAAGAGGCAAATTTCATAATCATATCAAATAGCTCGTTTGCCTTAGCGACATCAAAGCCGTTTGTCTTAGCACCCTCCAAATACTGCTCTCTCATGTGAGCTAGCTTTTTTTCGTCCTTTTTACCCATGGCTCTACGCACCAAATCAGCTTCGCCAAGCGAAAATCCGCCGATAGTTTGCACTAGCTGCATGACCTGCTCTTGATAGACGATGATTCCATAAGTCGGCTCTAAAATTTCCTTGATTTGTGGGAACATATACGAGGCTTCCTCGCGTCCGTGTTTGATATCTATAAAGCGCGGGATTAGATCCATTGGACCTGGGCGATATAGCGAAATCATCGCGATGATATCTTCAAATCTATCTGGCTTTAAATTTACGGCTAAATCCTGCATGCCAGCGCCCTCGATTTGGAAAATTCCAAGTGTGTTGCCTGATTGGATTGTTTTATAAGTCGCAGGGTCGTTAAAATCTATTTTTTCCCAGATTATGTCTTTATCATATCGCCTTTTTATGAGTTTTAGCGCGCTGTCGATGACATCGAGAGTTTTAAGCCCCAAAAAGTCAAATTTGATGAGATCCACATCTTCTAGGTAGTTTTTCATATACTGCGTGACGATACGCGCGTCATCGCCTTTATCTTGCTTGAAAAGCGGGGCCTTGTGCCATAACTCCTCGTTTGAGATAACAACGCCTGCTGCGTGCATGCCAGCGTTGCGGTTTAAGCCCTCTAATTGAAGCGCGAACTCCCATACTTGCGCGGCTGTGGGATCGCTTTGCAAAAGCTCGGCGATTTTTGGCTCTTGCTCGTAAGCACCCGGTTTATATTTATCGCTACTTGGATCGCCGACGCCAGTTAGGGTTACGCCAGGGCCTTCTGGGATTAGTTTTGCCATTTTGTCAGCTTGTGAGAGAGGCATATCGCATACTCTGGCGACATCGCGGATTACGCCACGAGCTAGCAATTTACCAAAGGTCGCTACTTGGGCGACATTGTATTTGCCATACTGCTTTATGACATAATCAATCACCTCGCCACGCCTTGCTTGACAAAAATCCACATCAATATCTGGCATAGAGATACGAGCAGGGTTTAAGAATCGCTCGAAAAGCAGGTTATAAGGTATCGGATCTAGGTCGGTGATACGAAGCGCATACGCACAAATCGAGCCAGCCGCAGAGCCACGGCCGGGTCCTACTGGGATATCGTGGTCTTTGGCCCAGTTGATGAAGTCTTGCACTATAATCATATAGCCTGAGAAGTGCATGCTTTTTATGATTTCAAGCTCTTTGTTTAATCTTTCTTCGTAAATTTGGTGTTTTGCCTCATCAATAAATTTTAATCTCTCTTTCAAACCCTCACGGCATAGATAATCAAACAAAAAATCATCATTGGCAAAGCTATATCTAGCCTCTGGCTCAGGCAGGCTTAGGCCGTGCTTGCTAGCGTATTCGAGGGTAAATTTGAAATTCGGCGGTGTGGGAGCGTAGCCCTTTTCCTCAAAAGCAAAGTGCAAATCGCACTTTTCGACGATTTCAGCGGTATTTGTGATGACCTCTGGCATATCGGCAAAGAGTCTTTGCATTTCCTCATCTGATTTGACATAAAATTCGCTTACGACATGTTTTAGGCGATCTCCGTCGTTTATGGTTTTGCCCATGGCTATGCACTGATACACATCGTGGGCAGTGGCGCGCTCTTTGTAGGCGTAGTGGGCGTCGTTGGTGGCGATGAGTTTGATATCAAGCTCGCGCGCTATGCGGATTAGATCTTTTTCGACATTTAGTTGCTCGCCGATACCGTGTCGCATGATTTCTAGGTAAAAATCATCGCCAAAAATCTCTTTGTATTCTGCGGCGGCCTTTTTGGCGGCTTCGTATCCGCCTGCGCCTCGTCTTAGGTTTCGTTCGCTTAAATTTAGGTGAAATTCGACCTCGCCTGCAAGGCAGGCAGATGAGCAAACAAGCCCCTCGCTATGCTCGCGAAGTAGTTTTTTGTTGATGCGTGGGTAGTAGTAAAATCCGTTTAAAAACGCTTGCGAGCTAAGATACATTAGGTTTTTGTAACCGATTTCGTTTTTGGCTAGCAAAATTAGGTGGAAGCGATTTTTGTCGCTTTTATCGCCGATATCATCGTGGTTGTGGATATAGGCTTCGATACCGATTATCGGCTTTATGCCGTTTTTGCGCATGGTTTGGTAAAAATCGATCGCCCCAAACATATTGCCGTGATCTGTGATTGCGCAGGCTTTGGCGCCACGCTCGGCTAGGATTTTGGCTAGTTCGCTGACTTTGTTGGCCCCGTCAAGCAATGAGTATTCTGTATGCAGGTGTAAATGTGTGAATTCGCTCATAAAATGTCCTTTGATTTTGCGCTCATTTTAGCAAAAAGGGGTTAAATTTTGGCTTTTTGGAATTTGGAGAATTTGCTTAAATTTGTCATTGCGAGCTTTCGCAGAAAGCGAAGCAATCCAGGGAAATTTAAATTCAAAATTCAACCTAAATTTAGCATTGAACGATTTATAAAATTCTTGCAAAATTTGATAAATTCTGCAAAAACACTGAGCTTAAATTTCATATTCGTAGATTGCCACGAATTTTGCTAACGCAAAATTCTCGCAATGACAGATTTAGGATTAGGGAATTTTACTGGATTGCCACGGCGACTGCGTCGCCTCGCAATGACAAATTAAATAAATTTTGCTCGCTATTGTCATTGCGAGGAGCGAAGCGACGAAGCAATCTACGACTTTAAAATTCCTTGCGCTAAATTTGCTGTCATTGCGAGCTTTCGCAGAAAGCGAAGCAATCCAGGGGAATTCAGATAAATTCCAATTCAATTTTCTAACACTCTCTAAATTTTACTGGATTGCTTCGTCGCTTTGCTCCTCGCAATGACACGGAATTCACATGTTCTAAATTTAAAGTTGTAGATTGCCACGAATTTTGCTAACGCAAAATTCTCGCAATGACAGATTTAGGATTAGGGAATTTTACTGGATTGCCACGGCGACTGCGTCGCCTCGCAATGACAGATTAAACAGCAATTGCGAGCGAGTGAAATTAGTTAAAAAGTAGCTCGGATTTTAGTGTGCTAAAAGCCTGTTCGCCTTTTAGTTCGCGCACGATTGTGAGTGCGAACTCCATTGCAGTGGCTGGACCACGAGATGTAATGATATTTTTATCGATTATGACATTTGCGCTAGCGGTGTAGCCGGTGTGCGCGACAGTGCCCTCGAAGCCCGGGTAGCAGGTGTAGCTATCCTTTAAAACACCGGCTGTGCCAAGAGCCCAAGGTGCAGCGCAGATTGCGCCGATTTTTTTGCCGGCTTTGTCAAATTCGCGTAAAATTTCGCCTAGTTTTTCACTTTTGGCTAGGTGTTCGGCACCCGGCAAACCGCCCGGCAAGACTATCATTTCGTATTCGTTAATGTCTAAATTTACGAGTAAATCATCGGCGATGATTTCCACGCCGTGAGAGCCTGTAACGCATTTTTTCTCTAAACCGAGAAATTTAGCGTCGATTCCAGCTCGTCTTAGCAAATCAACCACGCTTATTGCCTCGATTTCCTCGAAGCCATTGGCTAAAATAACGGCTACTTTCATTTTTTTTCCTTTATTTTAGATATGAGCCTTGCTCGCTTGGAGTGGTCGAAATATCGGTATTGCCACCACGCGCAGAGCCTGAACCGCCAGGCAAAAATGAAGTGTCGCCCTTCAAAAATGCGATGATATAGCCTATCTCTGTCGAGGTTGTAGATAGTGCGATAGGGTTCATCAAATACGCTTTTTTGCCACCATATTCATAATCTGAGCCGTAGTCGCTAATCGCCATAGCAATTTCGCCTGCGGATAGATTTTTGATTTTTTTAGATACACCGTGAGCGCGTTTTTCGCCGTTTGCGCCGTGGCATGAGGCGCATTTAGCAGCGAAAAGCTTAGCTCCCTCTTCTTTGGCAGCGGCAGGGTTATGCTTGATAGTATTTAGCACGCCACCTTTTGAGCCGTCGTTTTTATAGACATTGACTGTGATATTTTCGTCTTTGGAATGCTTTTCGATGAGAGATTTTAGCTCTTTTGCGAACTCGCCTTTTGCCTCAAATACATAACTTTCTTCTGGCTCATTAGCCCCCAAAAGCGCACCCGCGCAAAAACATGCTAAAAACGAAAGTTTTAAAATCTTCATTTGATACCTTGTCGATAGAATTTAAAAAGGGCGAGGTTTTGCCCTCGCCCTAGGATTATATCTAATCAGAGTAAATGATTAGAAAGCGTATCTAGCTTGGAATCTGATGTGATCGTTTTCTTTATCTTTTGCTCCATTTTTGCCATCTTTTTCGACATGTGACCAGAAAGTTGTGAAGCTAAGTTTTTTGTTGTATTTGTAATTAACTCTAACAACATTTTCCCAAGCATCTTGATCATCGAACTCACCGCTAACGAAGTCATCGCCGATTGTTAGACCAGTGTCTGCGATAGCATAAGCAGCTGTGATGAACCAAGCGTGGTTATCACCTGTGAAATCTGTGTAGTCAAGTAGGTCTTCACCTGGGCTGATGAAAGAGCCTTGGTCTTCAAAAGATACTCTTGAATGAACTTTTGAATCTGTATCGTATTGGATATAACCAGCTGTTAAATCAAATCCAAATAGGCCTGTGCTAGCCTCAACTGCGAAGAAATCAGCATCATCTGCACCGATTGCTACATAGTCATCGTTGAAATTTGAGTAAGCGTATTGAGCTGTCAAGCCTAGGTTGATATCTTCTGTAACATCGAAGCTTAGACCAGCCTCAACTGCGAATAAATCAACAACATCTTGCAAACCAGCATACCATAGTTGGAAAGATACTGGATCATAAGAACCGATAGCAGCTACACCCCATAGGTTGTGTTGAGTTAAATTTTTGTCATCAACATATTTTACAAAGTTACCATTATCATCTTTTAAGCCGCCAATATCGCCATCAGCCTCTAATGCATCCATCCACAAAGCTGCAAGAGTTAAGCCCTCGATATCTTGGTTAAGGACTTTGAAACCATCGCCATACATATCATCTGTGAAGAATGTGCCTAGTTTTTGGCGACCCATTTGGATAGTAGTGCCACCGATTTTATATCCTAGGTATGCTTGGTATAGGTCGAAATTTTTGCTAGTTGCATCAGTTCTTCTGCCGTCTGCTGGATCTTCATCAGCACCAAGGCGAACGCCAACTACGCCGAAGAAGTTGTCATCGATTTTTACATTTGTATTAACAACGCCTTTGAATTTCCATGCATGGCTATTGTCGGTTTTTGTACCATTATCCTTTTTGTATGAATCAACACGCATCCAAGCGAATCCGCTTACATCTACATCTTTGATTGCATCTTCTAATGCCACAGCACTTGCTGATGTAGCAAATGCACCTGCTGCTAATGCAGCTGCTAAACTAAGTTTGAATAATTTCATTTGAACTCCTTGTAAAAGTTATGGTCGTAATAGTAGCACAAAATACTAAATTATTTGCTTAAAACAATCTTAATTTTACTGAAATATAACCATTTTGTTACCGAGTATTAACCAAAATCGCTGAATTTTGCATAAAAAAAGCGAAGTGCGCTAACACTTCGCAAATATTGAAAGGAGTTTGATTTCGATAGGGTGATTGTAGCTAAATTTGAGTAAATATATGGCAACAAATGAGAATTATTTTTAATAGTGAAAAATTTGCAGTTAAGCTAAATTTGGCTGATAAAATTCATAAAATTTATGCAAAATTTATAATTTTTGGCGCGAAATTTGCCCTTTTTGTTAATTTTGCGTTAAATTTAAAGGGCGAAATTCGGGCGTAAGTTATCAAAAACTGATTTTTTCCTCGGTTGGGGCTTTGATATTTTCGTTTTTGCGGAGCTGTTTTTTGATGATTTTGGTCGGCGTGTAGCTCTCTTTCTTGCCCGGGGTGATTTTGCGAGAGAGTATTTGCGCGCTCGAAACGGTGCCGTTTGTAACGCTGATAAGTGCGACATCGCCTGGGTTGGCGAAGTATTTATTTGATTTGGCACTGCATTGCTCGCTACCATTTATAAATTTATATGTATATGCGACTTTGCTCTGTCTTGTGTAGCTAGAAATCTGCATTTTGCTGGCGGTGGTGTCTGGGCAAAGTGGCGTGGTGCGTGGCACGAAAAAGGCGCAACCTGTGAAGCTTAGCGCGATTAGGCATGGTAGGATTAGGTTTTTCATTTTTTTCCTTTTTTAAATTTTTGGTTTTTAATTTTAAAATTTTTTGGGAAAAATTGCAAATTTTGCCTATTTTGTCATTGCGAGAAGCTGTTTTACAGCGCCGAAGAAATCTATGAGTATAAAATTCCTCGTGCTAAATTTTAAAATTTTGCAAAAAATCGACTTTAAATTTTATACTCGTAGATTGCCACGAATTTTGCTACGCAAAATTCTCGCAATGACAGATTAAAGGCTATGAAATTTCTCTGGATTGCTTCGACGGCGTTGCCGTCTCGCAATGACAAATCAAGCGTAAATTTTGCCTCATTTGTCATTGCGAGGAGCGAAGCGACGAAGCAATCTACGAGTATAAAATTTAAAGTGCGCGAATTTGCTGTCATTGCGAGCGAGTGTAACGAGCGTGGCAATCCAGGGAAATTTAGAGCAAAATTCTACTTAAATTTAGCATTGAACGATTTTTTGAATTTAACCTGCGCCGTGAAATTCTCTGTAAGGGGGAAGGGGGCTTGAATTGCGAGGTCGCGCCCCTTCCCCCTTACAAACCCCCAACCCCCGACGACGCTTTTAAGGTGGTTAAATTTAGAAAAACGAAGTTTTTCTAAATTTAGCTGGTTTTATTTTATGGAAATGCTTCGCATTTCTCGCAATGACAAATTTTAGGATTAGGGAATTTCTCTGGATTGCTCCCCTGGCGTTTCCGTCTTACAATGACAGATTTGGCGTGCTTACTCGCAATGGCAAATTAAAATTTCAGGCGATAGCGGTTTGGAGTTTGTCGCGCAAATCTAAAATTTCATCTCGTTTGATGACAAAGCTGTTTTTGTTGGCGATGAGGTGCGCTGAGCTGTGCATGATAACCTCGGCGACTTTAAGGCCGTTTTGCTTCATCGTAGCGCCTGTTTCGACCACATCGACGATAGCGTCTGATAGCCCTATAATCGGAGCTAGCTCGATTGAGCCGTATAGTTTGATGACTTGCGTAGCGACGGCTTTGGTGGCGAAGTATTCGCGCGTGATATTTGGCATTTTGGTTGCGATTTTGATACCTGGGGTGTTGTAATCAAGCTCGGTTTCGTTTGGCACGCCCACACAAACTCTGCATTTGCCGATTTTGAGATCTAGCAGGCGCAAAACATCTGGTTTGTGCTCTTCGAGCACATCTAGCCCCACCACTCCGATATCTGCTGCGCCTCCGACGACATAGGTAGGAATGTCTTGGTTGCGGACATAAAGAAATTTAAAATCACCCTCTTGCATGATTAATTTGCGGTCTTCAAAGGCAAATTCTAGCCCAAAAATGCTTTTGAAAATTTTGAGTGTATCATCGGCAATGCGACCCTTTGGTAGCGCAATCGTAATCATAAAAGTCCTTTTTGTGAGATTAAATTTTTCATAGCGCGGAAAATCAAATCCCTATCATAAACGCCGTTTTTGAAATGTCGCATTAAAAATGCGCCGTCCCCGCCGGTAAAGTGTATGCGTTTATCGCCAGCAATGTCGGCTATGGCTAGGATTGTGGGTTTGAAAATGCCGTAATTCACGGCGTCGCTTGTTTTTTGTGGAAGCGAGTCTAGGGAAATTTTCGTCGAGAGATTGACATCTAAAACAGATGAAATTTCGCCATAAGTGCGAAGCATAGCGTGGATTCCAGGCAGGATAAATCCGCCAAGGTGAGTGCCACCCTCCATGACATCGACCGTGATAGCGCTGCCTGCATCGACGATGACGCCAGTTTCGACCATACTGCACGCGACGATTCTATCGATTCCTAGCCCTTGGTAGGTGGTGTTTATGTGGAAATGGTGCGTAATGTCGATAAATAGGGGATTGTTTAGCTTGCGTTGCACTCTGGCATTTACATTTATACAATACACTCTCTCGATTGGTTCGTAGTTCAAAAACTCGTCGATACCCATAGCAAAGGTTGCGCCGTTATCATAAAATTTGGCATGTGTGTTGCCGATATCACATAAAAGCATAGGTTTTAAATCCGTTTTCTTCTAAAAATTTTTTACTTTTTGAGCAAATTTGGCTGTTGTGAAACAAAACTCGTTTTTTGATAGTTTTGCCTAAATTTGCGCAAATTTGTTCGGTTAAATTTAATAAAAATTCGCTATCTCGCATAATGAAGCGAGATGATGCCTCGCGCATGAAAATCAGGGTATTAAACCCAGATAAATCCACGCCAAAATAGGCGCTGTATGCGCGGGAGCGAGTGAAAATTTTCAAATCTATGGTTTTGAAATTTTTAAGCAAAATTTCATGGCTAACCATGAGATTGGAAATTTTACTTAGCAAAATTTAGCACTTTATCATCGTAGTAAAATGACGAATTTGCGCTAAATGCGCGAGAGTCGATCTCATCATTTAGCTCAAAAATCGCCTCGCTTTGCAGATTTTTATCCGTGCGGATAACAAAACCTGTGCGCTCTACGATATAAAGGTATTCCCCGCTAAATACACCCTCTAATAGCTGAGCGAAGGTAAATTTGCGAGATTTTATTAAATTTAGGTTTTTATCCAAAAGCTCGACCGTGCCGTCTTTTAGCAAAAGATAGATTTTATCGCCGTCAAATAGGACATTTCTAATGTCGCGGTTGTAGGTTTTGTTGCCATTTGGGCTGATGAGAACTAGCCTTGTGCCTGTGCCTGCATAAAGGTCGTCGCCACGGGCTTGAAGCGTGGTTATGTTGTTAAAAAATGGTTGATTTGATACGACGAAATCCCTCACAGAGCGGCCGCCTGTGCGCTCTACGATATTTACTAAGCCATCAAGTGCTGGGTAGGCTACTAATTGGTTGATAAAAAGCGGAGCGGCTGTGCGTGAATCTATGGCAAATGCGTCGCCGATTTTATCATCTAGCACCATAACGCCCGAGCTTAGGCGAAAGAGCATTACACTATTATCGCTCATCACAAGTGCTAAATCATCGCCGTCAATCGCGCCACTTAGGGCATAGCGTTTGAGATCTCGCTCAATTTTCACACTGCCATCGCTACCCAAAACCCTAGTCGTGCCGTTTGTGTCTGTGACGATGAAATTTCCATTATACTCGCCTAAAAATCGCTCGTTTTTGTTAAGTTTGATATTTTCATTTACGCCTGATTTGGTGATGACTGCGCCGTTTGATAGCGTGGCGCCCTCTTTGGCAGCATAGACGATTTCGGCTGGAAGCGAGCCGTTAAAGGCCATTTCGCCTGTGATATTGTCATCGCCTGGGTCGAAATACTGGCGTTTGGTCGAACAACCGAAAAATAAAAACGAAAGCAGAAGTGTGAATATGATTGATTTTTTCATTATTTATTTCCTTTGTAATGTTTTAAATTTAACGCTAAATTTCGCACCGGCGAATCTATGGCGATTTTGTCAAATTCGGCATTTGCAGCCTCGATTTGACCTGTTTTTAAAAGCTCGTATCCTTTGACGATAGCGTCGTAATCGTTAAGCAAAAGCGGGCTTTGTTTGCCGTTTTGCACGCTGATAATCTCTTTTAGCAAGTAATCGACCTTATTATCGTTTGCAAGGGAAGTCAAATCATCGGCTGTGCCGTGATTTAGCATATATAACGCGTATAGATTGAAATCTTTGTCTTTTAGTTTGGCAAGTTTTGCGTCATCGCGCGCCTCTAAAAGCTCTGAGTATAGTTCGTTCGCGCTGTTTATGCGAGAATTTTGGATAAATTCGTTCGCCCAGTATCCTACGAAAATCACCATTATAAGGGTAGCGAAAAAGATTAAAGGTTTTTTGTATTTTTTAATGAAAATTTCGCTTTTGATAACGCCTTCTAAAAACTGCTCTTCTGTGCCTATTTCTTTTTTAACGCCTTCGATGTCGTCTTTTAAAGCCAAAGTAGTATCCTTTTGTGATTAAATTTGGCGGTAATTGTAGCATAAAAAAATTTAAATATGCCCAAAGACAAGAATTTTTATGATATAATGTCGCATTTATCAGAAAAGGAAAATTTATGATAATAGATGAAATTTTATTATCAAGGCTCGAAAAATTAGCTGCTTTAAAAATCCCTGATGAAAAACGAAATGAGTTTATCGGTCAGTTAAATAAGGTAGTAGATTTTGTCGAAATTTTAAACGAATTAAAATTAGATGGTGAGGAAGTAGCCATAACTACTTTAAAGGGCGGAACTCCGTTTCGCGAGGATGAGCCACGCGCTAGCGATGTTCGCTCTATTATTCTGGGACACGCACCTTCAAGCGAGGGTGATTATTTTGTAGTGCCTAAAATTATTGATTAGAAAGGAAAAGTATGGAAGATCCAAGAAAAAATCTAGTAGATATCGAAACCTTATTAAAGACAGTTGTTTTTAATAAAGCTTCTGACTTGCACCTAGTTTCTCGCTCAGCACCGCAAATCCGAATAGATGGAACGCTTCGTCCTTTGGCTATGGATAGCCTTAGCGGAAGTGATATCGAGTATATTTGCTATGCGATGATTACAGATCAACAAAAAAGCGATTTAGAGGAAAACAAAGAGCTTGACTTCGCGATTGAGTTGCCAAATATCGGACGCTTTCGTGGAAACTACTATTACACTATGAACGGCGATTTGGCCGCTGCATTTCGTATTATTCCTATCGATATCCCTAGCCTTGATGATTTGAAGGCTCCAAGCATTTTTAAAGAGGTTGTAAAACGCGAAAAGGGTATGATTTTGGTCACTGGTCCGACAGGATCTGGTAAATCAACGACTTTGGCAGCTATGCTAAATGAAATCAACGAAAAAGAGCGCAAGCACATTATCACGGTTGAAGACCCAGTCGAGTTCGTGCATCAAAACAAAAAATCTCTATTTTCTCACAGAAATATCGGCACGGATACACACTCTTATGCGCAAGCTTTGAAATTCTCACTTCGTGAAGACCCTGATATTATCCTAGTCGGTGAGATGCGTGATAGGGAGACGATTTCTATTGCTATTACTGCGGCTGAGACAGGACACTTGGTTTTTGGCACACTTCACACAAACTCAGCAATCCAAACAATCAACCGTATCATCGATAGCTTCGATGGCGGTGAGCAACTTCAAGTGCGAAACATGCTTTCAGTTTCATTAACTGCGGTTATTTCGCAATCTTTGCTTCCAAAGCTTGGTGGTGGTCGTATCGCAGTGCATGAAATTTTGATTAACAACAACGCGGTTGCCAACCTAATCCGCGAAAACAAAGTTCATCAAATTTACTCACAAATGCAACTTAACCAACAAAGCACTGGTATGATTACGCAAACACAGGCTATGGTTAAGGCAATCAGAGCAAATCAAATCGCCAAAGAAACGGCATTGCGCTACTCTACAAATTTACAAGAGCTTATCGGCGTTGTGGGTGCGTGATTATGGAAGGTATAAATTGGTTTGACGCCATTGTAGTGGGTCTGATAATCCTTTTTGGATTAAGGGGTCTTACAAATGGCATTATGAAGGAAATTTTTGGAATTTTAGGTTTGATTGGTGGTTTGTGGATCGCTGTGCGCTACAAAGAGATGGCAGGGGCGTGGATAGCTAGCAAAGTCCCTGCATTGCAAAACGCAAATGGAATTTTCTCCGGCGATACTACTCAGACTTTAATCGGATTTTTGGCTGTGCTTTTTGGCGTGTGGATCATCTGTCTGATTTTGGGCGAGATTATCTCAAAACTCTTTAAATGGAGTGGGCTAGGATTTGTCGATAGAATCGGTGGATTTGCATTTAGCGTGGCTAAAATTTTCTTAATTTTTGCCGTTATCGTAACCTTTGCAAGAGGTCCTATGATGCTAAACGAGCAGACAAAGAAATTTTTCGAAACTAGCGCAGTCGCTCCGGTGCTACTAAGCGTGGGCAAGTGGATTATGGATTTAAAAGACGACCCAGTAGTCAAAGAAAATTTGCAAAGTTTAGAGCAAAAAGCTAGTGAAATTTTAACCCCAAGCGAAGATAATGCGACAGAAATTCAAAACAATATTTCAAACGAGGTTTTTGATATCAATCAAAGCTTGGATTTAAATGTAAGTGAAGGGAGATTGTAATGGACACTAAAATCGAAAATTTAGAATTTGACGCGCTTTTGCTTGAATTTAAAAAAGCACTTAGCGATAATGGCTTAAAATATACAAAACAGCGCGAGGTTTTGCTAAGAACGCTTTATAATAGCAATACGCACTTTACGCCAGAGGCTTTGCATAGCGAGATCAAGGCGAAAAATCCTGAGCTAAATGTAGGTATCGCCACAGTGTATCGCACGCTAAATTTGCTCGAAGAATCAGGTATGGCGACATCGATTACTTTCGGTGCGCAAGGCAAAAAATTCGAACTTGCAAACAAACCGCACCATGATCACCTAATCTGCAAAAGTTGCAACAAAATCGTCGAATTCCGCGACGCTAGTATCGAGAAAAAACAAATCCAAATCGCCAAAGAAAATGGCTTTGTCCTAACTGGCCATATTATGCAGCTTTACGGAATCTGTGCTGATTGCGTGGCAAAAAGGAAATAATTTGTTCGACTCACAATTAGAAATCCAAAGAATAGATAAATCAAACGAATTGCGAAATTTAGGGGTAAATCCATACCCTCATTTTTTAAAGCGAGATATGAAAATCGTAGAATTTCGCGAGAAATTTGCTGATATTGCAAACAAAGAAGAAAAAAAATCAGATGAGATTGTCGTTTTAGCAGGGCGTTTGAAACTAAAAAGAGTTGCGGGAAAATCGACATTTGCAAATATCGAAGACGAAAGCGGAAATATTCAAATTTATTATTCGCGCGACAGTATCGGCGAGGAAGATTACGCTAAATTTAAGAAAAATCTCGAAGTAGGCGATATCATCACCGTTACAGGATACGCCTTTATCACGCAAACTGGCGAGTTTTCGATACATGCTTCAAATATCAAACTAGCTTCAAAAGCGATTTCTCCACTACCTGAGAAATTCCACGGCCTAGTAGATATCGAAATGCGATACCGCCAACGCTACCTCGATATGATAATGAACCCAGAGGTTAGAAGCGATTTTATCAAACGCTCTGTCATAATCCGTGAAATTCGCAACTTTTTCGAGGCGCATGGATTTTTGGAAGTAGAAACTCCGATGATGCACCCAATCGCAGGTGGCGCAAACGCGAAGCCTTTTATCACGCACCACAACGCTCTTGATGTGGATAGATACCTGCGAATCGCACCTGAACTTTATCTAAAACGCCTAATCGTAGGCGGTATGGAAGCTGTTTTTGAAATCAATAGAAATTTCCGCAACGAGGGCATGGATTTAACGCATAATCCTGAATTTACCAGCATTGAGTTTTACTGGGCATGGCATGATTATAATGATGTCATGGATCTGACACAAAATTTAATCTGGGCTGTGATGGATAAGCTAGGACTTGATAAAAAGCTTCAATACGACGAGCTTGAAATCGACTTTACCAAGCCTTTTGCGCGCATAAAATACCTTGATGCGCTGGTTGAAATAGGCGGATTGGATCCTGAGATTATAAATGATAAAGACAAAATTTTAGCAAAGCTTAAAGCTGATAAATTCGAAGTCAATGAAAAGCTCGATTTGGGCCACTTGCAAAGCGAACTTTTCGATAATTATGTCGAAGCCAAGCTCATAGATCCGACCTTTATCGTGGATTTTCCTATCGAGATTAGCCCGCTTGCAAGAAGGAGCGACGAAAATCCAAAAATTGCCGAGAGATTTGAACTATATATCGCTGGCAAGGAGATTGCAAACGCATTTAATGAGCTAAACGATCCACTTGATCAATTTGAGAGATTTAAGGCGCAAATCGACGCTAAAAATGCAGGCGATGACGAAGCGCACGAAATGGACGCTGATTATGTCAAAGCACTAAGCTATGCTATGCCACCTACCGCTGGTTGGGGGCTTGGGATTGATAGATTGGTGATGATTTTATTAAATAAAAAATCTATTCGAGATGTTATTTTGTTTCCAGCTATGAAACCGTTAAATTCAGATAAGGAGTAAAAATGTTGGCAGATTTTGATAAAGAAATTTTTGATTTGATGAGCAAGGAGCTAGCTCGTCAATGCGACCATTTGGAGATGATTGCAAGTGAGAATTTCACTTACCCAGAAGTTATGCAGGTAATGGGCTCAGTGCTATCAAACAAATACGCAGAGGGCTATCCCGGCAAAAGATATTATGGCGGCTGCGAATTTGTCGATGAAATCGAAACTATCGCTATTGAAAGATGTAAAAAACTTTTTGGTTGCGAATTTGCAAATGTTCAGCCAAATTCAGGCTCACAAGCAAATCAAGGCGTTTATGGTGCGTTTTTAAAACCGGGCGATAAAATTTTAGGTATGTCTCTTAGCCATGGCGGACACTTGACGCACGGCGCAAAAGTTTCAAGTAGCGGAAAGTATTATGAGAGCTTTGAATACGGCGTCGAGCTAGATGGTCGCATAAACTACGACCGCGTAGCAGACATAGCAAATATCGTAAAACCAAAAATGATAGTTTGTGGTGCAAGCGCCTATACAAGAGAGATAGATTTCGCTAAATTTAGAGAAATCGCCGATAGCGTTGGAGCATTTTTATTCGCAGATGTCGCTCATATTGCCGGGCTTGTGGTCGCAGGCGAGCACGCTCATCCGTTCCCACACTGCCATGTAGTTAGCTCTACCACTCACAAAACACTTCGCGGACCACGCGGTGGAATTATCATGACAAACGATGAAGAATTTGCCAAAAAAATCAACAGCTCGATTTTCCCGGGCATTCAAGGAGGGCCCCTAATGCATGTCATCGCAGGAAAGGCTGTTGGCTTCAAACACAATCTAAGCCCTGAGTGGAAAGTTTATGCAAAACAGGTCAAAGCAAATGCAAAAATTTTAGGCGAAACTTTGGTAAAAAGAGGCTTTGATTTAGTAAGTGGTGGCACGGATAATCATTTGATTTTAGTAAGCTTTTTAAATAAAGAATTTAGCGGAAAAGACGCAGATATAGCACTAGGAAACGCTGGAATTACCGTAAATAAAAACACAGTCCCGGGCGAGATTCGCAGTCCGTTTATCACAAGCGGTATTCGCGTAGGAAGCCCGGCTCTTACATCTCGCGGCATGAAAGAGGCTGAGTTTGAGTTTATCGCAAATAAAATCGCAGATGTGCTTAGCGACATAACAAACACTGAGCTTCAAGCAAAAGTTAAAAAAGAGATTGTGGATTTGGCGCATAAATTTATCATTTACGATAAAGCAATGTATTGATTTTAAGGCGCTTCGTGCGCCTTATTACCCTTTTTAAAAGATTTGTTAAATTTTTTAAAAAGGGTAAATAAATTTTTAGGAGATATTATGACAGATAAATTTGATATGAGCGATATCACTATGAACGGAGCGCCAGGAGACGGCACAGCTAGCCTAAAAAAGCTTTTGACTATTGCGGCCGGAATTATAGTTTTGTTTTTGATAGTTCTTATAATAATGAAAGCTATCAACAAAAACGACATTGATACAAATGCAGCCCTAACAATGCCTAGCGAAGAAGAACTTACTAAAAAAGAAGAGGTAAAAAAAGAGCCGGAGGTTAATGTGGTTAGCAGTGATACTTCTAACGCGCAGCCTCAAACCCTAGCTCCAAAGGTAGAGCCAGCCCCTGCGCCAAAACCAAGCGAGCTTCAAATTTCAAAGGTTGAAATCAAAAATGAAGTAAAAGATGAGCCAAAGCCAGTGGTGCAAAACACTGCCCCTCAAACAAAGGTAGAGATTAAAAAACCTGAGGTCAAAGAAGAGCCAAAACCAGTAGAGATAAAAAAAGAAGAGCCTAAGCCTGTCGTAGTCCAAAGAATCGAGGTTAAAAAAGAAGAACCAAAACCAGAAGAGGTAAAAACCGTAAAAGAGCAGTTGCAAGCTCCAAAGGTTGAAATCAAAAAAGAAGCTCCAAAAGTCGAAGTCAAAAAAGAGGCCCCAAAAACCGAGCCTAAAAAAGCAGAGGTGAAAAAGGCTGAGGTCAAAAAAGATGAGCCTAAAAAGGTAGAGGCGAAAAAACCTGAACCTAAAAAAGAGGAAATCAAAAAAGCCGAAGTCAAAAAAGAGGCTCCAAAAACCGAGCCTAAAAAAGAACCTACCAAAGTAGGCACTGCGGCAAAAACTGCGAATTCGAGCGTGGGGGCTGGAAATTATATCCAAGTTTTCGCTTCGAACTCTTACGATCCAAATAGCTCAGATGTGCGCAAAATCACAGCCAAAGGCTATAATCCAGTGGGTTTAAAAACACAAGTAAATGGCAAAGATGTGGTTAAAATTTTGGTCGGTCCATTTAGTGGGGAAGAGCTAAACAAGGCTATTAGCGACATGCGTGCGGTTAATAGTGGCGCATACATTTACAGAGTGAAATAATGCACAAATTTGCCGTTTTTGGCAATCCGATATCTCACTCCATATCGCCTTTAATGCACAATTTGGCGATTAAAGAGCTAGGCCTTGACGCCTTTTATGGGCGGGTTTTGTTAGAAACAGCCACGGATTTGAAACAAAAATTTCTGAATTTAGGCTTAAATGGCGCGAACATTACCGTGCCTTTTAAGCTGGAAGCTTACAGGATAAGCGATGAGCTAAGCGAGGCGGCTCGCGAGATCGGCTCAGCGAATACTCTCGTGCGAAAAAACTCCAAATTTTACGGATACAATACTGACGCGCCCGGATTTTACGAGGCGATTAGGGAGTTTGGAAGCTTAAAGCGCGTGCTTGTTTTGGGTGCTGGTGGTACGACGCGGGCGATTGGCTATATTTTGGCGAAAAATGGCGTTAAATTTGACATTTTAAACCGCAGCGAAAAAGAGCCAGAAAATTTTAAATGCGAGAATTTTTATACCTACGAAAATTTCAAATTTCAAAGCTATGATTTGGTCGTAAATTCCACAAGCGCAGGGCTAAAAGATGATTTTTTACCAGCCCCAGCCGAAATTTTGGACGCTGTTTTTAAGGAAGCAAAATTCGCATTTGACGCAATTTATGGCAAGATTACGCCGTTTTTGGATTTGGCTAGCACTCACGGCGTTCGCACAAAAGACGGACGCGAAATGCTAATCAACCAAGGCGCATTAGCGTTTAATCTTTTTTATGACAATAAATTTGATGAGAATTTGATTTTAAGCGCAATGTCTAGGGCGATAAATTTAGCCTAAATTTTCTCACAATCTCTGAAAAATTCGCAAATATCGCACTCAAAAAGCTTTGAAAGTTTGTATAAATGAAGTAGATTGAAATGTTTTTTGGCGGTGTAATTTTCCATATTTGCGTAAAATGCGTTTGTTACATGCCCGATGCCAAGGGCAGTTTCTAACTGACTAAGCCCCTTTTGTGTGCGAATTCGTTTGATATTGTTTGCCACGGTTTTAAAAAATTTTTCATCTTGTTCGTTTGTAGTAATTTGTGGCAAGTTTAGCATTTATATCCCCATAGGTAAGTTTTCTATAAGTATAAATTCTTTATAATCCTTTATCAATTATCTATAAATAATTTTCCTATGGGAAATAAGGAGTAAAATATGTTCTATAACATGGCGATTGAATATTTAGTTAATGAAATCAAGAAAAAAAATTTAGGAAACGAAAATACCGATATACAAATTGATGAAGTAATGGTTAGTAATTTTGAAAAAGAATTATCAAAAGATTTTAAAATAGAACAAGAAAAATTGGCAATTTTAACTAAATATGAAGAAGAAAATTTAAAAATTTTAAAAGAATACAAAGAAGAAATTAAATTTTTATATTCATCACAAGAAGAGATAAGAAAAGAAAGGGCTAATTTTTTTGCGAACACTTTAAAAGAAATAATAGCAACATTAAAAAATGAAGAAGTTGATAGCAAAATCGCGTCTATTTGGTTGAATTCATTGGTTGAAAGCTATACAAAAAGTTTAGATTTAAGCGAAAAATTTGCGCAAGAAGGCATTATGGATTTAATAGAAAATTTAAGAAAAAAACGAAAAGAAGTAGTGAATTCTAAAATTCCAAATGTAAATTTAAAAGATGAAAAGAAGTGAAATATCATTAGTCTTAGATAAATTGAAAGAAATTCGCAAAAAGATTATTGATGATTTTTTATTTCAAACAGAATTAGGTGATACTCTACGAGAATATATGTTTAAATATGAAAATGAAAAAACTCTCACAGAAGTCGCTGTTGAACATTATAAAATAAGCATCATAGATTATCATCTTAGATTAACAAATTATGAAAATGAAAAAATCAAAAATGCTCTTATTGAGTTTTTATCATCATACATTATTGGTGAAAAATTAAATGATAAAGATTTATTTAATAATCTTATAAATAAAAAAATAGATAGTCTAAACGCTATTGTTGAATTTAGTAAAAATGCCGATAAAAAAATTAAAAAATTTGAAATTCAACAAGCGAAAGATAGTGCTTTGTTCAAAAGAAAATTAAAAGAACTAGAAAAAAGGAGATAATATGAGCATACTAAATACTCTTGTCAAGGTTGCCGATAAAGTTGGAGATCTTATAAAGGCGCCAATGGATTTGTTATGCGATTGGGGTCATGAACCACTTAAAAAAAGAGAGCATGAAAGAGAGTTAGAAAAAGAAACAAATATTATGCGAACAAAAGCAGAACTTAAAAAACAAGATATGTTACTTAAAACAGATATTGAGATTAAAAAAGCTACTGAGATAAAAAGAATTGAAGCAGAAATTCAGGAGCTTCAAAAAGACAAAGATTTGGCAAGATATGAGAGTTTAATGACTGCTATTGTGAAATATAAAAAATCTCTTTTGGATTTAAATACAACTGCAATAAATTCTTTAAATAATATGCAAATCGATACAAAAGATAAAATTTTAAATTTAATTGCAGAAAAGCAACAAAAATTTGAAAATTTAAGCAAACAGGCAAAACAAGAGATATATCAAGATATAAAACAAATAAAAGATATGTTCTGTGATGATGTAGAGTTACAAAATGAATTAATAAAACCATGTATAGAGAGATTATCTAGTGTAGTTAAAGAAGCACAAGGCTGGGTAGAGATACTACAACAAGATTTATTAAATTTCAATAAACAAAATGAACACCTAATAACACAAGGACATAAATTTATAGAAGAACATATAAATAAGCAAAATTTAGGCAATATTTTAACTTTTAATCAAAAAATGGAAAATCAAAATATAGAAGAAGCAGAAATTATAGAAAATAAAATAAGTTATCAAAGTGATATTTAATCGCTTTGATTATTTGGAAGTGGTAAATTTAGCCAATTTTGACACTGCGCAAGTTACCGAATTTATGGCGCGCGCAGTATCGTTAAAAGGCTAAATTTACTTACTTTTTCGGATTTAAAATCGCGATAAACGGCTCTTTTGCGATTAAATTTGCCACAAATTTCACATCATCGTTGCTAAGGGCGTTTATGCGAGCAGCGTAAATTTCATCATCATAAAACGGATAGCCGAAAAGCTCGTGCGAAGCGATGTTGCTTAGCCAAAAATCGTTGTTTTCGCCGGCTCTTTTCATAGATAAAATTTGCGCTTTTTTGAAATTTTCTAGCTGATCTGCGCTAGTGCCGTTGTGCGCGATATCGGCGACGATTTCTTTGATTCCCTCGATTACCGCTTCCTTGTCCTTTTCATTGCACGAAAACGAGATATTTAACCCAGATTTTATCTGCGGAAACTGCGCGTATGAGGCACTCACGCTGGCTGAGTAGATTAGCCCTTTGGCCTCTCTGATTTTTTCAGTGATTTGCGTTTTTACGGCACTTTCGAAGGCTTTGAGCTTGTATGAGTTTAAAATATCAAACTCGCTCAAATCGTAGTTTAGATAAATCATTCTAACCTCGCTTTTATCGCTATCGCCGTAGTTTTCCTCGATTTTTACGGCGTTTGCGCTAAGCTTTGTTTGGGCGATTTCGCCCCTGCCAGCTTTGCCTTTTAAATTTCCTGCGTATTTGGCTAAAATTTCGGTGATTTTATCTTCGTCAAAATCCCCACTTATCACAAACAAATACTCGCCCCCATTAGCGAAAATTTTATCTGCTAAGCCCCCAAAATGCGCTAAATTCGCACTTTTTACATCGCTTATTTCAAGCGGAGCTTTAAAGCGCAAATCCCCGCTAAATAGCGAATTTACGATTTGTTTGTTGAAGCGAAAATCTATCGTCTCGTCTCTGAGCGCAAGGTTAGATAGCGCGCTACTTTGGTATTTTTCTAGCGAATTTGCGTGGATTTTTGGCGTGCTCATTTTCACAAACAGCTCCCTCATCATCGCCTCGAAATCCTTGCTAGCGCACTCCCCGCTAAACCCGCTAGAAAGTTCGTTTATACCAAAGCGCAAAGAGTAGTTAAACCCGCTAGTAAGCCTCCTGGCCTCGTATTCGTTAAACTCGCCAATAGTGCCTGAATTTAGCAATGCACTTAAAATTTCAGCCTCAGCCTTGCTCGCAAAATTCGAAATTCCGCCTAGTTTTTTCACGCTGATTTGTATGCTATTTTTTTTGCCCAAATTTCGCTTTAAAACCGCCTTGACGCCATTATCGAAATTTAGCGTGGTTATGTTTTTGTCGCTATCGAAATTTTGGCTAAATTTAGCTGGTGAAGGCTCGTTTTCTAAAAGTTTTTTCTCGCCCAGGCCGTTTTTGCTAAAATCAAATGGGGTTGCGTTTTGATAAATTTTATCTATTTCCTCCGCGCTTAAATTTAAATCTTTTGTCGAAATTATCTCCGTAAAGTGCGCCCCGCTCGTGATTTGCTTAAAATATTTATTGACATCGCCTAGCGAAATTTCGCCCAAAATCGCAAGGCTTAAATCATGTTTATCCTGCTTGCCAAGCTTAGTGTTGCCGTTTATTACAAAATCCAAAATTTCATAAATTTGCTTGTTTTGCGTGTCATTTTTGATGAGATTGGTTTGGACGGAGTTGATAAATTCCGCCTTTGCACTCTCAAAATCCCCAGCCGAAAATCCATGCTCCCTAGCGCCCTTAATCGCGCTAAATAGGCTAGTCAGCGTGGCATTTGCGTCGAAATCAAAAATGTTTGCGCCAAAAGAGTAAAGTCTGCGCTCGCCGAATAAATCATCGCTGTCAAATCCCGCTTTTAGGGGGATTTTCGCGCCTATATTTAGGGCATCGTAGCTAAGGCTAAGAAGTTTTGCGATGTAGGTATCAAGCCAGGCTTTTTTCATTTCGCCTATGCTATTTAAGGGGCTGTGCTCGCCGGCAAACACGATATTTACGGCATTTGTGCCAATCTGTGGCTCTACGATGTTTGCATAACCTGCGCCGAATTTTTGCAGGCTTGTATCGCGCGCGATTTTTTTAGAGCGAGGTTTTAAATCGCTAAATTTGGCTTTGATTAAATTTTCGATTTGCGTCGAATTTACATCACCCACGACGATGACGCTCATTAAATTTGGCGCATAATTTCTATCATAAAACGCCCGCAAACTCGCACTTGTCGCGCCCGCTATGGCTTCGTTTTTGCCTATTGGGAAGCGTCTTTGAAAGATCGAGTTTGGATACAAAGACTTGGCTCTTTGCTCGTAAAATCTGGTTTTATAATCCTTTTTTGCCTCTTCTAAAATCACGCCTTTTTCTTTTTCGACCTCGGCTGGATCAAATTTCACGCCCCTAGCGTAATCCCTAAATATCGTGAAAATGTCGTTTAAATTTTCATCGCTCACGCTTGCTTGGATATTGTAGGTCGTGTTTTGAAAGCTAGTTTGGGCGTTTAAATCTGCGCCAAATTTCACGCCTAGGCTTTCTAATTTTTTGACTAGTTCGTTTTTGTCGAAATTTTCGCTGCCGTTAAACGCCATGTGCTCGACAAAGTGCGCAAATCCCTGCTCATCGTCGTTTTCGTCGATACTGCCAGCATTTACATTTAGGTAAAAATATGCGCTGTTTTTGGGGACGGGGTTTTGCTGTATGAAGTATTTTAGGCCGTTTTCTAGGGTGCCTGTGGTTACATTGGCGTCGAATTTCAGTGCTAAATTTGGATCAAGTGATACGGCGAAATTTAGGCTAAATGCCGCGCAAAGTGCGAAAAATATTTTTTTCATAAATTATCCTTTTTAAAAAAGCGAGATTTTAACTGAAAATAGTAAATTTTAAATGAAAAAAGAGAGCTTTTAAAGGCTCTCTTAAAATTTCAATTTTATGGGGATACATAAAGGTGGAGCCTTAGGGGGAAGGCCCCATACGCACGCGTTTGCGTGATAAATTTGGCGCAGGGGGCTGCGCCAAATTTGGAGTTTTATAGTTTGTCTGAGTTTTTGCCTAAATACTCGGCTACGCCTTGTGGGTTAGCCTTCATACCAGCGTCGCCTTTATGCCAGCCAGCTGGGCAGACCTCGCCGTGCTCGTTAGTAAATAGCATAGTATCTACCATACGAATCATCTCGTCGATATTTCTGCCAAGTGGAAGGTCGTTGATGACAGCGTGGCGGATTGTGCCGTCGCTATCTAGCAAAAATGAGCCTCTTAGCGCAACCGCATTGCCAAAAAGCACATCGAAGCTTCTAGCGATATCTTTTGTGATATCTGAAACTAGTGGGAATTGGACTTTGCCGATACCACCTTCATTTACTGGTGTGTTTTTCCATGCAAGATGAACGAACTCGCTATCGCAAGATACGCCGATGACCTCTACGCCTCTATCTTTAAATTCTTTATAGCGTTTGTCAAATGCGATAATCTCGCTAGGGCAAACAAATGTGAAATCTTTTGGATAAAAGAACACAACTGCACCTTTTGGGCCGATGTTTTTGTAAAGGTTGAAGTCCTCTACAATGCTGTTGTCACCAAGAACGGCTTGTGCTGTGAAATCTACTGCTTTTGTAGTTACTAACATGATATTTTCTCCTTAATAATAAAATTTATCATTTGCGAATTATACACATTTTATCTTATAAAAAATTTAAACCAAATTTACACGCAATATAAAATTCAAATCTAATCTAAATTTTTAATGACTTTTTAAAAAATGTGTGTTATTATTTAGGGTATTTTTTGATAAAGGAGAAAAAATGGCAGTAAAAATTACTGATATTTGTATAGCATGCGGTTCTTGTATCGATGAGTGCCCAGTTAGCGCGATTGTTGATGATAGCGATAACCCAACAGGGGCAGACACATACTATGTATATGCTGATAAATGCGTAGAGTGTGTAGGCCACAATGACGAACCAGCCTGTGCAAACGCCTGTCCAACTGACGGCTGTATCGTTTGGAGCGAAGTTGTCGCTGGACAACCAAGCAAAGCTGAAATCGGCGCAGAATTGCGCGGTGGCGATACTCCGGTAGTCGCATAAATACAAATTCAAAATTTTCATGGCTTAAATGCCATGAAAATTTAATTCTTAAATAAATTTTAACCTATTTTAGATATAATCATCCTTTTACAATAAAGGAGTTCGTATGCAACAAACACTATCAATAATTAAGCCAGATGCCGTAAAAAAGGGCGTTATAGGCAAAATCATAGATAGATTTGAAAGCAACGGTTTGCGTATAGCAGCAGCAAAAAAATTGCAATTAAGCGTAGATGACGCAAAAGCGTTTTACGCAGTTCATAAAGATCGCCCATTTTTTGGCGAATTAGTTGATTTTATGGTTAGTGGCCCGGTTGTGGTTATGGTTTTAGAGGGCGAAAACGCAGTAGCTAAAAACCGCGAACTAATGGGTGCAACAAATCCAAAAGAGGCAAAGCCAGGCACAATTCGCGCTGATTTCGCCGAAAGTATCGATGCAAACGCAGTCCATGGTAGTGATAGCCTAGAAAACGCAGTTATTGAGATTGCATTTTTCTTTGCTAAAAAAGAGATTTGCTAAGGTAAAATTTTGAAAATTAGCTTTGTAAAAATCACAAAAGAACCGATTAAATTTGATATCCAAAGTGGCGGTGTTAAATTTAGCGGCGAGTTGCACAAATCAGGAGAAAGCCTGTATAAATGCAACGCCCAAATTTGTGGAGCGATACCATATATTTGTGATCGTTGCGGAAGCGAATTTGAGTTAAGTTTAGACGAAAATGTCGATTTAACGCTAAGCGACGGGATATACAAAGGTTCTGATAGCTTAGATGTAATCGAGTTTTTCGAGGGCAGTATCGACATAGATGAAATTTTACAAAGCGAAGTAGAAGCGATAAAAAGCGACTACTTTTATTGCGACAAATGTAAAGAATTATAAATTTTATAAAGGAGAAAAAATGGCAGTTCCTAAACGAAGAGTGAGTAAAACTCGCGCAGCAAAAAGAAGAACTCATTACACTGTAACTCTACCTGTGCCAGTCAAAGACAAAGACGGTAGCTGGAAGATTCCTCACAGAGTAAATAAAAATACAGGAGAATACTAATCCCATGACGTCGATTGCTATCGACGCAATGGGTGGCGACTTCGGTTGCGAGCCTATTGTATGCGGAGTTATTGAAGCACTAAGAGAGCAAAAATTCAAAGCTTTCTTAGTAGGCGACAAGGCAAGAATCGCCCCTTTTATCCCGGCAGAATTTCAAAAATACATAGAATATGTCCAAACTGACGAAGTTTTCGAGATGAAAGAGGGTGCGACAGATGTTTTAAAGCGCAAAAATTCCACTATTTATCAAGCAGTAGATTTGGTCAGAAATGGCACCTGTAAGGCCGTAGTCTCAGCTGGTCATAGCGGGGCTACGCACAGCCTAGCTACGCTTAGAATCGGTAGAATTCCAGGCATTTCGCGCCCAGCCATTGCTACGCTTTTTCCGACTAGTCAGGGCGGTAAAACGCTGGTTTTAGATGTCGGGGCAAATGTGGATTGCAAACCTGAAAATTTATTCGAATTTGCCGTTATGGGCGAGGCTTACGCAAAAGAGATTATGGGGATTAAAGCCCCTAGAATCGGGCTTTTGTCAAACGGCGAAGAAGATAGCAAAGGTAACGAGGTCAATAAAGAAATTTTCCCAAAACTCAAAAAAATGCAAAATTTCGTCGGTAACGCCGAGGGAAATCAGATTTTCGACGGCTCTGTAGATGTCGTTATCACTGACGGATTTATTGGAAATATCGTCCTTAAAACCAGCGAGGGCATAGCCAGCGCTATGAATAAGCTTATCAAAAAAGAGGCGAAAAAATCGCCGATTGCGATAGCTGGTTCGATTTTGATGAGGCGAGTATTTAAGATAATCAAAAAATCGACCGATTATGATGAAACTGGTGGCGCGCCACTTTTAGGCGTGAAAGAGTGCGTAATCATAAGCCACGGCAAAAGCACGCCAAAAGCGATAAAAAACGCAATTTTTCAAGCGCTTAAATTTTCGGATTCAAACATAAACTCAGTTATCCAAACCCAACTTAGCAACTACAACCAAGGATAAAGATGAAGGCTTCGGTGGTATCCATAGGCGCCTACGCCCCAAAGAGAGTTCTAACAAACCACGATTTGGAGGGTATGGTCGATACCAGCGATGAGTGGATTACCCAAAGAACGGGCATTAAAGAGCGCCATATCGCAGATGCAAATGAGGCTACCAGCGATATGGGCGCAAAGGCCGCTGCTTTGGCACTTCAAAGAAGCGGGCTAAGAGCAGAGCAAATCGACGCCGTGCTTTGCGCCACAATCACGCCTGATTATTTTTGTATGCCATCAACTGCGGCTTTGATTGCTGATAAATTGGGGCTTAAATTTGGCATTATGGCGTTTGATATAAGTGCTGCGTGTAGTGGATTTGTATATTTACTAGACCTAGCAAAATCGCTTATCGAAAGCGGAGCGAAAAAACATATACTAATCGTCGGAAGCGAAAAACTAAGCGCGATTACGGATTATAGCGATAGAAGTACTTGCGTGCTTTTTGGCGACGGCGCTGGCGCAGCAGTAGTGAGTGCTAGCGATGGCGAGGGCATAATCTACACAAACAGCGCGAGCGACGGCGCAAAGGCTGATTATTTGATCACGCCAGCACCAGGGAGTGCAAATCCTATCTCGCAACAAATTTTAGACGATAAGCTCGGATTTATCAAAATGCGCGGTCAAGATGTCTATAAAATAGCAGTTCCAACGCTGATAAAATCGGTCGAAGAGGCATTAGAAAAAAATAATTTAAAATCTAGCGATATTGATCTGTTTGTCCCGCATCAGGCGAATTTGCGCATAATCGAGGCAGTGCGCGAAAAGATAGGCTTTACGGAAAATCAATGTGTCGTAACCGTGCAAAAATACGGCAACACAAGTTCAGCTTCAATCCCAATGGCGCTAAACGAAGCTTATGAAAATGGCAGGCTAAAAAATGGCTCGTTAGTCTTGCTAGACGCCTTTGGCGGGGGATTTACTTGGGGCTCTGTGCTATTTAAATTTAACGCTTAAAATTCAAAATTTATCAAATTTAGACATTAATTGTCGAATTCTTATTGTAAAATTCACTAAAATTTTAAAGTAAAGGAAAAGTCATGTCTGAGATTAAATGTCCAAACTGCGGCGAAATTTTTGCAATTGATGAGAGTGAATACCAAAAAATCGTAAGCCAAATCAGAAATAGCGAATTTGAGAAAATTTTAAACGAGAGATTGCAAAACGAAAACGCAAAATTCCAAAGCGAATTGGAGCTTGTAAAATCCCAAGAAATCGCTAGGGCAAAAGAATATATCGCTAATTTAAAAGCGCAAAAAGATAGTGAAATTTCGCAACTTAAAGAAATTTTGGCGAAATCACAGGCCGAACTAAAAGGCAAAGATGAGAATTTAACGCAAAAATTTGAGATTGAAAAAAGCAAAATTTCTCTTGAAAATGAGGCTAAAATCGCCGAGCTAAACCAGAAAATCACCGAGTTAAACGCCAAAATCAGCGCAAATGAAAATGAGAAAAATTTGGCTGTGAGCAACGCTATTTCGAGCAAAGATAGCGAAATTTCAGAGCTTAAAATAACACTGAGCGAAAAAGAAAAAAATTTCGTCGAAAAAGAGCAAATTTTGCGTGAAAATTTCGAAAAAACAATCAGCGACAAAGACGCGATGATAGATTATTACAAGGATTTAAAGGCGAAATTATCGACAAAAATGGTTGGCGAGAGCTTGGAGACCCATTGTAGCACGGAGTTTGAAAAGCTCCGCACCACCGCATTTGCAAACGCTTATTTTGAAAAAGACAATGAGGTCAAAGAGGGCGGCAAAGGCGATTTTATATTTCGCGATTTCAAAGACGGCGTAGAGTATATTTCGATAATGTTTGAGATGAAAAACGAGTCCGATACGACCGCGTCAAAGCACAAAAACGAGGAATTTTTTGCCAAATTAGACAAGGATAGAAAGGCGAAAAACTGCGAATACGCGGTGCTTGTCTCGCTACTTGAAAGCGATAGTGAGCTCTATAACACAGGCATTGTCGATGTTTCGCACAAATATGAGAAAATGTATGTGATCCGCCCGCAGTTTTTCTTGCCGATAATCTCGCTACTGCGCAACGCTGCGCTAAATTCGCTCGAAGATAAAAAGCGTCTAGCAGAGTATCAAAACCAAAATTTAGACATCGAAACCTTTAAAAGCAATATTGACGAATTTAAGGATAAATTTGGCAAAAATTACCGCCTAGCAAGCGAGAAATTTCAAAAGGCAATCGATGAAATCGACAAAACCATAAGCCACCTAGAAAAGGTAAAAAATGAGCTTTTATCTTCTGAAAATAACCTGCGCCTAGCTAATGATAAAGCCGAAAAACTAACTATTAAAAAGCTAACCAACAACGCTCCAAGCGTGCAAAAAATGTTTGATGAAGCAGGGCAGAATTCGGGCGAGTAAATTTGGCGAATTTGGCGCAAAATTTTGCAAAATTTGGGTGAAATTTAAACAAAATTTTGCGCCACAAATCTGCTAAATTTTAGCAAATTTTATTTTTCGCCAATTCCTAAATTTTCCCTTTTTACGATTATTTCTTTGATTTTTTTCAAAAGCTCAATCGAAGCCTCGATTTCAGCGCGTTTGGTGCTGACGCTCTCCACATTTGCCCCCACGCTAATGCCCTTTGCAAGCGAGTATTTGTAGATGAAATCAAACAGCTCCACGCACAGGCTCACCGAGCTTTGCAAGATATCGGCGCTGGTTTTTAGGCGATTTTCCAAAAAATCCGGCACGCTAATGCCAAGCCACTTCATAAATTCGAGCGTTTTTTCGCTTCCACACGGCGTGAAAGTAAAGATTATAGGCACTTTTTTGCACCCAAGATTAGCATAATCATCTATGAAATTTTTCACACTCTCGGCGTCATAGACAGCTTGGCTTATGAAATACTCGCACCCGCTTATGCTTTTTGACGCGATTTTTAGGTGCTCGGCGCGTGTTTGTTTGTGGCGCTCGGCTATGCAAATTCCGCCCAAATGCAAATTGCTAGCAATCTCTTTTTTTATCTGATACGCCCGTTTTAGTGGGATTTTCATCGCGTCGTATTTCGAGGAGGCACCCACAAATACGCCAAAATTACTCGCTCTGGTATTTAAAATTTCGCCAAATTTATCCTCGTCGTATTTTCCCACGGCGCGGTAGATTATGGCTGGTTTGACCTCGCGCAGGTGTTTGGTGTAATACAGCGCCGGATCTAGCGTTTCGATGAATTCATAAGTGCGCGCCTCGCTCGTCCTTGCGCTCTCATCTTGCAAATCATAAATGACTATGCCATCGCATGGCATGGAGGTTATGCGCTCTCTCCAAAGCGCGCCAAGTCGCTCGATTTTTTCGGGCTCGAAACTGATTTTTGGCGGAACGATACCATAGAGCAAAATTCCGCTAGCATTGTTTTTAATTTTTTGTTCCAACATTGATAAATTCCTTAAATTTAGGATATTGTAGCAAATTTAAATTTAAAAATTTAAATGATATAATGCGCCAAATTTTACGAAGGAAAATTTATGAAGACTTTGCAAGAAAATTTGAAGCTTTTTTATTTGGGGCTCGAAAATTCTGAGCCGTATTTGTATAAAAACAAAGATCTCACAACCCACGCGCTAATCATCGGTATGACTGGTAGCGGTAAAACCGGTCTTGGAATCACGCTTTTAGAAGAGGCCGCGATTGATAATATCCCGTCTATCATCATCGATCCCAAGGGCGATTTGACAAATTTAGCTCTTACATTTCCAAATATGAGCGCGCAGGATTTTTTGCCTTATATCGACGAAACAGAGGCTGCGAATAAAGGCCTTAGCGTGGAGCAAATGGCGAGCGAGACTGCGCAAATGTGGCGAAATGGCATAGAAAATTCTTACCAAAATTTAGACAGAGTCGAGCTACTTAAAAACAGCGCCGAGTTTAAAATTTACACGCCAAAATCAAGCGCTGGGCTAGGAGTTAGCCTGCTTAGCGACTTTGAAGCACCGAAAAATTTAAACGATGAGGATATGAATAATTATATCTGCGGTATCGCTTCTAGCGTGCTTAGCCTAGCTGGCATTACTAGCGATAATCTAAGCTCACCAGAATTTTTGCTGATTTCTCAAATTTTTAGTTCAAATTTCAGCGAGGGCAGGGGCGTGAGCGTGGTCGATCTCATCAACCAAATCATCACTCCGCCATTTGATAAAATCGGCGTTTTTGATGTGAATAACTTCTTCCCTAGCGACAAACGCATGGCGCTAGCTATGAAAATCAACGCTCTAATCGCAAGCCCAAGTTTCAAGCTTTGGTGCGAGGGCGAGAGGCTAGATATCGCAAAAATGCTATTTAACGAGAGTGGCAAGGCTAGGGCGAATATCTTTTGTATCGCGCATTTAAACGACGATGAGAGAATGTTTTTCGTAACCTTGCTTTTAAACGAAATGGTTAATTGGATGCGCCAAACGCAAGGCACCAGCGCGCTTAGAGCGATTTTGTATATGGACGAGATATATGGATTTTTCCCGCCAAATGGCAATCCGCCGTCAAAAACCCCTATGCTAACCCTGCTAAAACAAGCGCGCGCTTTTGGGCTAGGCTGCGTTCTTAGCACGCAAAACCCTGTGGATTTGGATTACAAAGGCCTTAGCAATATTGGCACTTGGTTTATCGGTCGCCTCCAAACCGCCCAAGATAAAGAGCGAGTAATCGGCGGGCTTAGCGGAATTGGCTCAAATCCTGTGGATAAATCTGCGCTAATGGAGCAAATCTCAAACCTCAAAAAGCGAAATTTCTTAGTCAAAAATATCAACGAAGATAGCCTAAAAACGATAGAAACTCGCTTTGCACTTAGCTATTTAAAAGGCCCTTTAAGCAACGAACAAATTTCAAATTTAATGAGCGAAAAAAAGGGCGCACCAGGCGCGAATAGCACTGGAAGCAAAGTAAAAAGCGCAAGCAGTGCCAAACCAATCGTATCAAATGAAATTTCGCAAATTTACAGCTACGGCGCCTCTCGTGAGCTAAGCCCGTATTTATATGCCACAGCCAAGGTGCGCTATGCTGACAAAGAGGGCGAATACACGAGGGATTACGCGTATTTGCTTGATATCTCGGATGCTAGCGAGATCAACTGGGACGAGGCAAGCGATAGGGCTATTGATAATATACGAAGCGATGAGTTAGAGGATTCGTCGTATTGCGCTTTGCCAAGCTTTATTGCTAGTGCGAAAAATTTTGCCACTTTTATTCGCAATTTCAAAGACTGGGTTTATCGTAACCAAAGGCTAGAATTATACAGCGCACTTGATATGCACAGCGCGCCAGATGAGAGCAAAGAAGAGTTTTATCAAAGACTGCAAGATAAGGCAAATGAAATTTTAGAGCAAAAAACAGATGAAATTCTAGCTAAATTTGAAAAAGAAAAATCTACGCTTCAAACCCGCATAAATCGCGCCGAAGAGAAGCTAGAAAAAGAAAAAAGCGATGTTACTAGTCAAGGAATTAACGCAGCCCTTAGCATAGGAAGCGCGATACTAGGCTCGCTTTTTGGCAGATCGCGCACGAGTGCGAGCACGATTAGCAAAACCGTAAGTGGCGTGCGAAACGCTCACCGCGTGCTAACCCAGCGCAACGAAGCCAAAAACGCAGAAGCTAGCGTAGATGAGCTATACTCGCAAATGCAGGTCCTGCAAGAGAGATTTGATGAACAAATCGCGCAGTTAAAAGAGAGCTTAGATCTCAAAAATATCGAGCTTGGCGTAGTCTCGCTAGCTCCAAAAAAAACAGATATTTATGATGAGAAAATTTCGATTTTGTGGAAGAGTTAGGGTAAAAAATGATATTAGATGTGATTTTAGGACTTTTTAAAGCGCCAAATTTTTGGTGCTATTTAATAGCGTATTTGCTAGGAGCTGTGCCGTTTGGACTGCTTATTGGCAAATATTTTGGCAAGGTTGATATCAAATCTGCTGGAAGTGGCTCGATAGGGGCTACAAATGTCTTGCGTGTGCTTAAAGAAACAAACCCAAGCAAGGCTAAAATTTTAGCGATTTTAACCGTGGTTTGCGACGCTTTAAAGGGCGTGGTGCCGATTTTGGTGGCGCGGGCTATGGGTTTTGATGAAAATGTGCTTTGGGGAATGGCTGTGTTTGCGGTGGTGGGGCATTGTTTTTCGCCATACCTTGGATTTAGCGGTGGCAAGGGCGTAGCCACGGGCGCTGGTGTGCTAGCATGCTTCGTGCCAATCGAGCTAATCATCGCGCTTGTTGTTTGGTTTATTGTAGGCAAAGTGCTTAAAATTTCGTCCGTAGCCTCGCTCTCAGCGGCGCTCGCGCTAATTGTGGCTAGCTACATACTCCACGCAGATATGCCAGCAATCCACACTCACGCGCCGATTTTTGTCATAGTTTTTATCGTCTTTTACAAACATATTCCAAATATCGCAAGATTGCTTCGTGGCGAGGAAAAACGGGTAATATGATTCGGGTTTTGATTGAGGATTTGAAATTCGACGCGATTGTTGGAATTTTGGATTTTGAAAGAGAAAAAAAACAAGAAATTTTAGTAAGCGCAAAATTTGGCGCAGATGAATTTATAGACTACGCCAAGGCGTGCGAATTTATAAAATTTAGCTTTGAGAGGGAGAAATTTTTGCTCGTCGAAGACGCGCTAAATTTCTTCGCCCAAAGCTTTAAAACCCAGTATAAAAGCCTGAATTACTTCTATATGAAAATTTACAAAACCCAAATTTTAGCTGACGCAAAAGTCGGCGCGCAAATAGAAATAAATTTTTAAAATTTCTTTAAAAAAACTTGAATTTTGGCTTAAAATATGCTACAATCACGCCAAATTTTATTACGAAGGAAAATCAATGAGAATTTTAATTGTCGAAGATGAAGTTACTCTAAACAAAACTATCGCCGAGGGTTTGGCGGAGTTTGGTTACCAAACAGACAGCTCAGAAAGCTTTAAAGACGCTGAATATTACATAGGCATACGAAATTACGATTTAGTTTTAACCGACTGGATGTTACCAGACGGCAGCGGCGTCGATTTAATCAACATTATAAAACAAAAATTCGCTCGCACAGCAGTTGTCGTGCTATCTGCAAAAGACGATAAAGAAAGCGAGATAAAAGCCCTAAAAGCTGGCGCAGATGATTATATCAAAAAACCATTTGATTTCGATGTTTTGGTGGCTAGACTTGAAGCTAGACTTAGATTTGGTGGCTCAAACATTATCAAAATCGACGATCTTATCATCGACCCAGATGAAGAGAAAATCACATATCTTGGCCAAGAAATCGAGCTAAAAGGCAAACCTTTCGAGGTGCTAACTCACCTAGCTCGCCACTCAGACCAAATCGTAAGCAAAGAGCAACTACTTGACGCTATTTGGGAAGAGCCAGAGCTAGTAACCCCAAATGTAATCGAGGTCGCAATCAACCAAATCCGCCAAAAAATGGATAAACCACTAAATATTTCTACAATCGAGACAGTTCGTCGTCGCGGATATAGATTTTGCTTTCCACAAAAAGCCTAAGAACCCGTTTCATAATCCAATTAGCATCTGCTTCGGCGATGCTAATTTTGATTTTTTCCGTAATGCTTTATAACTACATAAGGATTACGATTTTCGAAAATTCAGTTCATGGACTTTTAGTAAGGGCTGAAAATATCACAAAACTGCCAAAAATTCCAGTCGAAAAAATCCCAGAGTATCTGCCAGATCCCAAAGGCGAGTTTATCACGAGTTTCGTTTATGGCGAGAAAATCACCAAGCCTAAATTTTACGAGAGCCAAGAGGGTGAAAGCAATTTTTTGACCCTTCAATACCCATATAGCAACGAGGAAATTTTGCAGATCAAAACCGATGTAACGGTCTATGCAAATATCGCAAATCAGATACTTGTGGATATTATTATCCTAAATTTGACAATGATATTTTTGATAATTTTTTACGCTATGTTTCTATCGCGCACGCTTTTGATGCCAATCAAGGTAATCTCGCAAAAGCTAGCCAGTCTTGATGAGAAATTCCTAGCCCCACTTGATATGGAGAGGTGCGAGAGCGAATTTCGCCCGATTTTGACAAACATAAACCGCCTAATCGATCGAATTCAAACCTTTATAATGTATCAAAAAGAGCTATTTATCGGTATCGCGCACGAGCTAAAAACCCCGCTAGCGGTGATGAAAACCAAAAACGAAGTAACGCTCATAAAGCCAAGAGAGGCGGAAAAATATATCGAGGCGCTCCAAAACAACAACAAATCAATCGACGATATGAACAAAATGATAATCTCGATTTTAGAGATCGGTCGCCAAGAGGGCGCGCAGTTTGAGAGCCCAGAGCAGCTTGATATCGTGCAGTATCTAGGCGAGCTGTGCGTGAATTTTAAAATTTTGGCTAGAAATGAAAAAAAAGATGTCGTAAGCAAAATTTCGCCAAAATCCCTAGAAGTGAGTATCCAAAAAAACCTTTTTATGCACATTATCCAAAATTTTGTCCAAAACGCGATTAAATTTTCCCCAGAGGGCGAAGTAATCGAGGTTTTCAGTGAAATTTCGGGCGATTATTTTATCGTGCGTGTGGAAAATTTGGGCGAGAGTATCGACGAGAGTCAGGATTTTTTCGCGCCGTTTAAACGCAAGGGCGGCAAGCCTGGCGCTGGGCTTGGGCTGTTTTTGGCTAAAAACGCCGCGCAGGCTATGGGTGCATCTGTGAGCCTTAAAAATTCGCCCGCCAAAGATAAGATTGTAGCGACCCTTACAATTCCGCTAAAAAATCTCAAAAAATAGCGCAAATTTGGTATTTTTTAAAATAAAATTAAAAGTTTTTAGTGTATAAATGCACTAATTTTTTTTGTAAAGGTTAAATTTATGTCTTTGATGATTACAGACGAGTGTATCAGTTGCGATGCGTGTCGCGAAGAGTGCCCAAATGAGGCGATTTTCGAGGACGAGCCGACATATATGATTGATTCAGATAGGTGCTGCGAGTGCGTGGATCAATACTCAGAACCAGCCTGCATCGTAGTCTGCCCTGTCGAGTGTATCACCTACGATCCTGATAATATCGAAACCGAGGGTGAGCTCAAATACAAACACGCTCACATGGATTATTAATGCCAAAACGCGTTGGAGTGATTGATTTAGGCTCAAATTCTGCCAGATTGGTGATTTTTGAGCGAACGAGCAGATTTGGGTTTTTTATCCTTGCAGAGCACAAAATCAAAGTCCGCCTAGGCGAGGGCGCGTATGAAAACGGCGGAGTTTTGCAACCAGCGGCTATGCAAAAATGCCTTAACGCGTTTGTGGAATTTAAAGAATTGCTCCAAAAATACGGCGCCAAAAGGGTGCTTTGCGTAGGCACTTCTGCACTGCGCGACGCTCCAAATGGGGGCGAGTTTATCAAGCTAGTTTTTCAAAAAACCAAAATCGCAATCCGCAAAATAGATGGCGAGAGTGAGGCGTATTTTGGAGCTTACGCCGCACACAATCTGCTTAGCGATTTCAGAGACGGCGTGAGCGTGGATATCGGCGGAGGCTCGACTGAGCTAGCCCGCATTAAAAATGGCAAAATCGAGGCTAAAATTTCGCTAAATTTAGGCACAGTTCGCCTAAAAGAGCTATTTTTTGACAAAGGCGATATGGCCGGGCTATATGGCTATATAAATGAGGCAATCAGCGCGGTTGGCGATGAATTTGCCAGCTCAAATTTAATCGCTATGGGCGGTTCGGCAAGAGCGCTAAGCAATGCCATAATGGCGATTGAGAATTATCCGATTAAAATCGTGCATAATTACTGCTACGATTACGAAAAATACGCGCTGTTTTTTAGCAAATTAATCGGCGCAAAAACCCTAGAACTAGCCAAATTTCCGATAAAAAAAGAGCGTTACGATACGATTAGAGAGGGTGCGATAATTTTTAGCGAGATTGCTAAAAAAATCGGCGCAAAAAGCGTGATTACAAGCGGTGTGGGCGTGCGAGAGGGTGTGTTTTTGGGCTCGATTTTGCATGGGGCAAATTTGCCAAAGAATTTCAACCCAAGCCTAAAAAGTCTGCAAGATAGATTTGCTAGCGAAAGCTCGCACGCAGACAAGTTCGCCAAAGCCCTTTTTAGCGTGCTTTTCTCGCTTCACAAGCTAGAAGACAGATACATTAGCCCGCTTTGCTACGCTGCTAAACTTTGCGAGATTGGCGCAAGGCTTGGCTTTTATGCCAAACACGAAAGCGCAGCTTCCATGGTGCTAAATGGGCTAAACTACCGCACGAGCCACGAGCAAAAAGCCCTAATAGCCGCGATTATCGCAATGCACGGCAAGCCAAATTTAAGCCCAAATTTTGCAAATTTAAGCGAAATTTTACCGGGCGAGCGAACATTAGCATGGCTTAGCTTTTTGTGTGAATTCGCTAGGATTTTAAATGAAAACGCCCTTAAAAATTTGGAGTTTAAATTCGAAAATTTAACCCTGCAAATCGCGGGCGCAAAAAACAAATTAATGCTCAAAGACAGCCTTCGCAAACTCCCAAAACCAGCTGTTTTTGCGATAAATTTTATATAAATTTAACGCCAAATTTAACAAATTTGAAGGTTATAAAACCTTCAAATTTTGCCAAGCGCTTTTTTGACATGATCTTGCGCCATTTCGATATTCCACGCTGGTTCCCACACTAGCTCGATTTGGACATTTTTTACGCCATTTACGCTACTTGCGCCATTTCTTACCCACTCTATCATCATTTCGTGTAATGGGCATGAGCGAGTCGATAGGGTCATTGTGATTGTGGCGTTTTGATTTTCATCGACGCTAACGCCATAAATTAGCCCAAGACTTACTACATCAAAGCCCACCTCAGGGTCGATTACAGCGCGAAGTGCAGTGTAGATTTTATCCTTGATTTCTTCCATTTTCTACTCCAAATTTAGTGTATTTAAAGACATTTATTATGTTTATTGCGACAAAAATTATACTTAGTGCTTGAAAAATAAGCGCAATCACATTTATTTCAAACACAGCAAAAATAAGCGCTACTATGTTTGCAAATATCGCAAAATAGGCCAAATTTTTGATAATCATATCTTCAAGTAGTGGAATTTTGCCTTTGCCTACATAGGGCGATACATAATGATACCAGATCAAAAACGGCGCAATTTTATACAAATGAGCACAGATAAATGCGTATAAAAATCCGTAACACAGGCAAAAAATCGCACTTTGGGTTTTATTAAAATTCCATAAGCAAAATCCCAAAACAAGCGCTACTAGCGACAAAAATATATTTGCGCTCCAATAATCAATTTTGCGCCTTACTCGCTTTGATAAAATGTAGATAATTTGCACCCCAAAAATCGCAAATGCCAAGGCGCAAAGATAAATTCCAAAACCAAATTTTACAAAAAACACGCAGATTAAGTAGAGCAAAATTGAAATTTTAGCTGGCAAAAAGCTCAAATCATGCGCTAAGCTAAACATCGGCAAAAGCACGCACCCAGCGCCAACGATGACGAAAAACACAAATCCACACATAAAGTATATATGATAAGCCAAAACTCTACTAAAATCAGCCTCGCTCGCCCCAGTTACCACAAGAACTAGCAAAAATCCGAGTATTATGCCTATGATAAGGTAGATTGATGAGATTATTAGCGCAATACTTGGTGTTTTGTATGATTTTGCCTTAACAAAGCTAAGCGCATAGCTTGTGCCAAAAAACAGCAAAGACATCATCGCTATACCGCCACCTGCGTGCAAAAGTGGTAGTTTTTCTAAAATCATACCAATAGACAAAATCGCAACCGAGCTAGCAAATACAAAAAGATTTGCAAAGGCAAATTTGGTGCTGAAAAATTTATTTTCTATGATGACAGAGGTTAGCTGATAAAGTGCGCCAATAATGATACTAAGGGCAAAACCTAGTAAAAATATATGAAAAAACGAAGCAGTTTTTAGGCTGGTTAGTCCATAAAAATCGGCGTTATAAAAGCCAAAAATGCTAAGAGCTAAAAACACTAGCCCACAAATAAAATATCCACCAACTATGCGAAATGGTGGCGAAAATGTGCTAAAATTCATCTTTTATCCGTGGCAAGAGACATTAATGTCCAAATCACCGCTACTTGTGCCATCTTTTAAGCTAAATACGAGTTTGACGCCACCATTTGGTAAATCTTGCCTTTCGTAATCAAATTTAGCTTCGATTTTTGGGATTAAGCCTACTGGAAATTTGTGATTTACCATAACTACTTTTGTATTTTTGTCTTTTACTAAATTCAGAGCTACAAGCCCATTTATCATAGGTTCTGGTGGGACACAAGAGCGCGAATCAAAGCCAATAAATTCGCAATTATCTTTGTTTGTGCGATAAAATTTCACACTTGCGCCTTCTGGGTTAAATTCTTCCCAATCTTTGAAAAAATCCATGAAATATCCTTTCTTTGAAAATGATAGATTATATCGATATTTTGAAATTTAGTGATTGAGATAAATCAAGTTTTATTTTAAAATTTGCAAAATTTAGCCAAATTTCACTACACTACGCAAAATCAAAATTTAAGGAAATGTATGAAAACTATCACGATTATCGACACTTTTGGCTTTTTTTTCCGCCTGTATTACGCGATGAGTAGCTTAAAGACCAAAAGTGGCAAGCCAAGTGGCATGGTGAGTGGATTTGCGAATTTCATCGCAAATTTGGAGCGAGAGTTCAAAAGCGATTATATAATTTTCGCCCTTGATAGCAAGGGCAAGACCTTTCGCTCAGACATTGACCCAAACTACAAAACAAACCGCCAAACCCCGCCGGACGCTCTTTTGGCACAGCTTCCAGTTTGCATAGAAATGATAGAGAAAATGGGCTTTTGTACAGCGCAGAAAGAGGGCTTTGAGGCTGATGATTTGATCGCAAGTGTCGTTAAAACCTACCGCGACACGCATAAAATCAATATCGTAACCAGCGACAAAGACCTTTATCAGCTAATTGGTGGCGAGACGCGCATTTATAGCTACGCCAAAAAAATGCTCTACGGCCGCGATGAGTGCTATGAAAAATACGGCGTCTATCCTGAACAAATCATTGATTTTTTGGCTATTTGTGGCGACAGCGCAGATAATATCCCAGGCGTGAAAGGCATAGGCGAAAAGGGGGCGAAAAAATTGCTTGATGAGTGGGGGAGTTTGGAGAGGATTTACGAAAATATCGAGCTTTTGCCACCAAACAAACAGCGTGAGTATCTCATCGCCTCTAAAAACGAAGCTTTTATGAGCCAAAAGCTTGCCACGCTTTGCGATGAGGTCGAAATTTCGCCACTGCACAACGCCGTATTTCCCGAGCAAAATCCACTTCATAAAATCAAAGAAATTTTGCGCGAATACGAGCTACACAAGCTTCTTTCCGCGCTCGAAAACGAGGGCGGTAAAAGCGAAGAGAGCCTAGCTTTTAAGCCAGTGTGCGTGAGGGAAGAAAGCGAGCTAATGCGCCTTTGTGAGGGCATTAGCGAGGATACTATCGTGGCATTTGATACTGAGACCACTGGGCTAGATAGCAAAAACGCCAAAATCGTGGGCTTTTCGTTTTGTTTCAACGAGCAAAAGGCGTATTATGTGCCACTTATGCATAATTACTTAGGCGTGGGCGAACAAATTTCGCTAAATTCAGCGAAAATGGCGATTGAACGGATTTTTTCTGGCTTTGTCGTGGGGCAAAATTTAAAATACGATTTCAATATCATAGAGCAAAATTTCGGCATAAAACCGCCACGCAAATTCGCTGATACGATGATTTTAGCGTGGCTCATAAATCCTAGCGAGAGCGTGGGTATGGATAGCTTAGCCAAGCGGTATTTTGATTATGACACGATTAAATTTGAAAATATTGTTGCCAAAGGCGAGACTTTTGCGAGTTTGGAGTTTGATGAGGCCACGAAATACGCAGCCGAAGATGCGTGGATAACTTTGAAATTTTATTTTAAATTTCAAAATTTACTCTCGCCAGAGTTGCTAAATTTGGCAAAAACGCTAGAATTCCCATTTGTGCGTGTTTTGCGCGATATGGAAAATGCAGGAATTAAAATTTCAAAGCCAAATTTAAGCGAGTTGATTTCTCGCAACGAAAGCGCGCTTAGGGTGCTGACAAACGAAATTTACGAGCTTAGTGGCGAGAGTTTTAACATAAACTCCACAAAACAGCTTGGCGTGGTGCTTTTTGAGCATTTGGGTTTGCCATGCCAAAAAAAGACCAAAACAGGTTACAGCACCGATGAGAGCGTGCTAGCCGGGCTCAAAGAAGCTCACCCAGTAATCGAAAAAATCCTAGCTTATCGTGAGCTTTACAAGCTTCAAAGCACCTATTGTGAGCCACTTTACGCCCTTGCGATGAAAAACGAAAATAGCAGAATTTACTCAAATTTCATGCAAACAGGCACCAGCACCGGCAGGCTATCCTCCAAAAATCCAAATTTACAAAATATCCCCGCGCGTGGGGCTTTGGCGAAGGATATGCGAAACTGCTTCATCGCGCAGGAGGGCAATAGCTTGCTTTCGCTGGATTATTCGCAAATCGAGCTTAGACTTTTGGCGCATTTTAGCAAGGATTCTGCGCTTTTGCAGGCATTTGGGGCGGGCGAGGACATACACTCGCGCACTGCAATCAGCATTTTTGGCGATAGCGAACCCGCACACAGGGCGATCGCAAAGAGCATAAATTTTGGCTTGATTTATGGCATGGGGGCAAGCAAACTAGCGCAAAATTTGCAAATTCCGCGAAATGAGGCCAAGGGCTATATCGAGCGATATTTTGCCTCGTTTGCGACGATTAAGGAATTTTTAGAGGGGCTAAAAAACAGCGCCAAAAACGATGGATTTATCACTACACTTTTTGGGCGCAGGCGGTATTTTGATTTTGCTAACGCTTCGCCAATGCTTCTAGCCACTTATGAGCGAGAGGCGGTAAATACGAAGTTTCAAGGCTCGGCAGCGGATATTATCAAAAAGGCTATGGTTGAGATTTCGCCGCATTTAAGCGCGGAGGCAAGGCTAGTTTTGCAAATCCACGATGAGCTGATTTTCGAGGTAAAAAGCGAGTATGCGCAGGAATTTGGCGCGAAAATTAGGGAAATCATGCAAAATGTCGTGAATTTAAATGTCCCGCTCGTCACAAGCCTAGATATCGCTACTAGCTGGGGCGAGTTGAAATAAATTTGAAATTTTGCAAAATTTCGCTTGCGCAACCTTAAAAACACTGCGCCGAAATTTTGTCACTAAGTGCCATTGCAAGCAAGCTTTGCTTGTCTGACAATATTGAAATTTTGAGCTATGAGCCAAAATTTACGCAATCCATTATAATTGTAAAGAAATGCGAAGCATTTCAGTAAAATAAAACCAGCTAAATTTAGAGCGAAGCTCTAAATTTAGCCACTTCTAAGGTTTTACAGGGGTGGGGGTTGGTAAGGGGGAGGGTAGCGTCTCCTAAAAAGCGCGCCCTCCCCCTTACAAGAAAAGCAAAATTTAGCCTAAAATTCAAAAAAATCGTTCAATGCTAAATTTGGGTTGAATTTTGCTTTAAATTTTACTAGATTGCTTCGAATTTGCTTACGCAAAATTCTTTGCAATTGCGCTTATGGGTAAAATTTCGGGTGCAGTATCCAAGCTTGCGGACAGCGAAATTTTAAAATTTGGCTAAATTTAGCGTTCTCTTGCGATTAAAACTCCGCTTATGATGACGACCAAAATCCCCGAAAATGCCATTAAATTCGGCAAACTATCGCCTAGCATGACGCCTAAAATCAGCGTAAAGATAATGTCTGTGTAGCTAATCGCAGCCACAACGCCAGCCTTTTTGGAGGCTGCGTAAGAGCGCGTCATGTATTTTTGGAAATAAATTCCGCTAATTCCTAGCAGTGCGACCAAAACCCAGCCAAAGAGATTTGGCATGTTAAAATAGGCGAATTTGCTTAAATTTGCGCTCGAAATCACGCCTAAAATTTCAATCTCGCTTCCTCTTAGCGCAAATTCCGCGCACATTAGCGTAGAGCTTACAAGCGCAGCGCCAAAGACGAAAACTAGGATTATGATATCCGTGGCGTAGTATTTGCGAAGCTCCCTGACGCTAGTGTATGCTAGCCCTGCGCACATACCGCCAAAAACGCCGATGATATCGGTCGGTGCAATGCTAATGTGAGGCTGAATAACGAGCAAAATCCCGCCAAAACCTAGCATTATGGCGCACCAGCCTTTAAAGCTGAGCTTTTCGCCTAGGAAAATCGATGAGAAAAGTGCGGTGAAAATCGGGGCTGTTTTTTGGAAGGTAAAAGCCGTGCCAAGCTCGATGTGAGCGATATTATAAAAGGTTGCTATAATCCCGCAGCTGCCAATAAATGCGCGAAAAAAAAGTAGCCAAGGCTTCCCGCCCACGCCGAAATTTTTTAGCCTTTTTAGCGAGATTAGCATGATAGCTAGCCCTACGGCGTTTCTGAAAAACACGATTTCTACGCTACTCATTTGCTCTGCCATGACCTTGGCTAGCGCCCCATTTAGCGCGAAATAAAAGCTAGCGATTAGCATATAATACACGCCTAAATTTTTAAGCCAAAATTTAGAATAACCCAAAATTATCTCCTATTTGCTATTAAAATTCCAGCCGCAATTATCAGCGCGATTCCGCAAAGTGCGGTGAAATTTGGGAGCGTATCTCCCAAAGCTAGCCCAAAAATCATCGAAAAAATAATATCCGTGTAGCTTAGTGTGGCGACAATCCCTGCCTTTCTGGTAGCGGCGTAGGCTTTGGTGAGATAGGACTGATAATACAGCCCACAAACGCCCAAAATCGCGCCAATTCCCCAGCCTTTAAGATCTGGCATGACAAATTTGCTAATCATAAAATTTAGCGCAGGAATTTCGATAAATTCGGCAATCGCCATGAAAAGTATCGGCATTAGCGTGCCTGCAAGTAGGGCTGAGAGTATGATTATATTTGCGCTGTAATACTTGCGCAGCTCCCTGACAGCCGTGAGTGCAATCGCGGCAAACAGACCGCTTAAAATCCCAAAAATATGCCCAGCGTGAATCCCAAAATGAGGCTGTATCACCAAAACGATACCTACAAAGCCCAAAAATACAGCAAACCAGCCAAATTTGGATAATTTTTCTTTTAGCGCAAAATATGCAATCACGGCGATAAAAATCGGTGCTGTTTTTTGGAAGGTAAAGGCCTCGCTTAGGCTTAGTTGCGTAAGGTTGTAAAAAAACACGATTAAGCCCAAAATCCCGATAACTCCGCGCGTAGCAAGCATCCACGGATGTCCGCCACGGCTTGGTTGGGCTTGAATTTTGCGATTTTTGCGCATAATGTATAAAATGATAAAAAGGGCTAATAAATTTCGAAATAGCACGACCTCGATGGCTGGGATTTGCATGGCCAAAATTTTAGCAAATGTCCCTGCAATGGAGTTGTAAAAGCACGCAAGCAACATATAATAAATGCTTAAATGGTGCAATAAAAAGCTGTTGTATTTCAAAATTTGACCCCTCAAAAAAGCCTATGATTATAGCTGTTTTTAAATTTTGATTTACTTAATAAAATTTGGCTATAATGAGAAAAATCAAAGGAAGTATTATGAAAACAGTGATGATAATAGGGCGCCCAAATGTGGGGAAATCGAGCCTTTTTAACCGCTTCGCAAACGCAAGAATTGCCATTACTAGCGAGGTTTCAGGCACCACAAGGGATACAAACAAAATCGCCGTGCAAATTTATGATAGAAATGCGATGATAGTCGATTCTGGCGGGCTTGATGATACGAGCGAGCTTTTTGCGCGCGTGCAGGCAAAAACCCTAGCCGAGGCGCAAAATGCGGATATTATTCTTTTTATGGTCGATGGCAAACTGCTCCCGGACGAGCAGGATCGCAAAATTTTCTTTTCTTTGCAAAAGCTAGGCAAACCGATAGTTTTGCTCGTAAATAAAGTAGATAGCAAAAAAGATGAAGAAAGAAGCTGGGAATTTAACGAATTTGGCGCGCAGATGTTTGCGCTATCTGTCAGCCATAATGCCGGTATTGACGAGCTTAGGGATTGGATTTATACTCACTTAGATCCTGCGCCTGTGCGAGGGGACGAGAGCGAGGATTTCGATGATTTTTTAGAAAATTTTGACGATAATGGCGAAATCAAAGAGAGCGATGAGAGCGAGTATTACGAGAACAAAACCATAAATGTAGGCATCATCGGGCGGGTAAATGTGGGCAAATCTAGCCTTTTAAACGCCCTTGTGAAAAACGAACGCTCGGTGGTAAGCAGTGTGGCTGGCACGACGATAGATCCTGTCAATGAAAGCTATGAATTTGAGGGGAGAAGGTTTGAGTTTGTGGATACTGCTGGTATTAGAAAACGCGGTAAAATCGAGGGAATAGAGAGGTTTGCGCTAAATAGAACGGAGAAAATTTTAGAAAATTCAGACATTGCGCTTTTGGTTTTGGACTCTTCTGAGCCATTTAGCGAGCTAGATGAGCGAATTGCTGGGCTTGCGGCTAAATTTGAGCTAGGCGTGATAATCGTGCTAAATAAATGGGACAAAAGCGAGGCTGAATTTGACGCTATGGTGCGCGATTTGCGCGATAAATTTAAATTTCTAGCTTACGCGCCGGTTATTAGTGTAAGTGCGCTTGGTGGCAAACGCATACACAAGCTCTACCCGCTGATTTTGCAGGTTTATAAAAATTACACGCAAAAGATAAAAACCGCTCATTTAAATGCGCTAATCGAAGAAGCGACCAAAGCTCACCCGCTTCCGCACGATAAGGGTAAGAGCGTGAAAATCTACTATGCAGCGCAGTTTGGCTTCGCTCCGCCTAAAATCGCGCTTGTGATGAATCGTCCGCGCGCGCTACATTTTAGCTATAAACGCTATTTGGCGAACAAACTTAGAGAGAAATTTGATTTAAGCGGGACGCCTTTGGTCATAATCCCTAAAAATCGCGGAAACGACGATGAGGGCGAGGCAAATTTAAAAAAAGGGCAAAAATGAGCGCAAAAAATATAATCTTAATCGGCTTTATGGGCGTTGGCAAGGGGACTTTCGCGCGAGCTTTGGCTGGGGCTAGCGAGCTGTTTGCGATAGATTGCGACGATATGATAGAAAGCTATGCGAACAAAAAAATTCGCAAAATTTTCGAGGAGCAGGGCGAGGTGGAATTTCGCAAAATAGAGAAAAAACTCGCTAAATTTTTGGAAAAAAATGTAAGTGGCGCGATAATCTCAACTGGTGGCGGATTTTATGCTGTTAAAAATTTAAACAAAATTGGCACCGTAATCTACCTAAAATCGAGCTTCGATGCGATAATTAAGCGCATAAATTCTAGCCAAAACGCTAGCAAAAAAATCGCAAAACGACCGCTTTTGGCTGATTTGAAAAAGGCGCGCGCCCTGCATGAGCAAAGGGATAAAAAATACAGCGCCAAGGCCGATTATATCGTAAATGTAGAGAAAAATTCGCAAAAAGAAGTTATCGAAAAATTACTAAAAATTATCAAAAAAGAGGTTAAAAAATGAGTGAAAAATCTAAAATTTCAAATCCGCGCACACTAACTGGGCTTCAACCCTCAGGCAGGCTACATTTGGGGAATTATTTCGCCAGCATTAAGCAAATGGTAGATGCGCAAAATGCGGGCGAGGAGCTGTTTTTGTTCATCGCAAATTACCACGCGCTCACCTCTGTTAGCGAGGGTGCGAAGCTCAAAGAGAGCACTTATGAGGCGGCTGCGGCGTTTTTGTCTTTGGGAATCGATCCAGAAAAATCGACATTTTGGGTGCAAAGCGATGTGAAAGAGGTTTTGGAGCTTTACTGGATACTTAGCGGATACACGCCAATGGGGCTATTAGAGCGCGCTCACGCTTACAAAGACAAGGTCGCAAAGGGCTTTGAGAGCAAGCACGATTTGTTTTCATACCCTGTGCTAATGGCAGCTGATATTTTGCTATACGACGCTACGAGCGTGCCTGTGGGCAAAGATCAAATTCAGCATGTCGAAATCGCGCGCGATATCGCTTTAAAATTTAACAACGCGCATGGCGAAATTTTAACCCTGCCAAGCGCTAGAATCAGCGAAAATGTCGCAATAGTCCCTGGCACGGACGGCGCAAAAATGAGCAAAAGCTACGGAAATACGATTGATATTTTTTCTTCGCCAAAGGAGCAAAAAAAGCAAATCGGCTCGATTGTTACGACATCTGAGCCGCTCGAAGCGCCAAAGCAGTGGCAAAACTGCAATGTCTATAATATAGCAAAACTCTTTTTAGACCAAGAAGGACAAAAAGCCTTGCAAGCTCGATATGAGCGTGGTGGCGAGGGACACGGACACTTTAAGATGTATCTTGGCGAGCTTGTGAGTGAGTATTTCGGACAGGCGCGCGAAAAATACGCTGAGTTGCTAGCTGATAAGAAAAAGCTAGATGAAATTTTGGCTTATGGTGCGCAAAAGGCGCAAAAAATCGCAAGTGAAAAAATGCGCCTAATACGCGAAAGTGTGGGGATTTATAGATAAATTTTAGTTAAATTTCGCCAAGCAAAATTTGGCGAAATTTATAAATTTTGCAAAATTTTAAATTCCTCCTTCTCTTTAATCTCTTTTTAAGCAACCCTTGAATATAATCCACTTTCCGTTTTTGAAATCTAACTTTTGTTATTTTCCAATGCGTGTTATTTTATTTATTATTGTCAAAAACTATCTTTTAGTCAATCTTTG